>NZ_SJPQ01000001.1:983032-1310710 GCF_007859945.1 Pseudobythopirellula maris | reverse complement strand
CCTCCCTTCTCCTCGGCTGAAGACGCAGAAGCACTCGATGCGTCTGTCATCGAATATCGAGTCCGTTCACTCAAACACACAGGAGAAATCATGCTTAGCCATTTTGGATTGACCGTATCGAGGCTCGGGGCGAAGTTCCGCTGGCTCGCAGGCTCCGCCGCGATCTTGGTAGCTGCTCCGACCTTCGCCGCCACCACGACCGATTGGGAGCAGTCCTCCCCCTACTATGAGGACGACGCTTGGTACGACGTGACCGAGATGTTCGACGGCAACGACTACAACCCCACAGACGAACGTTGGGGGGTGTGGGACGACGAGATCTATGGCAACAACGATCGGACGTCGCTTGAGTACGACACGGACAACGACACGTACTACGGCTACGATTCGACCGCCAGCGACGACTCGTGGTTCTATGATTCGTACGACCCCGGCTACACCTACTACGACGGATGGGACGCCTACGACGACACGATCGAAACGTACGAGTATTCCCACAACTACCACGACTACGACAACGACGGCTTTTTCGACGCCTACACCTCTTACTACGACTGGGACAACGACGGCTTCTACGAAGACATTGAGTACTACTCGTTCAACAACGAATGGGTGGACGACGAAGCCGGTTCGCTAGCCTCGCAGCGGGATCCGAGTCAGCAGAATTCGGGCCAGCAGGCGAGTAACCAGCAATCGCAGCGGTCGTCCAAGGCCTTCCGCGTCTCGGGCTCGATCGACAAGCAAAAAACCGTGAAGGTTCGCGGCACGGAACACACGGTGGTGATGGTGCGTGGCATGCAGAACCAGGACCAGACGGCGGTGGTTGACCTCGGTCCGAAGTCGGACCTACCGGACTTCAATCTCAAGAAGGGCAGCCTGTTGACGGCCACCGGCCCGGTGACCAAGGTCAAGGACAAGCGGGTGATTCTGGCCCAGCAGGCGAAGCAAGGCGACATCAAGCACCAGGTCGACCGCCAGCCCAAGCCGATCGAGGGCGCCGTGACCGACACGCGCGACGTTCAAGTGCGTGGCGAGAAGCACAGGTTGCTTGTCATGACAAGCAGCGACGACAAGAAAATTCTTGTCGACGCCGGCCAAGCAAGCCGCCTAGCGGAGCTGGACCTGAGTGAGGACGCCAAGCTGACGGTCCGTGGCGTGCCTGTGAAGGCCAACGACCGGATGCTGGTGATGGCCGAGTCGCTGACACAAGACGGCAAGCAAGTGTCGGTCAAGCGTCAGGCGAGAAAATCGGGCGACAGCAAGCCGCAGGGCGGCGGCACTGAGCAATCGGGCAACCAGGGACAGAACTCCTGATCCTTTGCTCAAGACAATTCGGCAAATCGATGGGGGCGCCCGCATGCCGGGCGCCCCTTTTTCATGCCTCACCAGTTTCATGCCTCACCTGGACGAAATGGCCCCGACGCCGCATCGGGGCCATTGCCTCGGCGCGTGCGGCTCGTTAGAGTGGTATAAACACCGGTGATTTGTGGCCGCTTGCAGCCGAAACTGCTAAAGAGCCAACGCCTGCCGCCGCCCACACCCATGGGCCGCGGCCGGCATTGTATTCTTCAGCACGTATTCGGTTCGTCCGCCACGCAACACAGGTCTGCGTAGGCGGTTTTTTTGTGCCCGGCCTACGCCGTCCTTTCCCCCGAGGCAGCCCCGCTCGCACCGAGCTTGGCCGCCGCGATCGAAAGCCCCATGGCCACGACCGAAACGAACGTGACAAAACCCGCTCGCAACCAATCGGCCGCTGATCCCCTCGCCGCCGGCATGCCGGCGGCCGGGCTGACCCCCTCGCCGGGCCCCTCCACGGTCGCCGTGCACGGCGGCGAGGCCCGGCAGAAGGTCGGCGACGCGATCACCGACGCCATCTTCTGCGCATCGACTTACACCTTCGAAGACACGAAGTCGATCATCGACTTTATCGAGAACGACGAGCAACGCGAGGAGTACGGCCGCTACGGCAACCCGGGCGAGCGCGTCGCCGAGCGCAAGCTCGCCGCTCTCGAAGGGGCCGAGACGTCGGTGCTCTACTCCAGCGGCATGGCGGCGTTCGTCGGGCTGCTCACGGCCAAGCTGTCGGCCGGTGACGAGGTGATCTTCTTCGACGAGTGTTATCACCGCAGCCGCGAGTTCTGCAACAAGCACCTCTCGCGTTTCGGCGTGAAGACCCTGCAGGTCAAGACGGGCGACTACGCCGCGATGGAGGCGGCCATCACGCCTGCCACGCGGATGCTCATCAGCGAGTCGCCCACCAACCCGCACCAGAGCTGCATCGACCTGGAGCGGTTCGTCGAGGTCGGACGCCGCAACGAGGTCGAGACCCTCATCGACGCGACCCTCGCCACGCCCTACAACCTGCGGCCGATCGAGGCGGGGGTCGATTATGTGCTGCACTCGGCCACCAAGTACCTCGGCGGCCACAACGACCTGCTGGCAGGAGTCGTCGCCGGCTCCAATTCCCAACTCGAGAGCGTCCGCAACCTGCGTGGCATTATGGGCGCCGTCAACGGCCCGCAGAACATCTACCTGCTGCTCCGTGGCCTGAAGACGTTCGAGCTCCGCATGCAGCGCCACAACGACAACGGCCTGGCCGTGGCCCAGTTCCTCGAGTCGCACCCGCGCGTCGAGAAGGTCTACTACCCCGGCCTCGAGTCGCACCGCGACCACGAGGTGGCCAAGCGCACGATGCGCGGCTACGGCGGGCTGGTCACGTTCCTGATCAAGGACGCCGACTGGCGTGCGACGGCCAACGTGGTCGACTCGACCCAGATCTGCCGGATCGCGCCGAGTCTCGGCGGCGTTGAAACGCTGATCGAGCAGCCGCTCGTGATGAGCTACTACAAGTGCACGCCCGAGGAACGCGAGCGTTTTGGCATCGACGACAACATGATCCGCCTGGCGTGTGGCATCGAGAACACCGAAGACCTGATCGCCGACCTGGCCCAGGCCCTCGACGCGTGACGGAGTTCAGAGTCGCTAGTTGCTAGGCGCTAGTTGCTAGTTACTGGGAGTTGCCCTTTCGAACTAGCGCCTAGCAACTAGCGCCTAGCAACTACCATGGCCATTCTCGGCATCGGGACCGACATCATCGAGTGTCTGCGGATCGCGCAGATGGTCGAGCGGCACGGCGAGCTGTTTATCGCCCGTGTCTACACCGAGCACGAGATCGAGTACTGCTCCTCGCGCAAGGCGGCCACCCAGCACTACGCCGGCCGCTGGGCCGCCAAGGAAGCGGTCTTGAAGGCGCTGGGCACCGGATTCGTGCGCGGCGTCGCGTGGCGCGACGTCGAGGTGCGCAACGAACGGGGCGGGGCGCCATCGGTCATGCTACGCGGCGGGGCCCGCGACATCTTCGACCGCTCGGGCGCCAGCCGCATCCACCTGTCGATCAGCCACTGCCGCAGCCACGCCACGGCGACCGCCGTGGCGGAAGTGGACGACTAGCAGATTCCCCCTCCCCAAAGGTCAGTCGGCTCCTTTCCGGTCAGTACGTTTCCCGGCGAACCGGGAGCGGCAGGAACCGTCGTCGTGCGGGGCGACCCCTGGGGGGTCATCACTCGGCTTCGGTGGCGGGGTCGCACTACTACGAAATGGGGAACGCGCCCTTGACGGAGGGCGCTACGCTGCGCCACTGAAACGTACCTTATCAAAGAATCGTCCCGCCGTGGACGTGAAAACAAGCGTCAAGTCGTCACGGGGGGGGGAGGCGGCAAGGTTTCAGGATCTCGGGCCCAGCTGGTTTCAGAACCCAGCGAAAGTGCGTTTTACGGACAACTTTACCGTGGGAACCCAAGTGACATTGCCGCGTGATTCCGGCCTTGAGTACTGTCGTCGGAATTCTGCAATAACCAACTCGATACAAGCTCAGATCAATATGCGATACCTGCTTCACGGGGTTGTTGGCGTGGCAGTGGCTGCCTCAATTTATGCTGAGGCCCATGCCAAAACGCTGACGCTGAGCTTCTCGGCGGAAATCACCTCGGCCAAGAGTCCTTCTAACACGCCCATTCCATATGGACTTGGGGTTGGAGATCACATCTTGGGTCGATTCACGATCGAAGGTGACATGGGTTCAAATGCCCCCTCTTTGACCGAAGGTTTGGGGGGCGCTCTATACTACAGCACCGAACAACCATACACCGCGTCAATGTCCATATCTGGTCATGTGCTCGATACGCCAGAGGACGGGCCGGGATTGCAAATCGCATCGGCAGACGACGCAATTTCAATCTGCGATTGCGGACCTGGAGTACCATGGAAACCCGGCGTATATGATGAGTTAACCGTTGGTGGGGAATTGACTCCTGTATCCGCCAGCACAGGCGATGTGACCTTGTTCGAGAAAGCTTCCTGGCGAATTGAGCTTCAAGACTTTACGAACTTTCAACCGGGCCCAGCGGCGGGCCTGAGTGTCGAACAGCAACGTCAATTAACTGAGCAATTGAGTCAGATCACCATCGCAGAACCCTCGGGCGACGAACCGGTTGTACCGCTTGAGGTGCTCACTGGCGGTCGTGTTTTTGACCACGCCATAATTCCTGACGACCTTGCCAGCTGGAACGCCATGCAGGCCGTAAGGCGTTTAAGGATGACGGTTTGGGACCTCGAAGATCACTCTTTCACGTTCTATGCCGAAGTGGGAGATTTTGTTGCAGTTCCGG
This sequence comes from Pseudobythopirellula maris, assembly GCF_007859945.1. GTDB lineage: Bacteria > Planctomycetota > Planctomycetia > Pirellulales > Lacipirellulaceae > Pseudobythopirellula > Pseudobythopirellula maris. The sequence continues at coordinate 1,306,043 of NZ_SJPQ01000001.1, read as the reverse complement.
AGCCCGAGGCGATCGCTATCAGTTTAATCATTGCGCTGGCTGCACTCGACGGCGCCGGAAACCGAGCATGTCGAAAACGCGTCTGTTGAGCAGGCATCCGGCACCCGTCTTGGCTAGCTCGACCGTTCTCGCAAACCGCCCCGCCTCACGCCGTCGCCACGGGCTCTTCGGCCGGCGGCGGGTCTTGCGAGGCGGGCGCGCCGTCGAGCCACACGGCCGAGACCGTCTTGGCTTGCAGCACCGCGCCGACGTTTAGCATGGCAAACGCCACGTTGGCCACGTCGCGGCCCGTGCCGATGCGCACGAAGTCCTTCACCGGAGCCAAGTGCTTCGCCTCGAACAAGTACCAGTGGCCGTCGAGGAACGCCTCGAAGGCGCCGAGTTAGTCGGGCGGCTGCAGGTTGACCGTGTAGTCCGCCAGGTAGCGGGCCGGCACGCCGACGCCGCGGCACAACGCCACCGCCAGGTGGGCGTAGTCGCGGCGCGCGACATCTTCGACCGCTCCGGAGCCAGCCGCATCCACCTGTCGATCAGCCACTGCCGCAGCCACGCCACGGCGACCGCCGTGGCGGAAGTGGACGACTGAGGCCCGGTGGGCGCCCTGTAGGGACCGCCCTCTGTGCGGTCCGAACCCCGGCGGACGAGTCTGCCGAGCCCTCGAAACGGTGTGGATAAGCGCGTACCCGGGGCTGGAACGCCACAGAGGGCGTTCCCTACAGCGTCAGCCGACCCTGATCAGCCCACTCTGGGCCCGGCCGCCTTCACCTCGGCCGAGGTGTCGGCCTCGTACTTCTTGAAGTTTTCGACGAACAGGCCGGCTAGTTTGCGGGCCGTCTTCTCGTAAGCCGCCTTGTCGGCCCACGCGTTCTCTGGCAGCAGCAGCTCCGAGGGAACGTGCGGGCAGCGCCGCGGCACCTTCAGCCCGAAGAACTCGTCGGACGCGGTCTCGGCCTTGAGCAGACGCTCGTCGTGGATCGCGTCGATGATCGCACGCGTCACCTTGAGGCTCATCCGCTCTCCCGTGCCGTACGCCCCGCCGCTCCAGCCGGTGTTCACCAGGTAAGCCCGCGAGCCGTGCTGCCGCATCATGCCGGCCAGCAGTTCGGCGTACTTGGCAGGGTGCCACACGAGGAACGGCGCCCCGAAGCACGCGCTGAACGTGGCCGACGGCTCGGTGACGCCCACCTCGGTGCCGGCCACCTTGGCGGTGTACCCGCTGATGAAGTGGTACATCGCCTGCTCGGGCGTGAGCAGGCTCACGGGCGGCAGCACGCCGAACGCGTCGCACGTGAGAAACACGATGTCGCGCGGGTGGTCGCCCACGCACGGGATCTCCGCGTGCGGGATGAACTCGATCGGGTAGCTGGCCCGCGTGTTCTGCGTGAGCGAGACGTCCGAGTAGTCGACGTCCCTGGTCACGGGGTCCTGCACCGTGTTCTCCAGCACCGTGCCGAAGCGGATCGCGTGGTAGATCTCGGGCTCGCCCTCGGGCGAGAGGTTGATGCACTTGGCGTAGCAGCCCCCCTCGATGTTGAACACGCCGTTGGGACCCCAGCCGTGCTCGTCGTCACCGATGAGGTTGGTCTTGGGGTCGGCCGAGAGCGTAGTCTTGCCGGTGCCCGAGAGGCCGAAGAAGAGCGCCGCGTGGCCTTCACTGTCGACGTTGGCCGAGCAGTGCATCGACAGCACGCCGCGTTTGGGCAAGAGGTAGTTCATGATGGTGAACACCCCCTTCTTGATCTCGCCGGCGTACTCGCTGCCGAGGATAACGAACTCGCCCGTGGCGAAGTTCAGCGCCACGCTGGTCTCATTCTCCACGCCCTCGACACTCGTGTCGGCCGGGCACTGCCCGGCGTTGAGCACCACGAAGTCGGGCTCGCCGTAGTCCGCGAGCTCCTCGGCCGTGGGGCGGATCAGCATGTTGTGCATGAACAACGCGTGGTACGGCCGCGAGCAGATGATCCGCACCTTGATCCGTTCCTCGGGCGACCATCCGGCGTAGCCGTCGACCACGTGGACCACGTCTTGCGCGTTGAGGAAGTCGATCGCCATGGAGCGGTTCTTGTCGAACGACTCGGGCGAGAGCGGGATGTTCACATCGCCCCACCAAACGTCCTGCTCGCTCCCCGGCTCACGCACCACACGCTTGTCCTTGGGGCTGCGGCCGGTCTTCTCGCCGGAGTACGCCACCAGGGCGCCCGACGAGGCGATCTGAGAGTGATCGCGCTGGATGCCGTGCTCGTACAGCTCGGCGACCGAGGCGTTGCGTAGCACCAGCGGCTTGGTGATGCCGTATGCCGAGAGATCGAAGGCGTTGGCGGGCTGGATCTTCTTGCTCGCGGCTGGGGGAACAGGTTTTTGGGTGGTGACGGCGGACATTTTGGGGCTCCTTTTCCAACTCCGGGGCGACGCGCCCCGTCGCTGCGCAGCCTACCAAAATTTGCCCCACTGCGGACGCCCAAACCGGGCGTCAAATCGTCGCGGTTGCGGGGCGGCTGGCCCTTAGCGAGCGGGTCTGAACTTCTCGACTGCAGTCGAGGTATGGGGTTTAGGGTGAGAGGGCCTTCGATCACCATCGAAGACTCGATCGGCGCTGCCGGTCATCGAGTCGTTCGGCTGTGCTTGCCAAGACAATGCACACGTCGTCGGCTAGAGCGGTTTGCTCATTGGTGTAGACGCTCGGCTCGCGATCGGCGTCATGGCTTCGTCAGCCTGCATCGACAATGCACCGCATTGCCTGCTTCGGCTTCCTCGCCACGCCGACAATCGCTTCCCCCCTCGTCCACACCAATTCGAAAACCGCTCTAAGCAGCTCGCTGCCCCGACGATCGTGGCCGATGACGCAGGGCTTTATCTCACCGCCACCCAACGATTCCAATTCAAATCCACCCCAGCGCCAGCCGCACCCAGCCGACCGTGACCAGCGGCGCCACGACCCCCACCAGGGCGCCGCCGGCGATCAGCTCTTTGGTCGAGAGTTGGCCGGAGCCGTAGACGATCGCGTTGGGGGGCGTTGAGATCGGCAGGCACATCGCCGCCGAAGCGCACAACGCCACCGGCACGCAGAGCCGCGTGTCGCTGGCGGAGAAGATCGCCACGGTGATCGGCAGCACCAGGTTCGCCGTGGCCGTGTTGCTCATCAGGTTCGACATCACGAGCGCCGCGTAGCCGAAGCCCACGGCGATCGCCGCCGGGGCGAGCCCCTCGATCGGCATCCGCTCCACGGCCCAGGCGGCCAAGCCGGTGCGGTCCATCGCCACGCCGAGCGCCAGTCCGCCGGCGATCAGCAGCAGGATGTCCCACGGGATACGCCGGATGTCGTTCGCGCCGAGCACGCCGGTGGCGGTGAGCACGCAGATCGGGATGAACGAAGTGACGGTGGTCGGCACGCCGTGCAGCGGGCCGGTGACCCACATCAGGATCGTGGCGACGAACGTGGCGATCACAATCCGCTGCTTCGTGACGGCCACATCGGCCCGCGGCGCCATGGCGAACGACAGCTCGGTCTGGTGGCGGAACGCCTCGCCGCGCAGGTAAACGAGCACCAGGTAGCCCCACGCCAGGGCAAGCAGCAATAGCGCCGGCGGCACGGCGAGCACCATCCACTGGGCGAAGTTGACCTCGCCCTTCAGCAGGCCGGCCGCGATGGCGTTCGGCGGCGTGCCGATGATCGTGCCCATGCCGCCGAGGTTGGCGCCGAACGCCACGCCCATCACCAGCGAGCGGCTGATGAGATCGTTCGGCGGCCGGGCCGCGATCACGGGGGTGAGCATCGCCATCACGAGCGTGGCGGTGGCGGTGTTCGACATGAACATCGAGAGCACGGCGGTGACCGCCATCAACCCACACAGGACCGTGGCGGGCCGGTTGCCGAAGTACCCCAAGCCGACCGAGGCGAGCCGCCGGTCGAGGCCCGTCAGCTCGGCGCTGCTCGCCAGGCAGAAACCGCCGAAGAAGAGCCAGATCAGCGGGCTCCCCCACGGCTGAATGAACATCTCCCAGTCGTGCGTCCCCTCGGCAAACACCCCGCCGGGGCGGCCGAGGATGGCGATCAATAGGCCGATCGCCAGCAGGCTCGTGGCGAACGCGGGGATCGCCTCGGTGACCCACATCCCCGCGCAGAAGACGAGGATGAACAACGCCCAACGTGGTGCCGGCTCGAGGCCGGCGTGCTCGGGCAACAAAGCCGCCGCCGAGGCCGCCAGGAGACTCAGGATGATCAGTCCCAAAGTCTTCGCCTGCGAAAACCGAAACAGTCCAAGAAGCTCGCGCGCTTCGCGCCGGGTGTCGTTGTTCATGAGGAGCGGGTGGGAAGTTGCGGGCGGGGCGCCTGGGGGGGAACGCGACTATAACCTTTCGACGGCCTCCTCGGGACGCGTCATCTTGTCGCCTCGGCGGGAGACGACTCCTCCCCTTGCTCGTCGAGCGGCGCCGTGTCGACACTCACCTCCATCTGCGGGTGGACCCCACCGAGGAACACGCCGCGCAGCGGCGGGACGTCGCTGTAGTCGCGGCCGCGGGCGGCCACGAGGTGGTCGACGCCAACGAGCACGTCGTTCGTCGGGTCGAGAGCGACCCAGCCGTGCTCGGCGCCGCACCAAACGTCGACCCAGGCGTGCGAGGCGTCGGCCCCGACCAGACGAGGTTTGCCCTCGGGTGGCTTGGTGCGGAGGTAGCCGCTCACGTAGCGCGCGGGCAGCCCGATCGATCGCAAGCCGGCGAGCATCACGTGAGCGAAGTCTTGGCAGACGCCGCGCTTCAGCGCGAAGGCCTCCTCGACGGGGGTTCCGACATGCGTGGCGTTTGGGTCGTACTCGAAGTCGGCGTGCACGCGGGACATCAGCTCCCAGGCGGCGGCGAGCACCGGCCTGCCCGCGGCGAACGACTCGCGGGTGTAGCCGCCGATCGCCTCGTCCGAAGGGGTGCGGGGCGAAGGGTAGGCGAATTGGATCACGCGCAGCCGCTGGTCGGAGTCGCCCAACTGAGTCGTGTCGCACACACTTTCCCAGGGGGGCGTGGCGTCGGGCGCCGGCGCGGCGGGCGTCTGGCGATCGATCTCGCTTACCGATCGGACCTCCAGGCTTTCGTACCCCTGGAAGAACGAGAACATCGCCACCTCGTTGCCGAAAAAGTCGGACCGCGAGGCGAGACTCGAGGGCGCCGGGTCGATCTCGAGCCGGTAGGCGAGGAGCTTTTGGTCGCGGTCCTCGACGGGCTTGACCCACGCCTCGTTGTGCCCGACCGAGACCCGGTCGGTGCAGAGGTAGCGCGTGATGTGAGTGACACGGTATCGCATCGACTTGGGCTTGCGCGCAGGTGACAGGGCAGGGGGCTACTTGGTTTCGGGTCGCGTGGACGGCGGCGATTCTTCCACCAGCCTCGGAGGGCCCGAGTGCGAGAGGTAGCGTCGCGTGAGGTGGTGGAGCATGTCGCCCAGCACGGTTTCGACACGGTCGAGCACGCCGAGCAGGGCGGTGGGGGGCGTGGCGCTCAGGTCATCGAGCGTGATCTCGTGCAGCAAGGCGAGCGCGTCGGCCGCGCGGTGCGAGACCTCGTTGCGGAGCGTCAGCGTGCCGGCGCCTTGCTCGTCCTCGGCGGGCAGTGAGCCGGTCTGCTCGGCCACCAGGGCGACCTGGTAGAGCACCGATTGCGGGTTCGAGTCGTCGATCACCAGCAGGTCGAGCACCGCGTGCTGTTCGACCCGATCGAGGTAGCGGACCCGGTAGGTCATCTCGCTACCGACCACCTCGAGCAGCGCCTTGAGCGTGGAGCGTTTGGCGAGCGAGCCCGACTCGTGGGCGGCGCGCAGCAGGTCGATTGTTGTCAGGGCCGCCTCGATCTGACGCCCGAGGTCGAGGAACCGCCACGCCGGGCCGTGGGTCATGCGGGTCTCGATCAGCCCGACCGAGGCGGCGAGCCCCGCGAGCAGCGAGTCGACCTCGCGTCGCAAGTCGGACAGGTCGTCGTTCGCGCGGGCCGAACGCTCGAGGAAGTGCGACGCCGTGCCGTGCAGGTAACGCCAGGTGTCGTGGCTGAGCCAGTCACGCACCGAGATCACCAGACGGCGTGTCTCGGCGACAGCCGACAACAGCCCGCCCGAATCGCTCATCTGCAACGCGGCCTTGGGCAGCGCTTCGGCGATCAGCGGCAACCGTTTGGCGAGATCATCGATCGCGAAACCCGGGTCGAGCTGTCCGGCGTCGACCAGGGCGCGGGTGAGGAACGCCGTTTCGGGGAACTCGTCGTCCGACTCGACCGAGAGCCGGTCGTTGGTCGCGCGGAGCAAACGGCAGAGGTAATCGGTCCGCTCGATCGAGCGGCCGAGCCACAGCAGGTTGTCCGCCACGCGGCTGGGAAAAAGCGCCCCGGTGCGGCGGAGCGGCACGGGCTCGTCGGGCGCGGGCAGCAGCGAGACGTGCTCGTGGTGCTCGGCGGCGAGCACCCACAGGTCCTTGCAGCGGTCGCCGGCCGTGACGGCCAGCTCCATCGGCCCGCTCGTGTCCTCCACACGCACCAGCCCGCCCGGCATGACGCGGTGCTCGTCGCCGTCGCGGCATAGGAAGCTGCGTATGGCGACGTGCCCGTACTTCTGCGAGGCGAACGAATCGACGGGCGCCACGCTGCGGACGACCAGCTCTTGGGCCACGTAAGAGCCGGGGTCGGCCTCGATGCGACGCCGCAGGTCTTGCTTGCCCTCGGGCGTCAGCAGTCCGACGACGATCTCTTCGCCGCCGCTCGGGTCGTAGGCGGGTTTGATCACGAGGTTGTCGAACTGGGCGTAAGCGGCCCGCATCGCCGCCGGGTCCCCGAACCACCAGGTGGCGATCGACGGCAGCTTGAGCTCCTCGCCGAGCAGGGCGCGGCAGATCTTGGGGAGGAAGGCCATCACGATGGGCGCCTCGACGAAGCCGGCGCCGGGCGTGTTGACCAGCGCGACGGCGCCGCTGCGGATCGCCTCGAGCAGCCCCGCCACGCCGTGCGACCACGCGCCGCCGATCGCCAGCGGGTCGAGCCCGCGTTCGCGGCCGCGTGAGTAGATCACGTCGACCCGCACCAAGCCGTCGAGCGTTTTCATGTAAACGCCGTCGGTGTGGACGGTGAGGTCGCCCCCCTCGACCAGCGTGTAGCCGAGGTAACGGGCGAGGAACACGTCCTCGAAGTAGAACGGCGCCGAGGAGCCGGCGGTGAGCAGGACCACGCGGGGGTCGTCGCTGCGGGCGTAGCCGCGTCGCACGATCGCCTCGCGCAACGAGGTGAAGTAGGCGGCCAGCCTACGCACGCCAAGCTGGTGCACCAGCTGCGGGATGCAGCGGAGCGTGACCAGCCTGTTTTCGAGCGCAAAACCGGAGCCCGCGGTGGCGTCGGTGCGGTCGGCCATGACCCACCAGTCGCCGTTGGGCGAACGGGCGAGCTCGGCCGTGTACTTCAGCAGCCGCGCCTCGCCCGCGGGACGGAGCTGGTGGAACTGGCGGAAGTATCCGGTGTGGCGGAACACCGCCTCGGGGGGCAGCAAGTTATCCTTCAGCAGCCGCTGCGGGCCGTAGACGTCTTCGACGATCGCCTCGAGCAGACGGGCCCGCTGGGTGAGGCCCGTCGAGGCGGTGGCCCACTCGTCGGCGCTGACCAGCAGCGGCAGCAGGTCGAGATTGAGCGGCCCGCGGCTCTGCTCCTCCGCGGCGAACACGTCGAACGTGGCGCCGTCGTCGCCGAGGATGCGGTTGGCGCGGGCGGCCCGTTCGGCGAAGTCTTCCGCCCCGAGCCGACCGACCGCATCGATCGCCGCGACCCAATGCGGTCGCGGCTTCCCGTCGGGTCCGAAGGCCTCGTTGTACGCCCCGCCGACGGGCGAGAGGGTCGGCTGTTGGACGCCCTCGGGCATCGGCTTATGCTGCTGCGTCATGCTGGCCTGCGACTCGAAAACCGATCGCTCGCGGGCGTCGCCCGCGAGCTTTCAGAAGGCCCTAGTCGAGCAGTTTTCACCACGCGTTGCAACGCCTGAGGTCGAGGGTCACAGGGAAATCGGGATCGGGAATCACGCTGTTCGGGCACATCGAACCCCCGGTGTGCCCCATGTCCCAGAACCGCGCGCTGCGGCGGGATTCCGCTTCCAACGCGTTGATCGGGTAGCTGTTCGAGTTCACCCCGCCCGGGTGGTCCACGAAGTACTGGGCGCCTCCCAACGAGCGGCCGTTGTTCTGGTCGACCAGGTCGATCGTTAGCGGCGTGTTCACCGGCAACATCGGTTGCAAGCAGCTCGGCGGCAGCCAAGAGCGGTAACGGACGCCGCAGACCCACTGGCCGTGGACGTCGGTCGGGGTGAGCGGCAAGAGGTTGCCGTTGCAAGCCAGCACAAAGCGATCGCCGACCAAGCCGTCGACCTTCACCTGGAGGCGTTCGACCGAAGAGTCAACGAAGCGCGTCGTGCCGCCGCCGCCTTGCTCTTCGCCGAGCACGTACCAAGGCTCGATGGCCGTGCGGAGCTCGACCTCGATCCCCTCACGCTCGAACTGGCCGATGAACGGGCAGCGGAACTCGAAGTGCGGCTCGAACCAAGCCTCGTCCATCGGCAGGCCCGCCGAGCCGAGCTCGCGGAGGATCGCGCGGAAGTCCTTCCGCAAGTAGTGCGGCAACATAAAGCGGTCGTGGATCGCCGTGCCCCAGCGGATCGGTTTCTCGCGGTAGGGACGCTCCCAGAACATCGTGATCAGCGACCGAACCAGGAGTTGTTGCACGAGGCTCATCCGCGGGTGCGGCGGCATCTCGAACGCCCGCAGCTCGACCAGCCCCAGGCGCCCGGTCGACGAGTCGGGCGAGAACATCTTGTCGATGCAGATCTCGGCGCGGTGCGTGTTGCCGGTCGTGTCGGTGAGCAGGTGGCGGAACAGGCGGTCGACCATCCAGGGCGGCACCGAGTCGCTCTCGTCGGGCTCGGGCACTTGGCTGAACGCCAGGTCGAGCTCGTACATCGCGTCGCCGCGCGACTCGTCGACCCGCGGCGCCTGGCTCGTGGGGCCGATGAAGAGGCTCGAGAACAGGTACGAGAGAGACGGGTGGTTGTTCCAGAACCCGATCAGGCTGCGCAGCAGGTCGGGGCGACGGACAAACGGGCTGTCGGCCGGCGTGGGGCCGCCGATCACTAAGTGGTTGCCGCCACCGGTGCCGCTGTGGCGGCCGTCGATCTGGAATTTCTCCGTGCCGAGACGCGTTTGCCGGGCGTCCTCGTACACGCCGCCGACGACCGTCTTGAGCTCCTCCCAGTTGGCGGCCGGCTGGACGTTGACCTCGATCACGCCGGGGTCGGGCGTCACCTTGATCGTCTGCACACGGTGGTCGTGCGGCGGCAGGTAGCCCTCGATCACGACGGGGGTCTGCAGGTCCTCGGCCGTGTCTTCGATCGCGGCCACGAGTTCGAGGTAGTCCTCCAGCGAATTGGTCGGCGGCATGAAGACGTGCAGCTGACCGTTGCGCGGCTCGATGCAGAGCGCGGTGCGGATCGTGTCGAGCGGCGTGAACGGGGCGTCGTCGGGCTCGTGCGGCGCCTCGAACCGCTGAGCGGCCGGATCACGCGTTTGCTGGGTGATCGTTGCGGCAAACTCCTCACGCCGTTGGCGGGCGGCGGCCAGCATGTGCTCGTGGCCCGGCAGCCGGAAACGGGGCAGGAACGGGTCGACCGGGAACACGTTCCCCAAGTCGTTCTTGCCGACCTTCGGCAAGCTGTCGAGCGACAACCGCAGGCCGGCTGGCGAGTCGCCCGGGATCAGCACGAGCCGCTCCGAGCGCACGGGCCAAGGGCCGCTGGTCCAACGCGGCTTGGCCTGCCACCACGCCTTGGTGAGCGGCAGCACGTAGCTCACCGGACGGGTGAGGCCGCGCTGGATGGCGTTGGCCAGCCGGCGGCGTTCTTCGGGCGCCTCGAGATCGAACTCGCTGACGTCCACGTTGATCGGCGCTTGCTGCTCGATGGCGACCAGGTGCAGCGGGTCTTCGTAGGCGGGGCGGACCCAGTAGTCTTCGACCTCGAGCCGTTCGCACAAACCCGAGAGCAAAGCCGAGGCCTCGGGCAATGCCGACTCGCCTTTGGTCGAGATGTCCGCCAGCAGGTCGGGGTTCGACCAGATCGGTTCGCCGTCGGTCCGCCACAGGCAGCTGAACGCCCAGCGGGGCAACGACTCGCCCGGGTACCACTTGCCCTGGCCGAAGTGCAGCAGTCCGCCCGGGGCGTAGCGGTTCTTGAGCCGGCGGACCAGTTGGTCCGAGAGCTTCTGCTTGACGGGGCCCACCGCGGCGCTGTTCCACTCCTCGCCCTCCATGTCGTCGATCGACACGAAGGTCGGCTCGCCCCCCATGGTCATGCGCACGTCGCCCTGCGCCATGCGGCGGTCGACCTCTGCGCCCTGGCGGTCGATCGCTTTCCACTGCTCGTCGGTGTATGGCTTCGTGACGCGTGGGTCTTCATGAACCCTTTTGATACACATCTCGAAGCCGAACTCGACCTCGCAGTCCTCCACGCAGCCGCTGATCGGGGCGGCGGTTTGCGGGGCCGGCGTGGCGGCCAGTGGCAGGTGCCCCTCGCCAGCCAGCAGGCCCGAGGTTGGGTCGAGCCCCACCCAACCGGCGCCCGGCAGGTACGCCTCGGTCCAGGCGTGCAGGTCGGTGAAGTCGGCCGACGGACCGGCCGGGCCGTCGAGCGGCTTCTCGTCCGGCGCCAGTTGGATCAGGTAGCCCGAGACAAACCTGGCCGCGATCCCCAAACGCCGCAGCAGCTGCACCAGCAGCCACGCCGAGTCTCGGCACGAGCCGCTCCGTTTGGTGAGCGTTTCCTCGGGCGTCTGCACGCCCGGCTCGAGGCGGATCGTGTAGCTGATGTCTTGCTCGAGCTGCCGGTTCAGGTCGACCAGGAAGTCGATCGTCTTGCGCGGGTCGCGGTTGATGTGCGCCAGGTACTCCTCGAACGCCGGCGTTTCGGGCAGCGTGCGCAGGAACGGCCGCAGGTCGTCGGCCAGCTCCTCTTCGTAGGCGAACGGGAAGTGGTCGGCGTACTCCTCGACGAAGAACTCGAACGGGTTGATCGTCTTCATCTCGGCCACGAGATCAACGCTCACCCGGAACACGTCGGTCGGCTCGTGGAACACGAGCCGCGCAAGGAAGTTGCCGTGCGGGTCCTGCTGCCAATTGAGGAACTTGTCTTCCGGCTCGATCGAGAGTGAGTACGACTTGATCGGCGTGCGGCAGTGCGGCGCCGGGCGCAACCGCACCGTTTGCGGCCCGAGCGTGATGCGGCGCTCGTAGTTGTACTTGGTCTCGTGGTGGAGGGCGACGAGGATCGACATGAGAGGCGGCGGGAAGGAGGCGCGCGGGTGGGGGGGATTCGTGGGGTGTCGTTCTGGCGTCGCTTGGTCCGTCCTTGGATCGTCTCGGCGAGAGGGGGCTGCCGGCTTGGTGGCCGGCCGGTTTACGTGGGGCCGCTCTGGGTTTGGCTCTGGGCGCCATCGGGCACGTAGGGCAGCACGGGCGGCACGTGGAAGTAGGCTTCGAACAGCGACTCGTTGAACGAGTCGAGCCGCCGCTGGAAGTCGTCGATGAACTCGTGCAGGCCGGTGTCGACGATCTCGTCCGCGCCGATCGAGTTGAGCCGCACGCTCATCTCACCGATCTGCGCCAGCGGCCCGTCGCCCGGCGCCGTGCTGCTGGCGATGTCGCGCATGCAGTCTTCGGCCTGCTCGACGCAGTAGCGGATCGAACGCGGGAACTGCTCGTCGAGCACCAAGAAGGCGACCACCTTGCGGGGGTCGATCCTGCCGTGCCGCTTGCGGTACATGTGCGTGGCGCCGGTCGTTTCGAGGAGCGCGGACCATTGCACCACGTCGAGGGCGCCGCCGACGTCGGTCACATTCGGCAGCAGCGTGAAGTACTTGACGTCTAAAATCCGCGAGGTTTTGTCGGCCCGTTCGACCAGCGTGCCGAGGTGGCAGAACTGCCAGGCCTCGTCGCGGCTGAGGGTGGCGTTCGACACGCCCATCACTTGGTGGCACGAGCGTTTGACGCGCTCCAGGAAGAAGTTCGGGTTGGCGATCACCTCCTCGGCGTTGCGGGCGCCGTCGCGCACACGCAGGTAAAGCCGGTTGACGGCGTGCCAAACGCCCATGCTGAGCTCGCCCTGGATCGCCCGGGCGTTCTCACGCGCGCGGCTCGCGCAGCTGACCACCGAGTTAGCGTACTCGCGATCGAACAGCAGGAACCGCAAGACGTTCTCGCGCGAGAAATCGGGGTACTTCTTGTTATACGCCTTTTCGTCGCCGCTGGCGAAGATCAGCGGGTCCCATTGCACGCCGACGCCGCCCAGTGACAACACCTGGTTCACGTCGATGAAGCGCGCAATGTTCTCGGCCCGCTCAACGTAGCGGCTCATCCAGTGCAGTGAATCGGCGACGCGGCATAGCATCGTGGTGCGGGGCGTTTCGTTAGCGGTGCGACGGGGAGGGGAAAGTCTGAGGGGGCATCGTGGGTGGATCGCGGGGCCGCTCACGCCGCGAGGCCAAGGCGGTGCGGGCGCCGGTGGGCCGCTATTGGCTGGCGCCGTTGAGCACCCAGGTGTCTTTGCTGCCGCCCCCTTGGGAGGAGTTCACCACCATCGAGCCCTCCTTCAACGCGACCCGCGTCAGGCCCCCCGACATCACGTAGAAGTCTTTGCCGTACAAGACGAACGGGCGCAGGTCGACGTGGCGTGGCGCGAGGCCCCCGGGGACGATCGTCGGCGTCGTGGAGAGCGTCACGAGAGGCTGGGCGATGTAGTTCCGCGGATTGGCTTTGACCGCCGCCGCGCATTCCTCCAATTCGGCACGAGACGAAGTCGGGCCAAAGTAGATGCCGTAGCCGCCCGAGTTGTTGGCCGGCTTGATGACCAACTCGCTGAGGTGGTCGAGCACGTACTGGCACTGGTCGGGCTCGGAGCAGACGTAGGTCGGCACGTTCGGCAGAATCGCTTCTTCCGACAGGTAGTACTCGATGATCTTCGGCACGTAGGCGTACACGCCCTTGTCGTCGGCGATGCCCGCGCCGGGGGCGTTGGCCAGGGTGACGCCCCCCTCGCGGTAAGCTCGCATCAGCCCGGGCACGCCGAGCATCGAGTCGGCGCGAAAGCTCACCGGGTCCAAGAAGTCGTCGTCGATGCGGCGGTATATCACGTCGACCCGCTGCGGGCCGTGGGTGGTCCGCATCCAGACGAGGCCCCCCTCGACGTAAAGGTCCGAGGCTTGCACGAGATCGACCCCCATCCGCTGGGCGAGATAGGAGTGCTCGAAGAACGCCGAGTTGAACTGGCCGGGCGTCAGCACCACGGCGCGCGGCAGGCCGTCGCACTTGGGCGGGGCGGTCTGCAGCAGCGTGTCGAGCAACGCGTCGGGGTAGCTCTCCACCGGCGCGATCGACGTCCCCTGGAACACCTCGGGCAAAACCCGCTTCATCAACTCACGATTCTCGAGCACATACGACACGCCCGAGGGGCAACGCAGGTTGTCCTCCAGCACGTAGAACTGGCCGTCGGTGTCGCGGATCAGGTCGGTGCCCGTGATGTGGGTCCACACCCCGCCGGGCGGCTTGAGGCCCTCGCACTGGGGGCGGTAAGTCTCGGCCCCGAGCACGAACTCCTCGGGGATCACCCCGTCTTTGAGGATGTGCTTGTCGTGGTACACGTCGTCGAGGAACAGGTTCAGCGCGCGGATGCGCTGCTTGAGGCCCTCCTCGACCGGCCGCCACTCCTCGCCGCTGATCGGGCGTGGCACGATGTCGAACGGCCAAATCTTCTCGGCGCCGTCGTTGTGGCCGTAAACAGCGAACGTGACCCCCCGCTCGTTGAGCTCGGCCTCGGCCACCTCTTGGCGGCTGGCGAGCACCTCGATCGGTATCTGTCCGAGGCTGTGAGTCAACGAGGCGTGACGCGGCTGGTCCGGCGAAGGCCCATACTCGTCGTAGGCGACCGTCGACTTGTTATTCACGTGGATTTCGAAAATGGCGGGTCCGCCTCGATAAGAATTCTGCGGGGGAGTCTTCTCGGGTCAACGCCGCGGCGTCGGTAGGCTTTGTGCGAACGTGAGCAGCCTACCAGCGCAGCGCCGCGAATCGATAGCAGCACATCCCATGCCAAGGGGGTTGGCTATGCGGTCCCACGTAAGAATGGGCGGCGCCGCGCGGTTGGGGAGCGTATTAGGCGACGCGCTGCACGGAGCCGCGTGCCATCAAATCGCGCAGCGAGCGACGGCGCGTTGGGCAGCCACCGCTCCAGCGTCGACCTGGTCGCAGAAGATCCAGCTCGCTGGAGTCAACTTCCGTTGAAGGGGTCGTCTAGAGCGGGGAACCCACGCGCCTAACGCCGTGAGACCGAATCCGCCAAGCACGAGCCGACGCTTCACTCGCCGATGATCTTCACCAAGGCCCGTTTCTTTCGCCGCCCGTCGAATTCGCCGTAGAAGATCTGCTCCCAGGGGCCAAAGTCGAGCCGCCCCTCGGTGACGGCGACCGTCACGTCGCGGCCCATGATCTGGCGCTTGTGGTGGGCGTCGGCGTTATCCTCGCCGGTGCGGTTGTGGTGGTACCGCTCTGGCGACGGGTCAAATGGAGCGAGCTCCTCCAGCCATTTCTTGTAGTCGCGATGCAAACCCGGCTCGTCGTCGTTGATGAAGACCGAGGCCGTGATGTGCATCGCATTCACCAGGCAAAGCCCTTCCTCAACACCGCTCTCACGGACGCACTGCTCGACCAGGGGCGTGATGTTCTCAAACGCCATCCGCTCCGGCAGGTTGAACCAAAGCTCTTTACGGAAAGATTTCATCGGGAGGCTCCTGTGCCGCGGTCAGTTGCGGTAGCCGGCGTGGCATTCTTTGCACTGCGTGGCGAGCGTGGCGAACAAGCGGTTTGAAACTGCGGCGTTGCCATTGGCGAGGCTTTTTTCAAGCTCCTTGGCGACCATCTCCGCTTCGCGCATCGCGGCGATTAAGGCTTCGTCCGTGCCCCCGTCGCCCCCTTCGAGCGCACGGACCGATTCGTGCAGACCCTCGCGGATCAGAATCGCTTCTCGCGAGGGGACGAGGTCGGGGTGCTCGGCCGGCGCACTCCAGGCCGATTTTTCGCACAACTTCAGGTGATCCCACGCCCGGTCGACCATCGCCATCGCGGCGGCGAGCGAGTCGACCTCGGCCGCGGCGACGAGCTCCGGCAACTTGGCGCCCTCGGGCGGCGGCGTGAACGCCGTGACATCGCGCCACAGGCCGGCGTAGTCGTGACTCGTGCCCGCCTCGTTGAGCAGCCTCTCGGCGCCCTCCACGTCGACCAGCCCCTGGCAGCGGGCGACGATCGCTGCGGCGGCCGGGCCGCGGTGCTTGCCGTGGTGGCAGTGGACGAACACGGACCCGTCGATCTCCTTGGCCACGCGTGCGAGCGACAGCTGCGCCGACTCGGGCAAACCGTCGTAGCCGATCGGCACGTGCACGTAACGCAGCCCATGCTTGGCGGCTAGGTCGGCCTGGGGCCGGGCGCCGTCGACGCTCACCACGGTCTTCACGCCTTGCGCCGCCAAGGCGGCGAACGCGGCGTCGTCTTTCGGCTCGCCGCCGACGATCAGTCGTGGGCCAACCCGGACCGGGTGCTCCACCGCGTCGGCGAGCGGGGCGACCGTTTCAAACTCCGCCGCACGGACGCCCACGCCGCTCAGGAGAAACACAAGACCGATCGTTAGGCATCGGGGGGTCATCATGCGCTAGTCGTGTAGGAAAAGGTGCAGTGCCCCGATCGCTCAGGCTTGCCGTTCGCCGGCCGCAGCGTCGTCGCCCCCGGGCGGCGAGACACCGGGGTCGGTCGTTGTGAGGCTGCCGTCCGGCAGCTCCCAGTGCAGCACGCCGTTGATGGAGTAAACGCAAGGCACGCCGGCGCGGCGGGACTCTTCCTGGGCGCGGCGGGCGCCGGCGGCGCCAATGCGGGTCATTTCGGCGGCCCACTCGTAGTGCTCTTCGCTTAACCTTGGCCGGTCTTTCACGATTCTAGCCGCAGGACAGCCATATATGCAAAGTCGCGAATCAAAGTATAGACAGGATCACAGGATCGGCATGAATGAACAAGATGCGTTTTAGCGTCATCCTGTGAATCCCAAATGATCCTGTAATCCCGTCTATGTTTTTCTACCTCGGCGTGAAGTCGGCGTCCGCTTCGATCGCCAGCACGAATTCGGCGATCAGCTCCGCGCACTGGTCGAGGTCGTCGAGCGAGACCATCTCCACCGCGCTGTGCATGTAGCGGTTCGGCACGGCGACGATGCCCGTCGCCACGCCGGCGCGGGCCAGCTGCATCGCGTTCGCGTCGTTGCCGGCGCCTCGGTTTACGGCGGCCCATTGCACGGCGATCTCGGCACGCGAACTCGCCTCGCGCAGCCCCTCGGCCACGACCGGGTTGACGTTCGGCCCGCGGGCGACGACCGGGCCGCCGCCCAGACGGATGAGGCCCTCCTGGTTGCGGTCGATCGTCGGCGTGTCGGTCGCGTGCGTCACGTCGACGGCGATGCCCACATGTGGGTCGACCCCGTGGGCGCTGGTCGTGGCGCCGCGCAGGCCGATCTCTTCCTGCACCGTAGAGACGGCGTGCAGCGCGACGTTCATGCCGCCACGCTCCTGGCAACGACGCAGCGCTTCCATGCAAACCCATAGGCCGGTCTTGTCGTCCATGCCGGGCGAGTTGGCCAGGCCGTTTCGCATCTCCTCGTAGCCGAGCTGCAGCGTGACGCTGTCGCCCACGCGCACGAGCGAGGCCGCCTCCTTCTGGTCCTTCGCCCCGATGTCGAGCCACAGCTCCTTTTGCTTGACGACCTGCTTGCGCTCCTCGGGCTCTAAGAGGTGAATCGCCTTGCGGGCGATCACGGCCGGCAGCGGGCCGTCGTCCGTGTGCACTGTCATCCGCTGGCCGATCAGTTGCTGCGGGTCCCAGCCCCCCACGGGCTTCGAGTAGAGATAGCCCTCTTCGCTGATGCTCGTAACGATCAACCCGATTTGATCGCAGTGGCCGGCGAGCATGACGCGCAGCTCGGCGTCGGGATTGCCCACGGCGATCACGTTGCCATGCAGGTCGGTGCGGACCGAAGCGGCGAAGCCGCCGGCGTACTCACGCACCAACGCCTGGACCGGCTGCTCGTAGCCCGACACGCTGGGGGTCTCGAGGATCTGCTGGAAGAACTCTTTAGCGGCGGGGGTCATAAGCGAGGGGTCGGGGATCGGGGAGGGCGGGGGTCAGGGGAGCGCGGTTCCCCTCCAAATAAGCATCGTAACAGTTTGGCGCCGCGCTGTTAGCCGGGCGGCTGCGGCGTCGGGAAGGGCAGCCGCGCAAGTTCTTCCGGCTCGGGCCACTCGCCCAATTCCAACTGGTGACCGTCAGGGTCGAGCAAGAACAACTGGCGGTAGCCGAGTGTCGGCAGCCGCTTCTCGCGGAAATCGACGCCGAGCGCCGTGAGTCGTTCCTTCGCGTGGTCCACGTCGACACGAAACGCCAAGTGGTTCAGCCGCTTCGTGGCCGGCGGCGTGGGGTCGAACGCGGCGTCGTGGATCAGGTGCAGCATCATGCCCAAGCCGTCGCAGTAGAGCCACGCGCCGTCGAAGCTGAACGCCGGCCGCGCCGTGCGGCGGAATCCTAGCACCGAAGCGTAGAACGCCACGCTCCGCTCGACATCGAGCGACACGATCGCGGCGTGGTTGAACCGGCCGACTTCGACGGGGGGAGTGGGCGACGCTGTCACGCTCTGTTCGGCGGGGTTGGTGTGGCTGGGGAGGCGGCCGGGGGGATCGGGGCGGTTGCTAGCACGACTGCTTAAGCGGCGTCCGGCTGAAGATGTTTTGACGATTGTAGCGGTTCGGCTCAATCGTGCGGACCCACGGCGCCGATGGCTGGGCATGAGAGTGCGACGCTCCGCGCGGCGGGCGAACGCAATCCCATGACCATCTCTTCGAGGGAACGGGCAGTGACCACGCTCAACCACAACGCCTTGCAAAACACCTACGCCCTGCTTGCGTGCTTAGCCCTTGTGGCGGCCCCGGGCTGCGCGGCGATCCATGGCGGCGGTCACCACGCCGCTTGCGGCTGCGTGACCGAGCCGGGCTGCGCGACCGACCCCGGCTGTGCAATCGAGCCCGGCTGTAGCGCCGACTGCGGTGATTCTTGCGGCGGCGCGTGCGGCGACACCTGCGGGGTCGACGGCCGCTCCTGGGCCTTCAAGCGGTGGACCGACTGCAACTGCAGCGGGCCGAAGATCTGCGTTTGCACCGGCCCCTGTGGCTGCGACACGAGCGAGCCTGGTTGCGGCTGTGCAGAACCGGCCTGCGGTTGCGCCGAACCCGATTGCGGTTGCGAGGTGGGCTGTGCGGGCGAGTGCGGCCAAGATTGCTGTGTCGGCGGATGCGCGGCGGGCGGCTCGCTGAAGTTCGGCCTGGATTGTATTGGGGAAGAGCTCAACCACGTCACCTGCGGCCTGATTGGCAAGATCGGCTGCGGCGGCTGCGACGGCGAGAGCTACTGGAGCGAGTGGCACAATGACCCGCCCCGTTGCAAAGACCCCTGCGACCGCTGCGGCAACTGGGTCGGCCCGAGCACCTACCGAGCGCCTTACGCCCATCCGTACGGGCCGTGATTTCTGAGGCGAAGCAACGCTCGGGGTTGAACCGCCGACTGCCGTCGGCGGCTGCGGCCCATGGGCTGCTTAGGCTGCGGGTTAGCTTGCGTCTTGTTGGAAGAACAGGCGTTTGGCGTTCTCGCTGGTTTGCCGGGCGAGTTCATCGAAGGGCACGCCCCGCGCTTCGGCCAAGCAGCGAGCGGTGTGGGCCACGTGCGCCGGCTCGTTACGCTTGATCTTGCGGACCGGTTCGGGCGACAGATAAGGGCTGTCGGTCTCTACCAGCAGCCGGTCGGAAGGAACCGTGCGGGCGACCTCGCGGAGCGCTTCGGATTTCTTGAACGTTACCATGCCGGCAAAGCTGACCAGCAGGCCGAGCTCGACCGCCTCGTTGGCGCCCTCGGCTGTGCCGGTGTAAGAGTGCATCACTCCGCGCAGCGGTCCGCGTTCACGGGCCTCGCGCAGCATGGCGAGCACCTCCGCCTCGCATTCACGCATGTGGACCACGAAGGCGAGGTCCTTCTGCTGCGATAGCCGCAGGTGGCGATCGAAGTAATCCTGCTGCGCCTCAAACGGCGTGTGGTCCCAGTAGCGATCGAGGCCGGTCTCGCCGATGGCGACCACGCCCGGCTCGCCCGACAAGCGGACGATCTCGTCCCAATCGCCCGGCGCGGCGTCGCGAACGTCGTTCGGCTGAATGCCTACCGCGGCGTGAACGCCCACGTGCTCCGCCGCCAAACGCACGCATGAGGCGCTCGAGGCTGCGTCGACGCCGATGGCCACCACGTCGGTGACGCCAGCCTGTTGAGCGTGCAGGAGCGTCTCGGCGAGGTCCTCCGAGAATTTAGGCCCATCAAGATGCGCGTGGGTGTCGAAGAGCAAGGACCATTCCCCCTATACAGGGGGCTCAAAAAGGGAGCATTTCAGCCAGCGGGCAACGAGCTCGATTAAGCGTCTATCAAAGCAGGTGGATTCGTCTTAAAGGATTATACCGTAATGAGTTATGTGGTAAATGCTTGCTCCGTTGCGGTAATTGCGGTAATTGCCAGGTGATCAAACATTGCCCAGAACGCCCGAAAAGGGGGGGTAGCAAGCCCGGATTTTCTTGACTGTGGCCCCCTTGCTCGTAGAGTTAGGGGTATTGGAAAGCAGCTCTACGGTCGCTGAAAGACCGTTCCGATAGGCGAGCGACCCTCACCGAGGACGCAAGCCAATGTTCCCTTGGCGATGGAAAGCGAAGGAAAGCGGTCATGTTGGTTCTCTCGCGGAAGAAAAACGAGAGCATCGTTATCAACGACGACATCACCATCGTGGTGGTGGAAATCCGCGGTGACAAGGTGCGACTAGGCATCGAGGCGCCCAAGGAAGTGCCTGTGCATCGGAGTGAGGTCTACGACGCGATCCAGCGCAGCCAAGCGCCCGCCGGAACGCCAGCCGAAACCGATCCGCCTGCAGCTTCGCCCACTTCTTCGGTCGAAGAAAACCCCGCCGGGAGCTAACGCTTAGCAGGCTGGGTTGCCCGCAGCGAGAACCTGTGGCGACGGAAAGTCGCCGCGGCTCGTGAGGCTCCGTTCGTCGCTTTGCCGCGGTCAACTTTTGGCTCCTGGCAGGCATAGGTTCGACTATAGACGATTCGCTCGTCGGTCGGCATGCATTCCATATTTTGTGCTCGTGGTACACGATTCTCCGCAGTCGACGACCCTCGCCTTGACGCAAGCACTTTGTCCGCCTAACTTTTTCTTTGCACGCTTCGCACCCCTAGGCTGCGAAGCTGCCCTCCGGCCCCATCGTCTAGTGGCCTAGGACTCCGGCTTTTCACGCCGGCAACAGGGGTTCGAGTCCCCTTGGGGTCATTTCGTTCGTCCGGCTTTGCCGGATGGCGAAAAATCATGAGGCACGACCGCACGCCGGTCGTGTCTTTTTTTGTGCGCGAGGGATCGGCCTGCCCCACCGAGTGCGTCGCGGTGTACGAGCAGTCCGAAGATAGCAGGCGGAATGAGACTGTCGTTGGCGCCTCTCGTCGACCGAGCGCCTGACGCCTAGATTCTAGGTATGAGCCAAGACTACGACGCCGTTTTGATTGTCTCGTTCGGCGGGCCCGAGGGGCCCGGCGACGTGATGCCGTTCCTCGAGAACGTGCTGCGCGGCAAGAACGTGCCGCGCGAGCGGATGCTGGAGGTGGCCGAGCACTACCAGCACTTCGGCGGCGTGAGCCCAATCAACGAGCAGAACCGCCAATTGATCGCCGCGCTCGAGAAAGAGCTCGCCGCCAATGGCCCGCGATTGCCGGTTTACTGGGGCAACCGCAACTGGGACCCGCTGCTCGCCGACACGCTCCGCCAGATGGGCGATGACGGAGTGAAGCGGGCGATCGCATTCTTCACCAGCGCGTTCAGCTCGTACTCCGGCTGCCGGCAGTACCGCGAAGACATCGCTCGCGCCCGCGAGGAAGTCGGCCCCACGGCGCCGGAGGTCGACAAAGTGCGAGTCTTCTTCAATCACCCCGCGTTTGTTGAAGTCAACGCCGAGAACGCCCGCCGTGAACTGGAGGCTTTCCCTGCCGAGCGTCGCGACAACGCCCTGCTGATGTTCACGGCTCACAGCATCCCGATGGCGATGGCCGAAGGCTGCCGTTACGAGCGTCAGCTGCAGGAGGCTTGTCGGCTTGTGGCCGAGGCGGCAGGCGCCCCGCGTTGGGAGCTGGTCTACCAGAGCCGCAGCGGGCCGCCCCAGCAGCCGTGGCTCGAGCCGGACGTTTGCGACCGGATCGAAACGCTGCACGCGGCCGGAGGCCTCGAAGAGTTGGTGATCTTGCCGATCGGTTTCATCTCCGACCACATGGAAGTGTTGTTCGACCTCGACACCGAGGCTCGCGAGCTGTGCGAGAAGCTCGACATCGCGATGCGTCGCGCCCCGACCGCCGGCATCCACCCGAAGTTCGTCCGCATGGTCTGTGACCTCATCGCCGAACGGGTCGAAGGCCTCGCCGAACGGCCGGCGCTGGGCGAGCTCGGCCCCAGCCACGATGTCTGCCCGGTCGGCTGCTGCAGCTACACGCCCCGTCGGCCCGCCGCGACGTGAGGCAAGCCGATATAGGCAGGCAGTATTGTGACAACAGAGGTCCCACATCAAGCACCCACTAGAGTATTCGGATTTGATATGTCGGCTCTCCCTCCAATTGAACTCCGCGCACTCGGCGGCAGTGGTCTTGAGATCACGAGCGTCGCGCTCGGCTGCTGGCCGATCGCCGGGGTGACGACACTTGGCACGAATGAGGCCGACAGCCTGGCGACCGTCCGCGAGGCGCTCGACCAGGGGGTGAATCACCTCGACACGGCGTTCGCTTACGGCGCCAACGGCGAGAGCGAGCGGATTATCAGCAAGGCGATTGTCGGGCGTCGCGATGAGGTCGTGCTCGCCACCAAAGGGGGCGTCCGCCACGACGGCGAGGCGTTCCACAGCGACGCGAGCGCGGCCAACCTGCGTGCGCAGTGCGAGGAGAGCCTGCGGCGGCTCGGCACGGACCATGTTGAGCTGCTCTACCTGCACGGCCCCGACGGCGTGACGCCCCTAGAGGAAACGGCCGCCGGCCTCGCCGAGCTCAAGCAGGAAGGCAAGACGCGGGCGATCGGCGTGTCGAATCTCGCGCTCGACCAGATCGAGGCGTTCCACGCCGTGTGCCCCATCGACGCCGTGCAGTTGCCGTACAACATGCTGCAGCGCGACATCGAGCGCCGCACGCTGCCATGGTGCGTGGAGCACGGCGTGGCGGTGGCGGCCTACTGGCCGCTGATGAAGGGCTTGCTCGCCGGCAAGCTCAAGGGCGACGACCCGCTCGACGAGCGCGACTCACGGCGCAACTACCCGATGTACCAGGGCGAGGAGTGGGCTAAGAACCAGGCGTTCCTCGATAAACTCCGAGAAGTGGCGGCCCACGCCGACATGACGGTCGCCCAACTCGTGGTGGCCTGGACCGCCCAGCGGCCGGGGATCACCACCGTGCTTTGCGGAGCGAAACGCCCCGAGCAGATCCGCGAAACGGCCGCTGCCCTCCGCCTGCGGCTCACCGACGAGCAACTGCGGCTTATCGACCAGGCGATCGCTGACCGTGGCGATGCGGCGGCCAAGCGTGTGTTCGAGTGAAGGACGGAGAACCGCCAAGACGCCAGGCACGCCAAGGCACGCTAAGGAAGGTGTGTGACAGGGTTTACAGGGTCGACGGGATAAAGCCGGAGTGAACAGACAGCGTGTCTTAGTCGTCACTCATTCCCCCTCCATCCTGTAAATCCTGTCCAATCTTTTCTTTTATAGGCGTCCTTGGCGTCTTGGCGGTTTCTCTCGTTGGCCTTGCGGGGGATAAACCCATAGTTGCGGTATCAGATCGCATCGCTTCCAATCGGCTGTATGACTCGTATCCTGCTCACCGCGTTCGGCCCGTACGACCAGTGGCGTGAAAACGCCAGCTGGCTGGCTGTGCAAGAGTTGACGCGTGAAACGCCCGAAAGCGTGGATCTAACCACGCGGCTCTATCCGGTCGACTTTGCCGAGGCTCGCCAGCGGATGGCGAGCGACTTGGCGGCGGGATTCGACGCCTCGATCCACCTGGGGCAGGCCCCCGGTAAAGGGGTGATCGCCCTCGAGGCGATCGGCCTGAACGTGGCCCGCGACCGCGGCGTCGCCGCCGACGAGGCCCCGATGTTGGAGCCCGACGGCCCTCCGGCGTACCGCAGCGCCCTGCCGCTGGGCGAGTGGGCCCGCATGCTCCGCGACGCCGGCGCGCCGGCCGAGGTGTCGTTCCACGCCGGCGAGTACCTCTGCAACGCCGCTCTCTACTGGTCGCACCACTTCACCCGCGACCGGCCGATGCAACACGGCTCGGTCTTTGTCCACGTGCCGCTCGACACGTCGCAGGTCGTCGCCGCAGGACGCGACCTGCCCTCGCTGCCGTCGGCTATTACGGCGCTGGCGGTGCGGATGATGATCGAACGTTTGGCCTTGGCCCCGGTCACGGAAATCGCCTAGCCCGCGCCTGACAGCCGGGGATTTCCGTAACGTCGAGGGCGCCAGTCGCCTACCCATGCTGTGAATGCTGTCGGCGATTAGGATGGGTAGGGTCCGCCCATCTTGATGACTTGGAGCCCCCGTTTTGAGCGATACCCCGAAGCCACGATTCGCCGTCATCCTGGTCGCCGCCGGCCGCAGCGAGCGGTTCGCCGACGCGAACTACAAAAAGCCGTTCGCCCCGCTCTGCGACCGGGCCGTGTGGCTGCACTCGGCCGAGCGTTTCATGGAACGCGACGACGTCTGCCAGGTGGTCGTGGTGATCGCCGAGGAGGACCGGGAGGATTTTCAGCGTCGTTTCGGGCCGAACTTGGCGTTTATGAGCGTCGAGGTCTGCGTCGGTGGCGCCAATCGCGGCGATTCGGTGCGGGCGGGGCTCGCCAAGCTCACCGACGGGGCGACCCATGTCGCCGTGCACGACGCCGCCCGGCCGTGCGTGGCGGACAAGGAGATCGACGCCGTGTTCGCTGCTGCGTCCAGAGACGGGGCGGCGATCCTGGCGGCGCGAGTCGCCGACACGATCAAACGGGCCAAGGCCCCAGCTGACGGCGGCAAGCCCTCGATCGAGGAGACCGTGCCGCGTGACGGCCTGTGGGCGGCTCAAACGCCGCAAGTCTTCTGCCGCAAGCTCCTCGAGCGGGCCCACGAAGCGGCGGGTGAGGGCGAAACGGACGACGCCCAGTTGATCGAGCGGCTCGGCGAGCCCGTGACCCTGGTCGAGGGGTCGCCGATGAACCTGAAGATCACCAAGCGGATGGATCTGAAGCTGGCGGAGCTGATCCTCAAGGCCCGCCCGCCGAAGGATCCGGCCGGCGGGTTCGCCAACCCCTTTGCGGGCGACGACATGTGGCGCTAACGCTCGGCTCGTTTCTCTCTTATTATCTGGTCTGAACTAGCCGATGAGCGAAGCTCGTAGGCTAGGGGCTATCGCTTCGTTTCGCACGAATCTCAATCAGCGCTGCTTGCGCCATTTGGTCATGACGTTTTTCGATGAACTCCGCCAGCGTGGGCTGGTGCACCAGACGACCGACGACGCGGGCCTCGGCGCGTGGCTCGCCGAGAAGCCCCGCACCGTCTACGCCGGCTTCGACCCGACGGCCGACAGCCTGCACGTGGGCCACATGATGGGCCTGATCACGCTGCGGCGTTTCCAAAAGGCGGGGCACACGTCGCTCGCCGTCGTGGGGGGCGCGACCGGCATGATCGGCGATCCGAGCGGCAAGAGCGCCGAACGCAACCTGCTCTCCAAGGAAGACCTGGAGCGCAACGTCGCGTCGATCGGCGAGCAGATGAAGCGGTTCCTCGACTTCGAGGGCGCGGAGCCCACGGCGCGGCTGCTCAACAACTTCGACTGGACCAGCGGCTGGAGCTACTTGGAGTTCCTGCGCGACATCGGCAAGAACTTCCCGGTCAACGTGATGCTCGGCAAAGACTCGGTGAAGTCCCGGCTGGGCAAGGGCGACGACGGCAACGACGCCGGTGGCATGAGCTACACCGAGTTCAGCTACATGCTCTTGCAGGCGTACGATTTCGTCCAACTCTACAAGGAGCACGGCTGCGAGTTGCAAGCGGGCGGCAGCGACCAGTGGGGCAACATCACGGCCGGGCTCGACCTCGGCCGCCGCATGCACAGCGCCCAGCTGTACGGCTACACCTGGCCGCTGCTCACCAAGAGCGACGGCACGAAGATGGGCAAGACCGAGTCGGGCGCCGTTTGGCTCGACCCGGAGCGCACCAGCCCGTACCAGTTCTACCAATACTGGGTGAACGTCGACGATTCGGACGCCGGCCCCTGTGTGCGGATGCTGACCGACGTTTCGCTCGAGGAGTGCGACGCGCTCGACGCCGCCCGGGCCGAGAACCCCGCCGCCCGCGAGACGCAGAAGCGGCTCGCCGAAGAGCTCACCCGGCTGGCCCACGGCGAGGGGGGGCTCGATTCGGCCCGCCAGGCGACGGAGATCTTCTTCGGGGCCCCGATCGAGTCGCTCACCGACAAGGCCCTCGGCCAGATCTTTGCCGACGTGCCGAGCAGCGAGCTGCCCGCCGAGCGGCTCGGCGGCGAAGGGCTGCCGATCGTCGACGCCCTCGTGGCGTCTGGCTTGGCCAAGTCGAAGGGCGACGCGCGGCGAACCGTCGAGCAGGGCGGGGCGTATGTGAACAATCGGCGGGTAGAGGGCCTCGACACGTCGATCGGCCGCGGCGACTTGGCCAGCGAGACGGTCGTGGTGCTCCGCAGCGGCCGCAAACGCTACGCCTTGCTGCGGTTTGCGGACTGACCCGGGGCGGTTAGGCTCGCGAGGGCCGATCCTTGCTGCCTTATCGTGCCGTGCTTATATTGGCAGGTCTGCATGGCCCCGCGGAGCGGGTCGCACAGGCGCTCGGCCGCAGGCCGGCGTCTCCTTTTTCAGAGATCCACGCGTCCCACGATCTAGAGGAACTCGATGTCAGGTGAAGCCGTCATCGAAACCCGGGCCCTTTCGAAGGTCTACCGCGACTTCTGGGGCCGCCAGAAGGTCCGCGCTCTGAAGGCGCTCGACCTGGAAGTGAACAAGGGCGAGATCTTCGGTCTGCTCGGCCCCAACGGCTCGGGCAAAACGACCACGATCAAGCTGCTGCTGGGGCTCTTGTTCCCGACCGATGGGCAGGCGCTCATCTTCGGCAAGCCGGCGACCGACGTCTCGAAGAACGAGCGGATCGGCTACCTGCCCGAGGAGTCGTACCTCTACAAGTTCCTCAACGCCGAGGAGACGCTCGACTTCTACGGCCGGTTGTTCGACATCCCGGCCGACGTCCGCAAGGAGCGGATCGACAAGCTAATCAAGCTGGTGAAGATCGACGGCGCCCGCAAGCGGCAGCTGCGCGAGTACTCCAAGGGCATGACCCGTCGCATCGGCTTGGCCCAGGCGCTGATCAACGACCCCGACCTGATCCTGCTCGACGAGCCGACCAGCGGCCTCGACCCGATCGGCACGCGTGAGATGAAGGACATGATCCTCGACCTCCGCGACCAGGGCAAAACCGTGGTGATGTGCAGCCACCTGCTCGCCGACGTGCAGGACGTTTGCGACCGCATCGCCATCTTGCACCAGGGCGAGCTCAAGGAGTTGGGCCGGGTCGACTCGCTGCTCACCGTCGAAGACGTCACCCAGATCCGCGCCCGCGGCCTGAGCGACGCCTGCCGCGACGAGATCAAGGGCGTGATCTCGCGGCACGAGGGCGAGTTGCTCGAGTGCGACAACCCCACGACGACGCTCGAGGACCTGTTCCTGTCGATCGTGAGCGACAGCGAGGCCCGGCCAGGCCGGCGGGTGGTGGCCGAGGCCGCCCCCACGCCGACGAACTAACCCACCGAATTTTTCGTCCCCCAGCGATCGACCGCCCCGTGTTCTCGGGGCGCCCCCCTCAAGTGAGCGGAGACCGCAACCAAGATGGTTGTCGAAGAGGATATCCTGCCTTACCTGACCTGGCTCTTGCGGGGCGACGGCGCGTCGCTGGCCGAAGGACAAGGCGCGTTGGTGGGCTACGCCATCATCGTCGTGGTGCTGGCGGTCTTGGCCTTGGTTCTCGGGTTCCTCGTGTCGCTCGTGCGTCACGGACCCGTGAAAGCGGGCGAACTGACCTACCGAACCCTGGTGGGCGGGGTGTCGGACTTGCTGCGATTGTCGTGGCGCCGCGTTACGGCGCTCGCCGCGCTTGCGATGAAGGAGGCCTTCCGCCGCCGCGTGCTGGTTTCGCTCGTGGTGTTCGCGTTGATCCTGCTGTTCGCCAGCTGGTACCTGAAGACCGACAAGCCGGAGCCGGCCAAGCTTTACCTCAGCTTCGTGCTGACGGCGACCAACTACCTGGTGCTGCTGCTCTCGCTCCTGCTCGCTGCATTCAGCCTGCCGACCGACTTCAAATCAAAAACCATCTACACGGTCGTGACCAAGCCGGTCCGCTCGATCGACATCGTGCTCGGCCGCATCTTGGGTTACATCGGCGTCGGCACGCTGCTGCTCGCCGTGATGGGCGCCGCGAGCTACGTGTTCGTGCTCGGATCGCTCTCGCACACGCACAACGTCGACCTGCAGAGCCTCGAGAACCTGTACGACGCTCAGGGCAATACGGTTGGCAAGTCGGGCGAAACGTCGTACGACGCCGATCACCGCCACACCCTGCCGAGCCTCTCGGCCGAGGGGGAGGGCTACGCCGAGGCGACCCACGACCACACCCACCTCATCGAGGCCGACGGCGACCAGCTGAAGGTCGGGCCCGCCGAGGGATACCTCCGAGCCCGCGTGCCGCTACGCGGCAAGATCCACTTCCTCAGCCGCAGCGGCGTGCGTGAGGACAAGGGCATCAACGTCGGCAACGAGTGGGGCTACCGCAGCTTCATCCAAGGCGCCTCGGCGGCCGCCGCGATCTGGACCTTCTCGGGCGTCGACGACTCCACTCTGGTGGAGTACGAGGACGGCGGGCAGTACCTCCCCGTCGAACTGCTGGTGCGCGTCTACCGCTCCTACAAGGGCGACATCGAGCGCGCCATCCAAGGGAGCATCCAGCTCCGCAACCCGGACACCGGGCTGAAAACCTCGATCCGCATCTTCCCGTCCAAAGACGACCAGTTCGACCGGTTCGACTTCTCTCGCGCCCAGTTCGACACCGAGCAGAACCCGATCGACTTGATCGACGACCTGGTCTCAGAATCGGGCGAGATCGAGGTGATCGTCCAGTGCCTCGACCGCAGCCAATACTTCGGCTTCGCCCAGGCCGACTGCTACATCCGCCTGCCCGAGGGCTCGCCGACCTGGAACTTCGTCAAGGGCTTCCTGACGATCTGGATGCAGATGGTGCTGGTGATCGTGATCGCCGTGACCGCCAGCACGTTCCTCAACGGCCCGATTGCCATGATCTTCACCGTGTCGTTCATCCTGATCGGTTTCCAACGCGAGTTCTTCCTCGAGGTGGCCCGCGGCTCGGCTTACGGCGGCGGACCGGTCGAGGCGCTCGTGCGGCTCGTGACACACATGAACCTGATGATCCCGTTCGACCCATCGTTTGCGGTGAGCCTGATGAAGGGCGTCGACACCGTGCTGCAGACGTTCATGCTCGCCGTTTCGAGCGTGCTGCCCGATTTCAGCAGCTAC
Organism: Pseudobythopirellula maris; assembly: GCF_007859945.1. Classification (GTDB taxonomy): domain Bacteria; phylum Planctomycetota; class Planctomycetia; order Pirellulales; family Lacipirellulaceae; genus Pseudobythopirellula; species Pseudobythopirellula maris. The sequence goes on along the minus strand of NZ_SJPQ01000001.1, from coordinate 1,277,216 downwards.
CTGAATCGCATCAATTACGTCGCCGACGGGTACTCGATCCCCTCCGACCTTTTCTTCCGTGACTTGACGATCTGTCTCGCCTACTTGGCGGGGGCGACGGTCGTCGGCCTCTTCTGCTTCCGCACCCGTGAGGTGGCCAAATGAACGAACGTGGGAGCTTTTATCGCAAGCTGGTGTACGGCGTCGTGATCGCCGTGCTGCTGTTCCCGCTCTCGCTGCTCAGCGCGCCGACCACGGTGGTTTCTGAGGGGGGCGTGCTGGCCAAGCTGCGCACGCAGAACCAACTATCGCAGTCCAACCTGGGCGAGATCGACCCGGCGAGCGAGACCATGAAGCTCGCCACGCTCGGCCTGCGGGGCGTCGCGGTGAACCTGCTGTGGGAGATGGCCAACGAGTACAAGAAGAAGGAAGACTGGACCAACCTCACCGCCACGCTCGAGCAGCTGGCCAAGCTGCAGCCGAACTTCATCACGTTCTGGAAGTTCCAGTCGTGGAACCTCAGCTACAACGTGTCGGTCGAGTTCGACGACTACCACGACCGCTACTACTACGTGCGTCGCGGCATCCAGTTCCTGCAGCAGGGGGCGCGCTACAACCGCGACAACCCCGAGCTGCTGTGGGAGCTCGGCTGGGTCAACGGCCAGAAGGTCGGTCGCTCGGACGAGCGCGAGCAGTACCGCCGCCTTTACAAGGCGGACGACGAGTTCCACCCCGCCGACCGTCCGCCCGATCGTCGTGACAACTGGCTCGTGGGCAAAGGGTACTACGAAGACTCCATCGCGGCGGTCGACGAGAAGGGCCAAAGCCTCGGCCGCAAGAGCCCGGCGATCTTCTATTCGAGCCCGGCCAAGTCGCAGATGAACTACGCCGAGGCGATCGAAACCGAGGGCCTGTTCGAGCGCGGCGTGGCCGCCTGGCGGCTGGCGGGCAAAGAGTGGACCGATTTCGGCAACATGCCGATCGAGCACTCCACCGGCCGCATCCTCTACTTCAACGAAGAGGACGACCTGGCCGAGCGTGTCGAGGAGCTGGAAGACGAACTCGACGGCATGCACGAAGGCATAAAGCAGCTGCTGGCCGAAGACCTGATGGCGTCGCTCACCGATGAGGAACGCAGCGCGGTCGAGACGCCGCGAAGGCAACGCGGCCCCGCGCAGGACGCACTCGTCCACGGCGTGCTACGCCGGTTGCGTGTGAGCCCCTTGGACATCGCCGCACGGATCGGCGAGGAGCGGCCCGAGATGGCCCGCGAGGCGGCCGCCGTGGCCGCTGAGCTGGTCGACACGAAAGAGTTGCTCACTTTCACACGGCTCTACAACGACACCTGCAACTTCGACTATTGGGCGGTCCGCTGCGAGTTCGAACAGACCGTCGACGCCGTGCAGGCGCGTGAGAAGATCTACCGGGGCCAGCGTGAGTTCCGCGAGAACGGCGACCCGATCACCGCACGCAAGCTCTACGAAGAAGCCTTCGAAGGCTGGCGCGCTGTGTTCGACGAGTACCCGCAGCTCAACGACGGGATGGACACGACCGGCGACGACGTCATGGACTTGATCTACCAGTACGGAAAGATCCTCGATCAGCTCGACGAGCGGATCCCCGAAGACTTCCCGCTCTGGGACGTGATCGAGTACTACGACGACGAACGCGAGTTCACCCAGCAGGTCGTCGAACGCCGCGAGCGGCTCGGGTTGCGAGACGACCAGAACGCCTTCGGCGCCCCGCTCGACCCAGAGATCGGCAGCCTCCCGTTCGCCGGGCCCGTGCGATCGAGCGAGCCATCGACCGACGAGGCGTCAAGCGACGACGCTTCCGAGACGCAAGACGCCGTAGACGAGCAGCCCGAAGGCGAAATCGAAGCCGACGCCGACGCCGCCGACGAGCCCGCTCCGACCGATGCGAGCTACGACTCGCAGGACGGCGGCGCCGAGGGCGGCGTCTCTGACCAGAACGGAACCGAGGCTAGCGAACAAGCCGACGACGCCAACGCCAACGCCAACGCCGACAGCGACGCCGTCACGGAGACCGCGACTGACGACGCCGTCGAAGAAGCCGTCAACGCAGCTAGCGACGCCGAATGAGCCGCCTCTTCTGCGGGTTGCCTCACTCCAGCGGCGACGCCGCTTGCCCAGGGCGCCGGGGTTAACCCTCCCTCAACCTTTCTCTTGGGTCATCGCTCCGCGCGGGTCGATAGGGGATCTGAACGATTCCGTCGACCTCGACCGAGCCACTGTCCCATGCCGCGCATCGAAACGTCCGCCCCGCGAGGGGCCCGCACGCTGCTGGCCCTCACGCTAGCACTCGTCGCCGCTCAGGCGTCCGCCGTCCAGACCCTCAGGCCCGAGCGCACCTTGCGGCTCGAGTTGGAGGACAGCACCGCGGAGGCGCCGCGCTCGGCCGTGGCGACGGCCGTCGCCTTGTCGCCCAATGGCGACCGGATCTTGGCCGGCGCCGACGACCACCGGCTGTGGGAGTGGCGCACCGAGACGGGCGAGCTTCTCGGCCGGCGTGAGGGACACACCGACTGGGTCCGCGGCGTCCGTTTCTCGACCGATGGCGAGTGGGTCGCCACGGTGAGCGACGACCGTCGGCTGCGCGTCTACAAGGGCGACACGCTCTCGACCACCGACCTGGCGCCGGGCGGCCTCGCCTGCTCGGCGTTTCATCCCGACGGCCAGCGATTGATCGTCGCCGGCCGCACGCAGGCTGCGCGTCTCTATCGGTTACCCGAGGGGGAACTGGTCGAAACCTTCGGTTGCCCCTGCGGCGACACGCGGAGCGTCGCCTTCTCGCCAGACGGCTCCCGCATGGCGGCGGCCGGCGGCTCGGGGGTGTTGCGTGTGTGGGACCTGGCGAGCGGTGAGGCGGTGCACGATTTCGACACGGGCGGACGCCGCGTGCGGGCCGTGGCGTTCTCGCCCGACGGCCGCCTGGTGGCCGCGGCGGGCGACGGGCCGCTCTGCCGGCTCTGGGACGTGATCTCCGGCGAGTCGGCGGGCGAGATCGCCATCCGTCCGGCCAAGGCCTTCGCCGTGGCGTTCTTGGCCGACCGAGAGGTCGCCATCGGCGGCAGCGACAACGCCATCCGCTCATACGACGTTTACTCCGGCTCGCCGATGCGTCGCTTCGAGGGGCACACCGGCACCGTGGCCGCCATGACGATCAACGCCGACCGGACCAAGATGGTCACGGCCGGATTCGACGCCACGGTGCGCGTTTGGCCGCTCAAGCGCGACGACGTGGCGCTGGCCCCGACCGCCGCGGGCGTCGGCCGCTGACGCCCGTCGCCCGTGAGGGCGACACCCCGCGTGATGCGCCGGCCCAGCCAGCCGCCCCACGCGACCCAGCAGCACATCGAGACAAGTTCGCAAGCACCCGGTTTCAGGGAGGAAACCAGTGGGACTCTTCAATCGCATCGTCCGCCGCCAACGCTCGCAATCCGCGCGTCAGCAATCGCAATCCTCCGCCCAGAAGCGGCGCCACACGAGGCTCGACGGCGTCGAGCCGCTCGAGAGCCGCCGCATGATGGCGGCCGACGTGCTGCTCGGGGGCGTGTACTTCGAGGAGGCCACCGGCGACGACAGCGAGGGCGACATCCTGCAGGTGTCGTTCGTCGGCGGCGCCGACGGGACCACGCTCGACCGGCTGGTGATCAGCGGCGACAAAGCGGGCGACGGCCTCTCGGTGGCCGACGTCTTCTTCGACACCGAACCGGGCGGCCTCGGCTCGTTCGAGGCGGTCGGCTTGTCCATCTTGGAGAGCGACGGGTTCACCATCGACTCGGTGGGTGTGGCCGACGGCGGCACGGACATCGTGTTCACGTTCAGCGGGTTCGAAGCCGGCGAGAAACTCGTCTTCTCGATCGACGTGGACGAGGTCTCCTACGTCGACGGAGCGGACATCGACACCAACCCGATCGCCGAGGGAGCGGAGTTCCAGCGGAGCACCATGGTCGGCGATTTCTCGTCGGCCGGCTACGTCGACCTGCAGATCGGCGCCACGTACTGGGACGACTTCGACGGCCGCCGCGACACCGCCGAGGCGGCGACCACGCTGTCGCTCTCCACGCTGCCCGACGACCGCTACGAGCTGGTCGAGAACAAGATCGACCGCTCGGCCGGCGCCGTCGGCCACGCCCCGCAGCTCGAGTTGCCGAGCCTCTCGGGCCACGTCTACCACGACCGCGACGACGACGGCGTGCGCGACGCGGGCGAGGAGCCGATCGCCGGCGTCACGCTCGAGCTTTTGGACTCCAACGGCCTGGGGACCGGCGTCTACACCACGACCGATTCGGCCGGCTACTACGAGTTCATCCACCTCGACGCCGGCGTGTGGGGCGTGCGCGAGACACAGCCCGACGGCTGGTTCGACGGCAAGGACACGGCCGGCTCGCACGGCGTAACGGCCGGCAACGACATCATCACCGGCGCCTCGCTCGATTACGGCGACCACGCGGTGAACTACGACTTCGGCGAGCTGTTGGCCGGGTCGATCGCCGGGCGTGTGCACGCCTCGACCGGGCCGGACTGCGAATTCGACAACCCGGAGATCTTGCTCGAGGGCGTGACGATCGAGCTGCTGAGCGCCGCGGGCGTGGTGGTCGCCACAACGACGACCGACGTCAACGGCGAGTACGAATTCACCGGCCTGAGGCCGGGCGAGTACAGCGTTCGCGAGCTGCAGCCCGCGGGCTACTACGACGGCGGCGAGCGCGCCGGCACGGCCGGCGGCGCCACGACCGACGACCTGGTGAGCGGCGTCGTCATCGGCTCGGACGAGCACGCCGTGAGGTACGACTTCTGCGAGCACGTGGGCGCGAACCTGTCGGGCTACGTGTACCACGACCGCTCGAACGACGGCGTCAAAGACGCCGGCGAGGAGCCGATCGCGGGCGTGACGGTCAAGCTGCTGCGGGGCGACGGCACGGACACCGGGCAACGCGCGGTGACGAATTCGGTCGGCTTGTATCAGTTCACGAACCTCGACGCGGGCGAGTACCGCGTGATGGAGGTCCACCCGACCGACTGGATCGACGGCAAGGACACGGCCGGCTCGTTGGGCGGAAGCGTGACGAACGACATGATCGCCTCGATCGCGCTGAACTTCGGCGACGACGCCATCAACTACAACTTCGGCGAGCTCCTGCCCGGTTCGATCGCGGGGCGGGTCCACGCCTCGACCGGGCCGGATTGCGACTTCGACAACCCGGAGATCTTGCTCGAGGGCGTGACAATCCAACTGCTCGACTCCAACGGCGACGTGATCGCCACCACGACGACCAACGCCGCGGGTGAGTACCTGTTCAGCGATTTGGCGCCGGGCGAGTACAGCGTGCGCGAGTTGCAGCCGGCTGACTACTACGACGGCGGCGAGCAAGTCGGCACGGCGGGCGGTGTACTCTCCGATGACCTAATCGCGGGCATCCAACTCGGTTCCGATCAAGACGCCGTCAGCTACAACTTCTGTGAGCACGTAGGCGTGGCGATCTCGGGCCATGTTTACCACGACGCCAACGACGACGGCGTGCGCGACCCGGGCGAGGACCCGATCGCCGGCGCCACGGTCAAGCTGCTCGGCGCCGATGGCTCCGCCACGGGCGCCACGACCACGACCGACGCCAACGGCTACTACGAGTTCACGGGACTCGAGGCGGGTGTCTACGGCGTGATGGAGACGCAGCCCGCCGGCTGGTTCGACGGCAAAGACACTGCCGGCTCGTTGGGCGGCGACGTCGTCGACGACATGATCACGCTGGTCTCGATCCCGTACGGCGCCGCCGCGGTGAACTACGACTTCGGCGAGCTGTTGGCCGGTTCGATCGCGGGGCGTGTGCACGCCTCGACCGGGCCGGACTGCGACTTCGACAACCCGGAGATCTTGCTCGAGGGCGTGACGATCGAGCTGCTGAGCGCCGCGGGCGTGGTGGTCGCCACAACGACGACCGACGTCAACGGCGAGTACGAATTCACCGGCCTGAGGCCGGGCGAGTACAGCGTTCGCGAGCTGCAGCCCGCGGGCTACTACGACGGCGGAGAGCGCGCCGGCACGGCCGGCGGCGCCACGACCGACGACCTGGTGAGCGGCGTCGTCATCGGCTCGGACGAGCACGCCGTGAGGTACGACTTCTGCGAGCACGTCGGCGCGAACCTGTCGGGCTACGTGTACCACGACCGCTCGAACGACGGCGTCAAAGACGCCGGCGAGGAGCCGATCGCGGGCGTGACGGTCAAGCTGCTGCGGGGCGACGGCACGGACACCGGGCAACGCGCGGTGACGAATTCGGTCGGCTTGTATCAGTTCACGAACCTCGACGCGGGCGAGTACCGCGTGATGGAGGTCCACCCGACCGACTGGATCGACGGCAAGGACACGGCCGGCTCGTTGGGCGGAAGCGTGACGAACGACATGATCGCCTCGATCGCGCTGAACTTCGGCGACGACGCCATCAACTACAACTTCGGCGAGCTCCTGCCAGGATCGATCGCGGGCAAGGTGAAGGTCACCACCGACGGCGAATGCGCTTGCGACTGCGACGACGATGAAGCGAATCCGCCGCTCGCCGGCGTGACGATCGAGCTGCGCGACGAGAACGGCGACGTGATCGCCACGACCACAACCGACGAGAACGGCGAGTACCGCTTCGAGGGCCTGGCGCCGGGCGAGTACAGTGTGCACGAGCTGCAACCCGCGGGCTACTTCAACGGCGAGTCGTCGGTGGGCTCGGGGGGCGGCACCCACTTTGGGCTCGACGCCTTGGGGGGCATCCACGTCGGCTCCGACCAGCACTTCGTCCACTACGACTTCTGCGAGCTGCCGCCCGCGTCGCTCAGCGGCTTCGTGTTCATCGATGGCGCCCCGATTCAACTGCAGCCGGGCTCTACGCTGGGCGACATCACCTCGCTGCGCGAAGGCCTTCGCACGAGCGACGACACGCCGCTCGCCGGGGTCACGCTGCAGCTGGTGAACGGCACGTCGGGCGATCCGGTGATGGGGCAAGACCTGCTGCCGGGCGCCTACCCTGACGGACCGGTCACCACCGTGACCGACGCCGATGGCTACTACTTATTCGATGGCCTGCCCGCCGGTCGTTACGGCGTGGTCGAGTTCCAGCCCGAGGGCCTGATCGACGGCGTCGACACGCCCGGCTCGCTCATGGGGCTCGGGGGCCAGTTGCTCGGGTTCGCTGTCCACCCGGTCGGCTCGTCGATCGAAGAGAAGGCGTATCAGACCGACACGCCCGACCTCAATCAGCAGTTCGCGATCGAGGAGTTCCGCCAGCTGTTCGGCGAAGACGCGCTGTTGTGGATCAACCTGACCGCGGGGCAGCAGTCGGTCGAGAACAACTTCAGCGAGGTGCAGACCAGCACGTTCTGGCTGCCGCCCGAAACGCCCGAAACGCCGCCGGTGGTGGTGGTCGACCAGCCGCTGGTCACTTCGCCGCGGCCGCAATTGCCGCCGCTGATGGTGATGCCGCCGGAGGCGCCGGCGGGCTTCGGCGGCTCGGGCGCGGTCGGCTGGACCTGGCACCTGAGCGTGGTGAACGCCGGCTCGCCGCGTTCCACACCCGCCGCCGAGGCGGTGAGCGTCGCGATGATCTCCACGGCGATCGACGCGAATAGCTGGCGGACCGCCGAGCTCGACCGGGCCGAGTGGCTGCTGCTGGCCGAAGACGACGCGGCGCCCAGCTCGTTCCTCTTCGGCGCCAAGAACGGCATCGCGGTCAGCGGCGACTGGGACGGCGACGGGGTGACCGACCTCGGCGTGTTCGTCGATGGCGTCTGGTACCTCGACCTGAACGGCAACGGCGAGTGGGACCACGGCGACCTGTGGGCCCAGCTCGGTTCGCAGGACGACCTGCCCGTCACGGGCGACTGGGACGGCGACGGCAAGACCGACATCGGCATCTTCGGCCCGGCGTGGCCCCGTGACCCACGCGCCGTGGAGCGTGAGCCGGGCCTGCCCGACGCGGCGAATCACCCCGGCCCGCTGGCCGGCAAGCCGAAGAACGTGCCTCCCACCGAGGAGGACGCCACAAGCGGCGCCCGCGTGCTCAAGCGGACCCAGCAGGGCAGCTCACGGGCCGACTTGATCGACCACGTGTTCCACTACGGCACGCCGGGCGACGCCCCGATCGCGGGCGATTGGAACGGCGACGGCGTCCGCACGATCGGCGTCTTCCGTGCGGGGCAGTGGACGATCGACACGAACGGCGACGGCCGCCTCACGGCCGAGGACGCCGACTTCGTGTTCGGCGCGGCGGGCGACACGCCGGTGGTGGGCGACTGGAACGGCGACGGCGTCGACGAGGTCGGCGTGTTCAGTGCGGGCGTCTGGACGATCGACACCGATGGCGACCACGTGCTGAGCGCCACCGACCGGGTGTTCGAACTCGGCGCGGCGGGCGACCAGCCGATCTCCGGCGACTGGGACGGCGACGGCTCCGACGAGCCGGCGGTCTACAGCGTCAACCGTGGGGCGTCCGACGCCGAGGCGCCGGTGCGGCTCTCGCAGAAGGCGGGGTAATCTGTATCCCCTCCCCCAGCCCCTCCCCATCAAGGGGAGGGGGAACGTTCAGCTCGCCTTGAGTTTCTCGATCTCCGCCTTGGCGTCGGCGATCGTTTTCTCCAGGTCGGCGACCTCTTGCGGGTCGTCCATCTGCTCTTTTGCGCCGTTCAAACGCTGCTGCGTGTTCTCGATCTTCTTACGCAGAACCTCGATCCGTTTCTTCGCCTTCTTGTCCATGGTCGCCTAAGGGTGGGGGTGGATGTGGAGTCAATCGGAGAGGGCGCTCATTCGTCGACGTTGATGTCGATGCCCCCATCGCCAACGCGGATGCTCATCTCGGCCGGGGCGTCGACGTCCCGGACCTCGGCGTCGCGATGGATGCGGAGCGTGGCGCCGAGCACGAACACGGCTAAGGTGCAGCCGAGGGCCACGTTGAGCTGGCTCTTCAGCTTGCCCGAGACGACCGCCGCCGCGCCGCTGGCTCGGGCGGCGAGTGCCATCACCACCACGGCCAGGATCACTTTGACGCCGAACAGCGGGTGGTAGAGCCCGCTCGGCTTCGGCTCGGAGCCGACGATCACCACGAGGTTGTACACGCCGCTGAGGATCAGCAGCATCGAGCAGACGCCGACGCACATGGCCCACGCCTTACGCCGGCCGGCGTAAACGGCCGCCTCGGGGTCGTCCGCCACGGCGGCGCCGGGGGCCAGCACGAACCGCAGGTAGACGAGCCCGCCGAGGATCGTCGCCGCGCATGTGGTGTGGAACACGCGGGAGAGGAGCGACAGCACAAAGCCGCCATCGTAGGCGACATCCGCCAGCAAACCGTGGGTCATCGACTGGGTACTCGTGTGGTGAGAGGGACCAACACCATGGTAGGCCTTTGGCTTAGCGATGCCTACCGCTGCCCCTCGACGAGTGCGACCGCCTGCTCCGCGGTTTCGATCTCGCCGTCGAGCTGAGCGGCGCGGACGCGGCCGATCAACTCGGCGAAGCCCGGCCCGGGACGCATGCCGAGGGCGATCAGCTCGGCGCCCCCCAGCAGCGGCGGTGGGTCGAGTCTCTCGCTCGGCCAGGCGAGCCGCTCACGGCAATAAAGCGATCCTTCGGTCGCGGCGCCGGCGGTCGCCTCGGCGAGCGCGACCGCGTCGGCGCCGTGCGACGTGGCGAGCCATGGCTGCACGGCCGACCACGGCGCCTCGGCGGCCCCCGCCACCAGCGGGGCGTGGCGAACAATCCACGCGGCGGCTTGCGATTCCTTGGTCGTGAAACGCAGCGCGCGGGCCGTCGCGGCGATCGCCTCCGGCTTGGCGACCTGGTCGAGGCAAGCCGCCAGGGCGAGCTCGAGCGTTGGCGCCGAGAGCCGCTCGGCCACGGCGCGTCGCTCGGCGAGCGTCTTGGCGTCGGCTCCGCCGAGCGGCGGCAAGACCAGCGCCATCAGGCCGGTTTCGCTCAGCAGCCTTAGCGCCTCGCTGCGGTGCGTGTCGACGAGCATCCGCCTCGTCTCGGCGCCGATCCGCTCGGCGCTCACGGCGGTGAGTTCCGCCGCGCGGCGGCCGACGGCCTCCATCGTTTCCGGGTCGACGCGGAAGCCGAGCGTCGCCGCGAACCGCACGGCCCGCAGCATGCGGAGCTTGTCCTCGTCGAAGCGGCGATCGGCCTCGCCGATCGCGCGGACCACGCCCGCTCTGAGGTCTTGCTCGCCGCCGACGTAGTCGATCACGCGACTCTCGACCGGGTCGAAGAACAGCCCGTTGATCGTGAAGTCGCGCCGCTCGGCGTCGTGCTCGGCGGTGGTGTAGGAAACCGATTCGGGTCGCCGGCCGTCGGCGTAGCCGCCGTCGGTGCGGAACGTGGCGACCTCGATCGGGTCGATCTTGGGCGACCCCGCCTTGGGCTTGGGGCCGAGCACCGTGATCACGCCGAAAGACGCCCCGATCGCCAGCGTGCGTCGGCGGCCGAAGACCTCGCGCACCCGGTCGGGCGTGGCGTCGGTGGCGACGTCGTAATCCTTGGGCTGTTTGCCCAAGAGCGCGTCGCGCACGCAGCCGCCGGCCCACAGCGCCTGGTGGTCGGCGCCGCGCAGCGTGCGGACCACTTCGAGGGCGAAGTCGCGTTGGGCGGAGTTGGTTTCGGTCATGCTGCTGTCGTGATATGCGTTCTGCGGCGAAGCCGCTGCAATGTTCCCTCCCCCCTGGTGGGAGGATTAGGGAGGGGGACGCCCCGTGTACCCGGGCTCTCCACCCCTCTCCCACCCCCTCCCTATCAAGGGGAGGGGGCAAGCTCACGCGCGGAGGCGATCGCCTCGTCGATCCGCCGCGTCGTTTCTTCTCGCATCTCCTTGTCCCACACGAACTCGACCTCGACGCCGGGCCGCAGGAAGCTGAGCGTGAGCGAGGCGGGCGACGCCCCGAGCGCGCGCTCGGCGGCCAAGGCGTACACGCCCATCTGCAAGCGGTAGTGCTCGGCCAGGGGACCGACCCCTGCGGCGTCGGTGTGGTTCGTTTTGTAATCGACGATGCGCCATGCGCCGTCTTCGCCAAGGTGCATGGCGTCGATGTAGCCTTGGAGCAACGCCGGGGCGCCGGCCGGGTCGGTCGGACGCCAGTCGAGCAAGAACTCGGTCTCACGCTCCAGCCGCTGCGACGCACGCATTGCCGCGAAGCGTGGGGTGGCGACGAAGCGGCCGACCATCTCGGCGGCCAGCGCGGCGGCCAGCGCGGCGGCCGCGTCGGCGCCGCGACGCAGGTGAAGCGGCGCCAGGCTTTGGCTCAACTCGGCGATCGTTTCTGGCGTGGCGCCGTCCAGCGGCAAGCGTTCCATCACGGCGTGGGTCAGCACGCCCAGGCCCAGAGGATCGACCTTCGCGCCGTGGAGCGATTCGAGCGACGCGGCGTCGACCGGGGGGAGGTCTTCGAGCGAGTCGTCCTCGGCGGTTCGCGGGGCGGCCGTGGCGCGGTGGAGCCGGCCCGTGAGCCGGGAGACCGAAAACCGCTTTAGCGCGCCCGGGTCGATCGCGATCGGCTCGACACCCGCTACCGGCTTCGCGGCCCGTGGGGTCGTCAGTCGCCGCGCCTTCTCGATCACCTTGCCGAGGTCGACGCGTTTGGTCGGCGCCGACTCGAGCGGGCGGTCGTCGCCGCGACGCACCACGACGAGCCGCTCGTGCGGCGCAGGCCCCTCGCCAACAAAGTCGCCCGTCTCGAGGTCGAACCGCTCCGAGAGCCGTCGCAGCCACGGGCCTTTGAGCTTGCCCGGGTCTTCGATCGTGCTCGAGAGAATCAGGTAGTCGGCCGCCCGTGTGCAGGCGACGTAGAACAGGCGGTCCTGCTCGGCGGAGGCCTGGCGTGATTCGACCGTGCGGTAGAGGTCGATGCCGACCGCGCCGCTCGAGTCTTCGCGATCGGTGGGACGCACCAGCGGCCCGAGCCTCGGGTGGAACGCCGCCGAGGGGCTGTCGGGCCGGTCGCGTCGCTCGAGGTCGGGGAGCACCACGATCGGGAACTCGAGCCCCTTGGCGTGGTGGACCGTCATCAGCCGCACCACGTCGGCCGACCCGCTGCTCGTGGCGGCCAACGCCTCCTTGGGTTGGCGAGCGGTGAACTCGGACAATTGCCGAACGTAGCCCCCCAGGCCGGCGCCCGAGGCGTCGCTGGTGCGGGCCTGGTCGACGAGTTTCTGCAGGTTGGCGAGCTTGCGCTCGCCGAGGAACTCGGCCAGCAGGGCGGCGTCGTAGCCGGTTTGGCTCAATGCCTCCCGCAGCACTCCGGCGGCGCCGAGTTCGCTCTTGCGAGTGCGGAGCGCGCCGATCAACGCGGCGGCCCGCTCGGTCTTGCGTCGCTCGGCTTCGCTGAGGCGCTGACGCGTTTGGAGGTTGAAGAGCCCCGCCTGCAAACCGCCGCGTGCTTGGGCGAGCCAGAAGAGCGTTTCGTCTAGCAGCGCGAAGAAGGGGCTCCGCAGCACGCCCGCCAGGCTCACCCCGTCGGCCACGCTGTCGACCGTGCGCAGCAGGTTGAGCACGTCGAACACCTCCTGCTGCGAGTAGAAGGCATGGCCGCCTACCAGGTAATAGTTGATCCCGGCGTCGCGGAGCGCTTCCTCGTAGTGTTGCACATCGCTCATCGCGCGGAACAAGAGGGCGATGTCGCCCGGTCGCGCGGGACGCGGGTTGTTGTCCGAGTCCGCAACGACGCACTCGCCCCCCTGGAGCATCTCGTGCAGTCGGCGAGCGATTGCGCGGGCCTCGGCGCCCCGTTGTTCACGGGTCGACGCCTTGGTCTTGCCCTCCGGGGCGTCGGGGAAGTCGGTCCACAGGAACTCGACGGCAGGCCGCGGCGTCGCCTGCGGTCGTGCGGCGCGGAGCGGCGTGTACTCCTCGCCGAACAGTCCCGAGAACGCCGAGTTGACGAACTCGATCACCGCGGGCTGGCTGCGGAAGTTGGTCGATAGCGGCAGCCGGCCCTCGGGAGCGATCTCCGAGCGGAGGTCTCGGAACACCGTGGGCTCGGCGCCACGGAAGCGGTAGATCGACTGCTTGAAGTCGCCCACAAAAAAGAGCCGCCCGCCGGCCACGCCCCCCTCGCCATCGCCGTCGGGCGCATCGCCATCCGAAACCAAAGAACGAACGATCGCCGTTTGCAGCCGGTCGGTGTCTTGGAACTCGTCGACCAGCAGCATGCCCACCCCGCGCGCCGCCGCACGCCGCGCCGCGGCGTGCTCCTCGGTGGTCAGCAGCCGGTGCGCCTCGACCAGCAGGTCGTCGTAGTCGAGGGCGTTCGCCTCGCGTTTGGCGTCGGCGTACGAGCGGCTCGCTTCCTCGGCGAGCTGCTGGGCTTTGAGGCCGAGCCGCGCGGCGTTGCGCAGCTCGTCGGCGAGCCCGATCCGGCGGAGCTTGTCGATCTCCTTGCGGAGCGTCACACAAGCCTCTTTGAACTGATTGTAGAGCCCCTCGTCGGGCCAGTCCTTCGCCGTGAAGGATCGACCTTTGATCCGCATCACCAGGTTCGGCCTGAGTTGGGCGAGCGCCTCGTGGGGGTCGGCGGCGTTCTCCAGATCGTTAAAACTCAGACTCAAGTCGGCGACTCGGGCGGCGACGGCTTCGCTGCTCGGCGTCGCCGCGAGCAACGCCGAGCGCGCGGCCCGCATCGCCGGCAAAGCCGCGAAGTCGGCCGCCACGGCCGGGGCCACTTCGCTGTAGTAGTAAGTGCGCCAGGCTTCGACCGTCTCGTCGGGCGACGCCGTGAGCCAGCGGCGGTAATCCGGGTCGCTGCGCGAGTCGCCGATCCGGGCGATCCGCTCCTTCAGGCCCATCAGGCCAAAGTGCTCCGCGGTCTCGAAGATCCGCTCGTCGCGCGCGACGAGCAGCTCACGGAGCCGGCGGTCGGTCGCCTCGCTGCGCAGCACCTCGGCCGCGGCTTGGTCGAGCACGCGGAACGTGGGGTCGAGGCCCAAGGCGGCGGCGTTCTCTCGCACGAGGGCGCCGCAGAACGAGTGGATCGTGCTGACCCGCGCCGCGTCGAGCGAGCGGAGCAGCCGCAGCCAGAAGCCGCTCTCGGCTTCGTCGTCGGCCGCCTGGAGCCGCGCAAAGCACTTGCGGCGGATGCGGTCGCGCATCTCGCGTGCGGCGGCGTCGGTGAACGTGATCGCCACGATCTGTTCGAGCGCAAGCGGCTCTTCGCCCGCGGCCTCGGGCCGGAGGTGTGAGAGGTAGCGTTCGGTGAGCACGAAGGTTTTGCCGCAGCCGGCGCCGGCGTCGAGCGACACGCTGGTGGCGCGCGTCTCGAGCGCGAGACGCTGCTCGTCGGTCAGCGGCGGGGCCGCAGGGACTGAAGGGCTCGATGACGGCACGGCTCAATCCTCTCCGTTCTCGGTGGTGAGCGATTTGCCGAGGCTGCGGGCCTGGCCGACACGGCAGACGGTGCGGAACTCGCAGCGCGCGCCGCAATGCTCGTCCGGATTGAGCATCGGGAAGACCCCGCCTCGCACGCCGACGACGATCTCCTTGATGCGGCGCCGGATCGTCTCGACGAGGCGCTCCCAAACCTGATTGGGCGCCAGCGTGAAGCCGTGTTCTCCCTCCGTGACGTTGTGAGCCGACAGCCCCTTGGGGGCGACGAAGCCCTTCTTCTGCACGGACCAGTAGCCGGTCAGCAGCGGCTTGGCGCCCTCGCCGGCGAGACCAAGGCTCTCGGCCGCCAGGGCGTAGAGCACCAATTGCAGCTGCCGGCCCGACTCCATGTCGTCGAGCTTCGACGTGACCGAGGCGCCGGTCTTGTAGTCGATCACGGTGAAGACGCGCTCGCCGTCGAGCATGCCGATGTCGATGCGGTCGATGCGGCCGGTCACCAGCAGACGCTCGTCGCCCAGGTCGAAGGCGAAGGGCTCATCGACCGAATGGGGGTCTTCTTCCTCGCCTTCGCCGCCGCGACGCGAAGGGCCGAAGCGAGCCTCGAACCGTTGCGGCGTCAGCGGCTCGTCGAGCGTCGTGCCGTGCTTTTCGTAGTCGGCGAGCTGGCCGTGGTAGCCTTGGGCCCAACGCTCGGCTTGGCGGGTCTCGATCTCGGCGAGCGCCGCCTCGAGCGGCGGGAGTCCGGTGGCGGCCAGCTTCTCCCTGAGCGCCCCCACGAGCGCGTCGAGGAACCGCTCGGCCTCGACGCGGCTGTGCCCGCCGCGGGCGTCTTCGATCAGCCCCAGGCGGTCGTGGAACGCCGCCATCGCGTCGTGGACGATCGAGCCGCGGCGGCGGTAATCGACGTCGAATTGCAATCCCTCGACCGGTTCGAGCCCCAGCAGTTGGCGGGCGAAGAACTTGTAGGGGCACGTGGCGTAGAGTTCGAGTTGGCTCGGGCTCCAGAGATGCTCAGGGCCATACCGCTCGGCCAACGCGAGGCGGGCGGCCTCGTCGCCAAACAGACCCTCGGCCGCGCCGAACGTGTCGCCCGTTTGCCGCTCGGCGACCATCGCCAGCGCCTCGACGAGGGCGCCGCCTCGCGAGGCTGCCGAGGCGAGTGTTGAAGCGTCGCCAGCCAGCGCGTCGTGAACGGCGTGCAACCGGAAATCGGACTCACCGAGCGGCGGCTCGTCGGGGCGGATCGCTCGGAAGACGGCCGTTTGGTCGTCACGCCGCAAAGCGCCCGCCGGGAACAACCGCTCCAACTCCGTGACGAACGGGCTAGGGGGCAACGGCTGGGCGGCGTGGTCGAGTGCGGGGTAAGAGAGCACCAGCCACTCACTCGGCCGGCTGGCGAGCTCGTAAAAGAGTTGGGTCTCGGCGTCTTGCGGCGTGGCGTTGGCTTCGTCGGCGGCGGGGTCCTCTTCCATCGACGCCCCGCGCGATGCGGCAAACGATTCTTCGCTCAAACCGCAGAGAAATAGCCACCGGCAAGGCAGGGTCGCGGCCGTGGCCGCCGTCGCGATGCGGACCCGGCCCTCTTCTTCGGCGGGCAGCGAGAGTGTGAGTCGCTCCGACCAGTCCTCGAGCCAGCCAAGCAACTCGGCGCACGAGACCGTAGTGGCCGCCACGTCACGCCAACGCGCCAGCCGCTCTAGCGCAGCGAGCGCGTCTTCGAAGGCTCGCCAGGCGGCTTGGTCGATTCGGCTTTCCGAGCTCCAGCCGAGCGACTCGAAAACCCCCTGTACGGTGTCGAACCAGTCGAGCGGAGTGGCGCGTTCGGCGAAGGCGTCGACCGCCACGGCGAGCCGCTCCAGCACGGGCAGGCCATCGATGGCCTGCCGCTGCAAGTCGGTCGGGGGCCCTTCGCTTTCTTCGCTGCGGCTGACTAGCGATGCGGCTTGGGTCATCAAAGATTTGCGGCGCTCGGGGAGCTGCAAGGATCGCACCAACCGCTCGGCGGCAGTGCGTCCTCGCGGCGCCGTGGCGCCCAGCGAACCGAGCGCCACGAAGCCCGCTTCGCCCACGGCGGACAAGAGTGTGTCGAAAGGCCAGTCACGCGTGCGGAGCCTGAGCAGAGTTCGCACCGCCGCCGCCAGCGGGGCTTCGCCCAACCGCCGAGGGGGCTCCACCGAGCAGGGAACGCCGTGGTCGGCCAGCGCCTCCGCCAATAGCTGCCCGCCGTCCGGCAAGCGACGCGCGGCGACCACCACCTCCTGCGGCGCGGCGCCGTCGAGCAGCAGCCGCTTGATCCTGCGGGCGATGGCGCGGCATTCCTCGCGCGGCGAGCGCGCGGCGACGACCTCGATCGACTCAGCCGCTGCGGGCCCGAGCTCTTCTGGCGGAGGCAATGATCGCGGGTCGTCAAACAACCAAGCACGTGCTTTGCGCAGACCAGCAGGGTGCCGGGCGGGCGCCGCGAGATCGACTCGCTCGACCGGGCCGAGCTCGTCGGTGAGGCGCCGCTCGACCCAAGCCGACTGACCAAGGCGGTCGGCGCCGGCGACCGAGACGAGCATCGTCTCCGCCCGCGATCGAATCGCGCGGAGCAAACGCAGCTCCAGCGGCGAGTAGTCGAGGAACCCATCGACCACGACTAGCCGCCAGTGGGCGCCGTTCGATTCGCTCAGCGACGGACCGGCGGCGATCAACTCCGTGGCCAGCGCCATGCGGCCCGCTTCGTCGTGCAGCTGATGCTCGGCGAGTTCGCCGGTGTAGTCGCGGTAGACGTCGGCGATCGCTGCGCCGACGGCGCCGTGGCTTCGGCGCAAATAGGCGGACGCGGCTTTGCCGCTCAGGCATTGGCTGCGGGCCTCGACGATCGCGCGGTCGACCAAGTCGACCGTGCCGCGGGTCACGCCCACGGCGCCAAGCGGCCCAAGCCGGCCGGCCAGCGCGCGACGCCGGAGCAGATCGGTTACCAAGGCTTGCCTTTCCGCGGCGCCGAGCGGCTTGTGTCGGCTGTCGGTGAGGCTGGCGAGGGCGTCGGCGAGTCGACGGGGCGTGCGGACACCCGGTTCGAGCAATGCGGTGCTTCCCTCACCCTCCAGCAAACAGCTGCGCACCGACTCGGTTGCTCGGTGGTTGGGCCCAAGCCAGAGCCACGCCGGCGGGGATCCCCCCATGGTCTGCGGGCCGTCTGCAGGTGACACGCCCGCGAAAGAGCCTAGAGAAGCGGCCATTGGCTGGCCGCGCTCGCCTAGCGAATCGCGGTACCGATCCAAGAGCCACTTGGTGCGGCATGCCGGGGCGCCGTGGACGAGCGTAACGGTCTGTGGCGACGGCGCGAGTGGCATAGCATGCAGGCATTGGAGGGAGAGCTATGTGTGATTCTCGCCCCAAGTCGTTACCAGGCCTAGCCCTACGACGCGAGACGCCGGCGCCGGTTTGCCGCAGGATCGATTTCCGCGCTGTCGAAAATCAAGGCAGCGGTAGTCCGCAGCTGCAGGCGTGTCTTAGGATGACCTAAAAGGCATCGCTGGTCGCTGTCATCTGATTGACATTAATTCGTCATATCGTTAGCTTAGTGCTTGGAACAGAACAACTTGTGACGATCCGATAGCGACTGGCGGTGACGCCTTTTTGGGTGGTTTTTACCAGTTGCTGAAGGCGTTCTAGCGTGAATTTTCGCGTTGCCGCCTTATCCAGCGATCCCTATTTGCAAGCTCTTCTAAGAGGCAGTCTGGTAGCGAGGACACCCGGCCGACGGTCCCTTGTTTTCCCGCTGCTTGAGATTCGAGTGTCGTAGCCCGCAGCCTAGATTCACACTACGGAAACGAAACCGGTTGCAGGCGCCAACCTAAGCTTTACGTAAGGCCCCGTTACTTTTGAGACCCCGGTGGTCGATCGACCACCGTTATCTCTTTTTCGTTTCTTTATTTCCTTTTTTCCTGTTTTCCTTTGGAGGCACCCCATGAGAACGCCCATGCGTTCGCCACGAGGTTTTACCCTCGTGGAGCTGTTGGTCGTGATCGCGATCATCGGCATCCTTGTCGCGCTGTTGCTGCCCGCCGTGCAGGCGGCCCGCGAAGCGGCTCGTCGCAACCAGTGTTTGAGCCAGGTCAAGCAGCTTGCCCTGTCGATGCACAACCACCACGACACGAACCTGTTCTTCCCTCTCGTTTCGACAGCTCCCTACTACACCCAGGCGGGTCAGGGACTGGAGTTGGCCAGGGTCTACGATGGCGCGGTTCGTGACAACACGACCGGCGCCGGCTCGGACCTGACCGATGGCGACGACAACATCGATGGTTACAGCTGGATCGTGAAGCTGCTGCCGTACTTCGAGGAGAATGTCCTTTACGACAAGATCAACCGTCAAACCAACAAGTTCAGGGTCGACCCGTACGACACCTGGAACACCCTCGCGGCGAACAACGGCGACACCAATTGGAACGCCGAGACCAACCCTTACTTCTGGGAAGTTGAGCTGCCGGTCCTTCTCTGCCCGAGTTACGATGGAGACGAGACCACCAGCTACACCGGTCAGGGCGATCTTCCCCCCGCGACTCTACGGGGGGACCCGGCGATCTCGAACTACAAGGCGATTCCTTCGACGCACTACGGTGGTCTTGGCGCTTCGGGTGATGGCTCGCTCTCGCTGACAACCAATAGCCCGACTAGTGGCAATGAGTCGGACGAAGACGAGTGCGACAACGGCGCCTACTGTGGCAACGGTGTTCTCGCCTTCCCCGGACTGGTTGGCGACCGTGTCAACAACCGCGGTTTCAACTTCGCGTCGATGACCGACGGCTCGGCCAAGACGGTCATCTTCGCCGAGTCGCGTGAGCAAGAGGTTGCGGCTTGGTACAGCTCGCTCTCGTCTTACATGGTCGCCGTGTGGCCAGGGCGTGAGGAGACCCCTGAGTCGACCGTTCCGTACGGCAGCAACGTGGCGCCGATTGTTTGGACCATGGATGGGGCGAACGCCATCGCTTTGAACAAGGGATCGAACCGCACCGACCCCGCCTCGCAAGAGTTGTACTACATGGAAGTCGGCGAGTTCCCGCATGACACCACCCAGCGGGTCCGTTGGGGACCGAGCGCCCTGCACCCCGGCGTGATCCTCCACGGGTTCGGCGACGGCCACGCCAAGCCGATCCGTGACGCGGTTGATGGCGACATCTACATGGCGATCATCACCCGCAGCGGTCGCGAGACCGTTGACGATTCGCAGCTCTGATCCCCCCAGGGGAGACGGCTGTTCATTACGACAGACCGGCCGCGGCAACCCCTGGTTGCCGCGGCCTTTTTTTGCACACCGAAGGAGTCCAGGGCCATGGAAGAAGCACCGCTTGAAATCTCTTGTGAGCAAGTCAGATCGCTGCTCCAAGCCGGCGAGCCCATCACGCTGGTGGATTGTCGGGAGCCGAGCGAGCACGCGATCGTGGCGATCGACGGGGCCGTGCTGATCCCGCTCGCCGAAATACCAAGCCGCTGTGGCGAACTCGACGCCGCGGCCGCGGGTCCTTTGGTGGTCTACTGCCACCACGGCATGCGGAGCGCTCAGGCGGCCGTCTGGTTGCGTGGACAGGGGTTCCCGGCGGCTCAGAGTATGGCGGGGGGCGTCGATCGCTGGGCCCTGGAGATCGAGCCCGGCATAGCGCGGTACTGAGACTGGCTGCGGATCTTTCGGCGCCGAACACGGAAACGACCCTTGCGTGATCGGGCCGCATGTGGCATTTTATGGGGCTTCTGCTAGATGATTCTCGTTGCCGCCGTGGCGGAATTGGCAGACGCGCATGGTTCAGGTCCATGTGCCCGTTAAGGGCGTGCTGGTTCGACTCCAGTCGGCGGTACTATTTTCTGTTCGGTCTCGGCCGCTTCTTAGGCCGGGCCTAGGCTCGCTCTGATGCGAGGTTAGGCAATGCCGAGCCACGGGTGACTCGCTCATGCTGCCCGGTGTCGCCATACGGCGAGAGAGTCGCTCGCTTGGCTCTCCCCAACCGACCCCCCCAGCGAACGACTGCGGCCCCGCGGTTCAACTCGATGGGCATTCGCCCAGAAGTCATTCGCCCGCGATCGGTTTGGTGTCGTAGCCGCCCTGGCGGTAGGCGGCGACGTAGCGGGCGTAGTTGTCTGGCGACTCTTCGAGGTTGCGCATCTCGTCCTCGGTGAGCGGGCGTTTCACTTGGGCCGGCACGCCGGCGACAAGCGTGCCCGTGGGCGCCACGAAGCCGCCCCGCACCAGCGATCCCGCCGCCACGAGGGCGCGGCTCTCGATCACACAGTGATCGAGCAGCACGGCGCCCATGCCGATGAGCGCCTCCTCGTGCACGGTGCAGGCGTGCAGCACGGCGTTGTGCCCGATGGTCACACGGTCGCCGATCGTCAGCGGGCCGGTGTCGTGCGTCACGTGCAGCGTGACATTGTCCTGCACGTTGGTCCGCTGGCCGATGCGGATCGGGCAGACGTCGCCGCGCACGACGGCGTTGAACCAAACGCTCGAGTCGGCGCCGATCTCGACGTCGCCGATCACCCGCGCGCCATCAGCGAGGAAGACCGATTCGTGCAGCCGGGGCCAAACGCCCTTGAAAGGTAATATGGTCGCCATAGCGAGATTGTAGCAGGCGGAGCCTACCAATTGGCGATTCGGTAGTCCTTGTAGAACTTGCCCCAGGCGTGCTCGCCGGTGAGCTGGCCGTGGAGGTAGGGGTCGCAGATCCGCGCCGCGGCGTCGACGATGTCGAGCGGCGGGTGGAAGTCGAGGTTGGCCTTCTTGCGCTTGGCGATCTCGTCCGGGTCCTCGTCGGTGATCCAGCCCGTGTCGACGCTGTTCATGTGGATGCCGTCGCGGGCGTAGTCTTGGGCGCTCGTGCGGGTGAGCATGTTGAGCGCCGCCTTGGCCATGTTCGTGTGGGGGTGCTTGTCGGTCTTGTAGGCCCGGTAGAAGATCCCTTCCATCGCCGAGACGTTGACGATGTGCTTGTCGTGCGTCGGCACGCGCTGCATCAGCGGCTTGAGCCGGGCGTTGAGCACGAACGGCGCGATCGCGTTGACCAGCTGCACCTCCAGCAGCTCGACGGTTGGCACCTCGGCCAGCCGCAGCCGCCAGCTGTTCACCTTCCGCAGGTCGACTTGCTGGCGGTCGACGTCGTAGCGGCCGGTGGGGAAGAGCTCCTCGCCCGCCTCGCTGTGGGCGGCGTCGTCGCCGGGGGCGAGCTCGAGCTGCGAGAGCTCGGCCGCCTGGAGGATGCCGGCCACGCTGCGCTTGGCCAGCTCGGCGGCGCCGGCGTGGGCCAGCGTGCCGTCGGGGGCGGCGTGTGGGTCGGCGTGGCTGCGGAGCTCCTCGTACGACTCGAGCAGCGGCCGGGCGCCGGCAGGCAGCTCCTCGGCGAGCTGCCGCTCGCCCTCCATCAGGTGGGCGTAGAACCCGGGCGGACGGCGGACCGTTTGGCAGGCGTTGTTCAGCAGGAAGTCGAGCCGTGGCAGCGTGGCGCAGAGGTGGTCGGCCAGCGCTTCGACACTCGGCGTGTGCCGCAGGTCGAGGCCTTGCAGCTCGAGCCGGCTGCGCCACTCCTCGGCGTCGGGCTCGGCGAGGAACCGCTGCGCGCCGTCGCGTGGGAAGCGGGTCGTGACCACGACGTGGGCGCCCGCCCTGAGGAGCTTGAGCGCCGCCTGGTAGCCGATCTTCACCCGCCCGCCCGTGACCACGGCCACGCGGCCGGTGAGGTCGGCGGTCTGGTGGCGTTTGGCCCAGTTGAACTCGGCGCAGCCCGCGCACATGGCATCGTAGAACGTGTGGACACGATCGAACGACGCCTTGCAGATGTAGCAGGTGCGGGGCGCTTCGAGCCGCGGGCCGAGCCGCTCCTCGGCCGCCTCGGCCTGCGGGGCGGGGCCGGGCTCGAACGGCGCCGGCGGTTCCGGCTTCTTCAGCCGCCGCGTGCTGTAGGCCTGGGCGCCGGAGAGGGCCGGCACGCCGCCACCGTTGGCCGCCGGCAGGCCTCCCTCGAACTGCGAGCGGATGCCGGTCTCGCCGAGCCGCTGGCGATCCGCCTCGCGTTGCTCGTTGAGCTCGGCCTGCTTCTTCAGCTGGTGCGCCTTGCGCAGCTTGCGCCGCGCGCCGCGGTCGGGCATCGCCACTTGGCTGGCGGCCTTCAGCAGCCGCAGACGCTCGGCCTCGGGCATGTCGGCCAACATGCCGCGGTCTTCGGCGACCCGTTCGAGCAGGTCGGCGAGGGCGGCTAGCTCTTCGGCTGTAGCGGACTTATCAGACACAGAAGGGACCACAAAGGAACGAAGCAACAACGAAGCAATGGCGAGCCGATAGCGTCAGCGCTCGGGGCGGCTGGCAGCACACCGCGGCACGCCGGCCGCTACGGGCCCTGACGCTAACGGCTCGCCAGAGATAGGGGAGGGGATCAACGCTTTTTCTTCTGCTTCTTGAGCAGCTTGAGCCGTTTGGCGCGTTCCTTCTGGGCGGCGGCCTTTTCTTTGGGCGTGAGCCGCTTGCCGGTCGACTGCTTCTTGCGGGCCAGGCCGCCGCCGGGGTCTTGGGCCATGCCGGCCTGCATCTGGCGGACCATCTTCATCCGGTCGCCCATCCCCTTGCCCGCCATGGCGGTCATCATCTGCTGCATCGGCTCGAACTGCTTGACCAGGTCGCCGATGACGTGCGGCTCGACGCCCGAGCCGGCGGCGATGCGGCGGCGGCGGCTGGCGTCGATGATCTTCGGCGTGCGTCGTTCCTCGGGGGTCATCGAGTGGATGACGCCCTGCAAACGCTTGAGGTCGTCCTCGGCGCCGTCCAGGGCGTCGGTCCCTTCGAGCATCGCCCCCATGCCGGGGATCATGCCCATGACCTTCTTGATCGGCCCCAGGCGTTTGATCTGGCGCATCTGCTTGAGGAAGTCGTCGAGCGTGAACTCGCCCTTCTGCAGCTGGTCCTCGAGCCGCTGGGCCTCGTCCTGGTCGAACTCCTGCTGCGCCTTCTCGAACAGCGAGAGCATGTCGCCCTGGCCGAGGATCCGGCCCGCCATGCGGTCGGGGTGGAACTCCTCGAGGTTCTCCAGGTGCTCGCCGACGCCCATGTACTTGAGCGGCACGCCCGTGACTTCCTTGACGCTGATCGCCGCGCCGCCGCGGGTGTCGCCGTCGAGCTTCGTCATGATGACGCCGTCGAGCTCGAGCGCGTCGTTGAACGCCTTGGCGCTGTTGACCGCGTCTTGGCCGGTCATGCCGTCCACGACCAGGTAGACCTGGTCGGGCGAGCAGCGTTTGTCGATCCGGCCGAGCTGGCCCATCAGCTCGTCGTCGATGTGCAGCCGGCCCGCCGTGTCGAGGATCACCGTGTCGGCGCCGAGCTTCTTGGCCTCTTTCACGGCGTTGTTGCAAACCGCCACCGGGTCTTGGGTCGTGCGGTCGGAGAAGACCGGCGCGCCGATCTGCTCACCCAGCACGTGCAGCTGGTCGATCGCCGCGGGACGCTGCAAGTCGGCCGCCACGAGCAGCGGCTTGCGGTCGCGGCTTATGAGCATGCGGCCGAGCTTGCCGCAGGTCGTTGTCTTGCCCGAGCCCTGCAGCCCGCACATCATCAGCACGGTGACCTCGTCCTTGCCCTTCAGGTGCAAGGAGTGGTCGACCGGGCCCATCAAGTCGACGAGCTCCTTGTAAACGATGCCCACCACCTGCTCGCTCGGCTTGAGCGACTTGAGCACCGCCTCGCCCACGGCCTGCTCGGTGATGCGCGACATGAACGTGCGCGTCACCTCGTAGCTCACATCCGCCTCGAGCAGCGACCGCTCGATCAGCTTCAGGCCGTCGCGCATGTTGGCTTCGGAGAGCTTGCCCTGGCCGCGGAGCGACTTGAGAGCGGATCCGAGGCCATCTTGCAGCGATTCGAACATGTTCTAACGACCGGGGTCTTAGCGATATCGAGGGGGCCGGGAGCGCGACGGGCCGCCTGCGGCATCCCGTCGCGTAGTGGCGAGCCCTTTATCGTAAGGCAAAGCCACGCTCATGGGCAATCGGCATGGGCGTTTCCTCAAGGCGAAACCGCACGCCGAGCTCGGCCGAGCGGAGGGCCTGAACCTGAAAAAAGGCCGCCCCCGGTGGGAGCGGCCTTTTGGGTCGTTCGTGTATTGTGTCGCGATCGCTCGCAGGAGAGCAACCGCGAGACTCGACTAGGAGCGGCGACGGGAGGCGAAGGCAGCCAGCGCTCCCAGGAGCAGCACGGCCGAGACCGGCTCGGGGATGACGGTGGCGGTGCCGGTGACTTGGCCCGTGCCGTAAGCGCGGAAGCCGGTCACCTCGCCGCCAGCGGTCGTGAGGCTGCTGTTGCGAACGCGTGCCGAGAAGGCGATCGTCACGTCGTCGTCGGCCACGAGGCCGTAAGGCAGCTGCTGCGAGTCCACTTGACCCGCCGAGCCGGCAAAGACGAAGCGGACGATGTTCTGGACATCAACCCAAGAGACCGAGACGAGGTTCAGATCGATTTCAAGCGAGTCGCTGCCCGCAAGAGTGAGGTCGAGGTAGCCGCCGGCGCCGCTCATCGTCGTGTCGCCCGTGGCGTCGAGATTGAGCACCTGGGGAACAAAGACATCGACAGAAATGCCGGGATTGTCGGCCAGGGTGATCGCGGGATAGACAAAGCCATCGTGCGAAATCGTCACCACGTCGATCGGGTCGTCGCTGGGACTGGTGAAGAGGTCGGAGCCGTCGTAGACGACATCAAGGCCGGTGAACTCGATGTTGAGCTCTCCCGCCTGTGTGCTGGGGGCCATCATCGAGACGGCCATCAGCATAAGTGCAGCCGTAATCCGCCGGGGGGCGAAACGGGTAAGATTGTGTCGCATCACTAGCTTCTCCGTAGGCGTCTGTCTGCCCTAGGGGCGAACAGTCGTGATAATTAAGCGTGCTCGGCTCTGCGTGAGCCAGCCCGCTAGGAAAATCGGGGCCCGTCCATGTCGCCCGACCCTGGGGCTCGAATACACGGTGTATCGGCTGGTATTTGCTGGTGCATCGGGCGTATCGCTGAATCGATTCGCCGGGCGGAAACCGCCCCACTCGATGCAGCAGGAGTAATCTCCCCGATTACGCCCTCTGAAGCAAGTAAAAAAACCACGTTCGCGTATGAAGATTACGCGAACGTGGTTTAGGTGTTTTGGGTCGAGGGGGTAAGGGCTTCCCTCGGCTTCTTCGGACGGCTTAGCCGCGGCGACGCACAGCGGGCGATGCGGCCAGCAGGCCGATCATCACCAGGAGCACGCTCGAGGGCTCGGGAACGAACCCGCCAATCGCCTCACCGGCGCCGTTCGCCACGAAACCCGTGAGGTAGAGGCCATTGTCGGTCCGGGAGCCGGGCGTAACGACGGTCGAGAACGAGACCGATACCGGATCGCCAATTTGCAGGCCGAAGGGGAGGCTTTGGCCGGCGATCTGGGCGGTCGAGCCGGCGAACACAAAGCTGAAGTTCCCGGTCGGCTGGTAGATGACCGTGGCGGCGCCCAGGTCGAGGTCCAGGAAGTCGGCGCCAGCAAAATCGAGATCGAAAACACCGCCCGGGTCGCTAACGACCGAGCCGCCGGCGACCGGAATGTTCGTCACATTGGGGATCGCGATGTCAGCCGACAGATCGACCGATTGGTTGCCGACCAGCGAACCATCGATGTAGAAGGAAACGACCGAGAGAGGGTCGTCCACGCCGACCGTTGAGATCATGCCGCCGTCGTACTGGATGTCGAGACCGGAGAATTCGATCTCGATCTGATCCGCACGAAGCTGCATTGGGCAGAGCGCAGGAATGAGAAAAAGGATTGCGTAGGAAGCAAATTTTACTCGGGTACCCATCACTAGCGTTTCCTTCGGAAGGTGCAGGCTAGTTCACTAGCCCAGCACTCAAGGTGGTGCGAATTCGTTGTGCTATGAAGACCGGGGGACGTCGGAACAAAGACACGCTAATCAAAGCAAATACGGCTGACTCCGAAGCTTCTTCCGTGCGTGCTTGGCTCCATCGTGTGACAGGCCCATCATGCGGCCGCCAGCTATTGCCCAGGCATAGTGCCTGAGTGGGGAGACGAGGCTTACCTTGCCGAGTTTAACTACATTGAGAAAGACCGCAAGGAATTCGCTAGCTAAAGAGAAAAATTGACAGATTTCGGAGAGTCATCGACACGGGGCAAGGCAATCCCAGACAGGAGCGCACCCCTCTTAGGTGGGGGGTGTGACTGTTTGTGACACTCTGGCTCCTCATCTGCCAGCGTCGTCCCGCAGTCGGGGGCGGTAGGATGCTCGTTTCCTCGATCGCTCGTTAGCGCGGGGGCTTTTCTAGCCCTTCGCCATCCCTACGCCCGGATCAGGCAATGCTGCTCTTCAAAAAGAAGTTCCTGCACGCTATCCGCAGCGGAGAAAAAACGCAGACCATCCGGCTCTGGAGCCATCGGATGATGCGTACCGGCCAGCGGAGCTACATCCCGGGCGCCGGGTACGCACGGGTCACACTGGTCGAGGGGGTCGATTTGGACGACCTGACCGACCACGACGCCCGCCCGGACGGCTTCGCCACGGCCGACGAGCTGCGTCAGGAGCTCACGGCGATCTACGGCGACAAGCTTGCCGCCGGCTACCAGGCGTTCCGCGTGGTTTTTCACTTGGAGCCGCAAGGCGACGCCAAGGAGGAGACCGCCGCCACCGAGGCGGCCCGCTGACAGGTCGGCCCGCAGATCGGTCTGGCAAGCTGACTCGACCGGCAAAGCTGGTCGGCCGCTTCTTGGCACGAGACACAAAAAAAGGGGCGGCCCCATGGGCCGCCCCTCGTTTGTCGCGATCGGTGATCCTGTGGATCAGTCCTTCGACAGCGCCGCTTGGGCGGCCGCCAAGCGGGCGATCGGCACCCGGAACGGGCTGCAGCTCACGTAGTTGAGCCCCACCTTGTGGCAGAAGGCGATCGACGCGGGGTCGCCGCCGTGCTCGCCGCAGATGCCGAGCTTGATCTTGGCGTTGACGCTCTTGCCCTTCTCGACTGCCATCGAGACCAGCTGCCCGACGCCCGACGTGTCGAGCGACTGGAACGGGTCCTTCTCCAGGATCTCCTGGTCGATGTAGTCCGGCAGGAATCCGTTCACGTCGTCGCGGCTGTAGCCGAACGTCATCTGCGTCAGGTCGTTCGTGCCGAAGCTGAAGAAGTCGGCCTGGGTGGCCACTTCGTCGGCCGTGAGCGCGGCACGCGGGATCTCGATCATCGTGCCGATCAGGATCGGCAGCTTGCCGGTGAACTTCTTAGCCTTCTTCACGTCCTCGATCGTCTGCTCGGTGAGCTCGCGGAGCGGGGCGAGCTCGTTCACCGTGCCGACCAGCGGGATCATGATCTCGGCCTGGGCGTCGATGTTCTTCTTCCGGCAGTTGATCGCCGCCTCGGTGATGGCCGTGACCTGCATGGTCAGGATCTCCGGGTAGGTGATCGAGAGCCGGCAGCCGCGGTGGCCGAGCATCGGGTTGGCCTCGTGCAGTTGCGAGACGCGGACCTCGATCTCCTTGGCCGAAACGCCCGTGGCGCCGCTGAGCTCCTTGACCGCCGCCTTGTCGTGCGGCAGGAACTCGTGCAGCGGCGGGTCGAGCAGGCGGACCGTGACGGGCAGGCCCTTCATCGCCTTGAAGATCCCCTCGAAGTCCTTCCGCTGGAACGGCAGCAACTTCTTGAGGGCCTTCTCGCGGGCGGGCTGCGTGTCGGCGAGGATCATCTCACGCATCGCGAGGATGCGGTCGCCCTCGAAGAACATGTGCTCCGTGCGGCAAAGGCCGATGCCTTCGGCGCCGAACTCGCGGGCCCGCTTGCTGTCGGCCGGCGAGTCGGCGTTGGTCCGCACGCCGAGCTTGCGGTACTTGTCGGCCCAACCCATCACGGTGCCGAAGTGGCCGCCGAGCTTGGGCTCGACGGTCGGCATCTCGCCGGCGAAGACCTCGCCCGTCGAGCCGTCGATCGACAGCACGTCTTTGACGCCGTAGGTCTTGCCGCCGACCTTGATCTTCTTGGCCTTCTCGTCGATGTGGATCTCGCCGGCGCCGGCCACGCAGCACTTGCCCCAGCCGCGGGCGACCACCGCCGCGTGGCTGGTCATGCCGCCGGTGCTGGTGAGGATGCCTGCCGCCGAGTGCATGCCATCCACGTCCTCGGGGCTCGTTTCCTTGCGGACGAGCAGGACCTTCTCGCCGGCGTGGGCGCGGTCGACGGCCTCGTCGGCCGAGAACGCCAGCTTGCCGAACGCGGCGCCGGGCGAGGCGGGCAGGCCGATCGTGAGCGGCGAAGCCTTCTTCTTGCCGGCCGGGTCGAACGACGGGAGCAGCAGCTGCGTCAGGTCGTTCGGCGGGATCCGCATGACGCCCTGCTTCTCGGTGATCAGCTTCTCCTTGACCATCTCGCAGGCGATCCGCACGGCGGCCGGGCCGGTCCGCTTGCCGTTGCGGGTCTGCAGCATGTAGAGCTTGCTCTTCTCGATCGTGAACTCGATGTCCTGCACGTCTTTGTAGTGCTTCTCGAGCTTGTCCTTGATCTTCATCAGCTCGGCGTGGACCTTCTTGCCGATCGTCTTGTCGTTCGGGGCCTTCCACTTGGGCATCTCGGCCACGGGCTGCGGCGTGCGGATGCCGGCCACCACGTCTTCGCCCTGGGCGTTCACCAGGAACTCGCCGTAGAACTTGTTCTCGCCCGTGGCGGGGTTGCGCGTGAACGCGACGCCGGTGCCGGAGTCGTCGCCCATGTTGCCGAACACCATCGCCTGGCCGTTCACCGCCGTGCCGTCCAGGCCGGTGATGCCCTCGATGCGGCGGTAGCTGATCGCCTTGTCCGAGTTCCAGCTCTTGAACACCGCCTCAATGGCCAGGGCGAGTTGCTCGACCGGGTCTTGCGGGAAGGGCTGGCCGGTGTGCTTGCGGTAGACCTTCTTGTAGGCCTCGACCAGCTGAATGAGGCCCTCGGTCGGCACGTCGTTGTCCGTGGCCGCGTTGTACTTCTTCTTGATCTTGTCGAACGCTTCTTCGAAGTACTCGTGGCCGACCTCCATGACGACGTCGCCGTACATGTTGATCAGGCGGCGGTAGGCGTCGTAAGCGAACCGCTCGTTGCCGCTCGAGTTGGCCAGACCGACGACCGACTCGTCGTTGAGGCCCAGGTTGAGGATCGTGTTCATCATGCCCGGCATCGACAGCGCGGCGCCGGAGCGGACCGACAGCAGGAGCGGGCTCTTCAGGTCGCCGAACTTCTTGCCCAGTTCCTTCTCGAGCATCGTCACCGACTTGGTGACCTGCTCCATCAAGCCCTTGGGCAGCTTCTCTCCCTGCTTGTAATACTCGGCGCAGCACTCGGTGGTGCAAGTGAAGCCGGGGGGCACGGGCAGGCCGATCGCGGTCATCTCCGCCAGGTTGGCGCCTTTGCCGCCGAGCAGCGTCTTCATCTTGCCGTCGCCGTCGGTCTTGGTCTTGCCGAAGTAGTAGACCAGCTTGCCGGCGACTGCGCTTTTCTTCTTGGCCATGCCTGGAGTGTCCTTGATCGGTGGGGTTTCGATGGAGGGCGGTTGAGTATGCGACGGCCGGCGAAGTGTGTCGCCGAGCCGAATCGTGTTGTGCGGTGAGGTTCGCGCTAGGGCCGCCAGGGCGGGCTCGGGAGCCACGGCACGCATGGCGGCCGCCGAAGGGCGAAAACAAACCTCGGATCGTAGTTTTGGGGGCCCTGGGGCGTCAAGCGCCCACCCCAGACGTTTGGCGAGGCGCCGGGTGATCGGCGGGCCCGGGCGGTCGGAGCCCAGTCGCTCCTATGGCGGCCGACCCCCCGGTTGGCTCGCTCTGGGCTATACTGAGAGCGTCGGCATGATCCTGATTTCGGCCGCGGCGGCGTGACTCCTCCTCCCATTCTTTTTGAGCCGTATTCTAGAGCCGACGCCCCCCCCCCCGAAGCTGGCGAGCTGGGCCCGGCCCGCCGCGAGCTTGCTGCAACCAAGGCTAGGGGTCTCGGTGCAGGGACCCCCGCGAAGTGATAAAGGACATGGCGTGAAGCTTCATCAATTCTTTTTACTGGGGCTGCCGTGGGTCCCCTGCCTGGCGGTCCTCGCCGTCGGCGCCGCCTCGGCAGGCGAATGGTACGTTTCACCCACAGGCAGCGACTCGAACCCCGGCACCCTGGCCCAGCCGTTTGGCTCGATCGAGCGCGGTCAGCAGGCCGCCTCGGCGGGTGACACGGTTTGGCTCCGCGGCGGCGAGTAAAATACGTCGCCAGCGACGGCCCCTCGGTCGCCGTGCTGTTCAACAAGAGCGGCTCGCCAGGCGCGCGGATCAACTACTGGGCCTACCAGGACGAGACCCCCGTCTTCGACTTCTTCGACTACACCCCTTACGAGCGGATCCGCGGCTTCAGCGTGCGGGCCGACTGGCTCCACTTCCGCGGCATCGAGCTGCGCGGCGTGCAGCAGGTGATCACCAACGTCAACGAGTCGTGGGGCATCCGGGTGGAGAACGGCGCCGACCACAACGTGTTCGAGCGGCTCGACCTGCATCACAACGAGGGCCCGGGGCTGTTCATCCAGGACGGCGGCGGCAATCTTGTGCTCAACTCCGACTCGCACAACAACTACGACCCCGACCGCGGCGGCGAGAACGCCGACGGCTTCGGCAGCCACAGCAACGACGACGGCAACGTCTTCATCGGCAACCGTGCCTGGAACAACAGCGACGACGGCTACGATTTCATCAACTCCGACGGCCACGTGCGGGTCGAGAGCTCGTGGGCGTGGTCCAACGGCTACGTCCCCGGCACGACCACGGCGGCCGGCAACGGCGCCGGGTTCAAGGCGGGCGGCTACGGCCTCAATGAGAACAATTTTCCCGACCCCGAAGGCGTGCCCCGCAACGAGGTGATCGGCAACCTCGCGTTCGACAACCGCGTGTAGGGCTTCTACGCCAATCACCACCCCGGCGCGATCGAGTGGGTGGGCAACACCTCGTTCAGCAACTCACGCGGGTTCGACCTGCTGAACGACGTGGACCCCGCGGACTGGCCCGCCGAGCACTACCTGCGGAACAACATCGCGTACGGCAACAACAACGACTTGCACAACGTTGGCTCAGAGCCGATCGACGATGAGGACAACAGCTGGCATCTGCGGGGTCTGAACGCCAGCGACTTCCTGAGCCTCTCGCGCGACGGGGTCGACGGCCCCCGCGGACCCGACGGCTCGCTGCCGGTGCTCGACTTCCTGCGCCTGGCGCCGGGGAGCTCGGCCATCGACCGGGGCGCCGATGTCGGCTCGCCGTTCAACGGCATGGCCCCCGACCTGGGGGCGTTCGAGTCCGGCATGCCGGGCGACTTCAACGCCGACGGTGTGGTCGACGCCAGCGACTTCACCGTTTGGCGCGACAACCTGGGCGCGGTCTTCTCGCAGAGCGACTTCGACGTGTGGGTCGCCAATTACGGCCTAACCACCGAGGCGCCGGGGGCTTCGCACACGGTTCCCGAACCGGCCGCGCTGGGGCTCGTCGCGATTGCGGCGCTCGCCCCTGTCCGCGGCAGGTCTCGAACGACTGGCGTCAGCCGAGCCGCTTGACCACCAAGTACTGGATGTACCCCCGTCCCTCGGGCTTGGAGGGCGCGTTGAGGATCTCGGTCACGCAGTAGCGGCCCTCGCCCCAGCTCAGGACGAGATAGGGCATGCGGGTCACCTCGGCGCCGAACGGGTCCATCTCGTTCGCTTCCTCGTGACCGGAGGTGTGCTCGATCAGGCAGACCCCGCCCGGCCGCACGCAGCTCATCCAGGCGTTCAGACACGTGCGTGGGTCGTAGCTGTGGTCGAACGAGTTGCTGTAGATAAAGTCGGTCGAGTCGACCCACTCGGGCTTCACCTCGTGGAAGTCCCACTGGATCGTGTGGGGGAACTCGGTGGCGGTGTCGGAGATCTCGGTGCCGAGCACCTCGCAGCCGAGGTGCTTGCGGAACCACTCCTGCTCCTTGCCGCGCCGCGTGCCGTGGCACAAGCCGAACGACGCGCCGCCGAGCGTCGACTTCACGTATTCGGCGAGGAACGCGATGTTCTCTTCGCGCACCCAAACGTTGTTGATCTTCTTCTTGTTCGCGGCGACCTGGACCTCGCGGTAGCGGTCGTAGTCGAAAGCCCCGTCGGCGCGGCGGTACTGGTACAGCTCGTACCCTTGGTCCGTGCTCACGGGCGAGAGCCTGCTCGCCATCGATCCCAACCGACGCGCGAGCCTGTGCTTTGTTTTCGTTAACATCGGATTGCGCCTGAATTGAAGGGTGTGTGGTCGGATGGGGAGCGCCCAGGAGCCGGGGAGAAGCCGGCCGGGGGGCGTGACTTTCTGTGTGCGCGGCGGAGTATGCCAGCGACTTGCCGCAATGACAATATCGATATGGCGTGGGCGCCGCGCCGGCCCCTGCTAGCACTGCCCGGCCGAGCAGCCGCACGCCGATGGCCGCTTATCGCCGGATCGCCTTGGAGAAATCTTCGCTCCCCGCGGCCAGCCGCGCCCGGTCGTTGATCAGCGCCTCGGCCTCGAGCTCCTCGAAAGGCTTGTCACGCGGCAGCAGCCGCTCGGCGTACGCCTTGCGCGCCGAGAGCCCCGGCAGCAGCACGCCGATGTCGTAGGTGATGCGGCTCGGCTTGAGTTCGTTCACATGGTCGGCCAGGTTCGTCGTGCAGTTGTTCGTCAGCAAGTCATAGAATTCCGGCTTCTCGCTGAGCTCGTTTGCGCGCTCGAGCATGTCGACCAGCAGCGCCCTCGCGTCCGCGGGCTCGGCCACCGTGCGGTAGACGTACGTCGGCATGTCGTAGGCGTTGACTTGGCGGTCGAGCAGGTCGCGCTCGTCGGCCACGACGTAAGTGATCTCGTACTGCCGGGCGAGGCCCAGCAGCGGGTTGAACTTCTCCTCGCCCTTCTCCTTACGCACCTCGACGCTCACGGCGAGATGCTCCGGGTCGCCGCCCGGCTCGGCGGGGGCGAACTCGAAGCTCAGCAGCGTGTGGGCGAGCATCGGCACGGGGCCGAACGGCATCGAGATGAAATCGACCGCCTGCACTCGGCTCAGATCGAACCGCTTGTCGTAGTGATCCACCACGTATTCGGTGGGAGAGTAGTATTTGCAGTAACGCACGTTGTGCACCTCGACCGTGTCTCCCTCGAAATCAGCGGTGGGCAGCACCGCCAGGTCGGGGGTCCAGTCCCTGTGGTTCGAGGCGACCAGACGCTTCTCGGCCGACTGGCAGCCCGCCAGCGAGACGGCCATCGCCCAGACCAACAGCACGCAGCACGCAGCCCGGCGCCGGGACGCCGAGTGCGCAGCGGTTTGCTGGGGGACGTGTGCCATCCGTGGCGCCCGGTGAGGCCAGTGGGGGTTCTTGCCGGCAAAGAGGCGGCGAGAGACTAACGACTCGCCAAGCTCGGCACAACGGCGGACCCCGCTGCTAGCAACAGCAGGCTAATCCCCAACGGCGAGCCGGAGGGCGTAAGCCCCCGGAGTGAAGCGGGCGCCCGGCGAGACTCCGGGGGCTAGAGCGGTATTCGAATTGGTGTGGACGAGCGGGAAAGCGATTGGCGGCGTGGCGAGGAAGCCGAAGCAGGCAATGCGGTGCATTGTCGATGCAGGCTGACGAAGCCATGACGCCGATCGCGAGACGAGCGTCTACACCAATGAGCAAACCACTCTAACGCCCTTGGGCTGGCGCTCAAGGAACGGCTGGCTAGCGCCCGTGACGGCGCCGTCTCGGCGACGCGGCCAGCAGCGCGCCAAACACGACGGTCAGCGCCGTGGCAGGCTCCGGCACGGCGGTGGCGAAGGCCGACGCGAAGTCTTCCCAGCTGGCGCCGAGGTTGTCGCGCCACACCGTGAAGTCGGCGGCGTTGACTATGCCATCTTCGTTGCCGTCCGCCCGCAGGTCGTCGCCCTGACCGTAGAGCGTGGCCCACAGGTCGTAGTCGTCGGTGTTGACCAGGCCGTCGCCGTCGTAGTCGCCGGCGAGCGCGACGAATGGGTTGGCGAACAGCTCGCTCGTGAGGAACGTGTTGTCGGTGAGCGTGCCGAGGAACGCGACGAGCGCCGCCTTGTCGGACTCCGACAGGTTGAGCCGCAGCGGCTCGCCGTTCTTAGTCAACTTGTTATCGAGATTGGGATTCGCCTGGACCCCCGAATTGTAGAATTCGATCACTTCTTCAAGCGTGCTGAACCGGCCGTCGTGCATGAAGCGTTCGCGGACCGCCACGTTCCGCAACGACATTGTTTTGAATTTCCCATCGCCCGCGCCCTCGTCGGCCGAGTTGTCGGCGTCCAGGCCGATGTTCCTGGCCCGGTCGCCCACTTGAGCGTGGGTTGTGTGGCACTGGCTGCACTTGCTCTCGCCATGAAAGATCTCCATGCCACGCAGCTCTTGGGCGGTGAAGACCGACTCGAAGTCGGGCTCGGCCGACGTGCCCGCCTCGACCGCTTGGTCGTACTTCGACTGGTACGAGACCATCGAGCGGACGAACTGGGCGATCGCTTTGCCGATCTTCTCGTCGGTGACCTCGGTGCTGCCGAACGCGTCGAGGAACAGCTTGGGGTAGAAGTCGGTCGCGGCCAACTCGCCGCGCAGCTGGTTGAGGTCGGTCCCCATCTCCACCGGGTCTTGGATCGGCATGAGCGCTTGCTCTTCCAGCGAGGCGGCCCGCTCGTCCCAAAACGCCCGGCCGTTGGCGTAGTAGGCGGTGTTCGACAGCGGCGTGGAGTGGCGTCCTGTGAGGCCCCCTTCGAACCCTTCGCTGAACTGGTTGGGGTCGTCGAACGCCGTGGCTTGCTGATGGCACGAAGCGCACGCCGTGCCGTTGTCGTGCGACAGCCGCGCGTCGTAGAACAGCACCCGGCCGAGCGTGGCGCCGGCGTTGGTGATCGGGTTGTCGAGCGGCGTGTTGTTCGTCGCCGCCACCGGGCCGGTGGCGAAGTGGTCGGGCAAGTCGGTGACCGCGTAGCCCACATAA
Organism: Pseudobythopirellula maris; assembly: GCF_007859945.1. Taxonomy (GTDB): domain Bacteria; phylum Planctomycetota; class Planctomycetia; order Pirellulales; family Lacipirellulaceae; genus Pseudobythopirellula; species Pseudobythopirellula maris. The sequence goes on along the minus strand of NZ_SJPQ01000001.1, from coordinate 1,241,875 downwards.
TCAGCGTCGATCGACGGCAACGCCGGCACGCCGGGCCCCGCCATGGCGGGGCTGCTCAGGGCCAAGGTTCCTGCAAACAGGGGGGTGGCGAGGAGCAACCGCTGCGAGCGGAAAGCGAGAGCTCGCGCGCAACGCGAGACTAGGCGGGCTGGGTGGGGCGTCATCGAGTCAGGTTTCTCAAGGCGAGTACCACGGGCAGGAGCGCAATCGGCGGCTCCGGTCACTGGGCAGAGGAGGAAGCGAGGCTTCAATCCTGCAGTCTATATGCTACTTGGCAGCTAATGAAGGATTACGCCCCCCAGCATTTTAAGCGGTGACCACCCGCTCGCATAACCTAAATGGGGCGCCGCAAACCGCAGCCGGGGCTACTTTTGCAGAATCAGCTTGCCGTTGCGTGTGACCGACAGCCGGTATTGCTCGCCCGAGTGCGCAATCACCACCGCTCTTTCGCCTCGCAAGATTTCGGTCGAGTCGATCTGGCGCGGCTCGGCGGGGGGCTCCGGCGTTGCCTTGTTGGGTGTGCTCGCACTCATGGGTTTTCCCCCTCATTCTTGTCGTTTGAAAGCCTGTTAGCCGTGGGCAGGCAGCGGAGCACATCGCCAAGAATCCTCGTCCGCTGCGTGTCGTGGGCCCAGGCGCACAGCTCGAGCAGCGTGCGGGCCGAGCAGCGGCAGCCGATCTGCCCGAGCGACTCGGCGGGCAGCTGTTGAAGTTGCTCGTACGCCTCGCTGGGCGATGCCGCTCGCACCAGTTGCAAGGCGAGCGACAGGCGGTAAATCTCGCGATCTGGCGCCGCCTCGACCACCGTTTTCAGCACCCCGGCGATGAACGACGCCGCGTAGCCGAGCTCCGACATGCAATGGGCCATGCCGTAGCGAGCCTCGTGGTTGTCGGGGTCCGCCTCGCAGGCAACGCGGCACGTTTCCATCGCCCGGTCCACTCGCCCGCACTGCCGGAAGCCCGCGTAAAGGCCGGCATAGAAGTCGGCCGGGTGGGGCCCACCGGCTAACAGGTGCTCGTAGGCCACCATCGCCAGCTCCGTCCGGCCGCTGTGGGCATAGGCGTCTCCCAAAACCAGCGTGCCGGCGGCGGGCAGCGGCATGAGCAGCATCGCCGTCTCGGCGTCTTCAAGCGCTTCCCGCCAGTTGCCCTCGGCGTGGTGCGACATCGCCCGCAGCAGCCGGAGCGAGCCGCGGTTCGGTTCGAGCCGAAGCGGCGTGCGGAGCAGCTCACGCGCTTGGCTGTAATAGCCTCGTTTCAGCAGGCTCTGTGCCCGTGTTTCGACGTCCTGTGTCGTGGGATTCATGAGATTGTTCCTCGGGTAGCGAGGTTGGATGGAGCCTGTAAATGGAGGGGCATCGCAGGGCGCCGCTGAATCACGATTAATTTAGGCATGCCCCCTTGCGTAAATGCGGCAGGTCGATAACCTACAGATACTGAGACGCAGTCGCAATACATGGGATGGCTTTTTGGCACGTTTTTGCCAGCCACGCCCACCAGGCGACCCAACTCTCAGCCCTCCCGAAGTCATGCTCCTGCCCAGGCAGCCCGCCACGAGGCGTTTCTCTCGCCTCCCAGCCAGCCACTCAGGCGACGCCCATACCGCTCGGCGGTGAATCAAGGCGCGTCGCATCGCCGCCGACAAGTCGGCGTCGCTTCAGGGATCGCTTCCCACGAAGTGGCTACCCAGACCCCGCGTTCAATCCGACGCCGCCCCGACTCCGGGGGCCATTGCGGCGCCGCGCATCAACCTCACGCCCCCGGCGCCCTGTTTTTGGAGAGACCTCATGAGACGCACCTTGATCCTGCTTGCCGCCGCCGTGGCGGCCTTGCCGAGCGCTGCCAGCGCGACGACCATCCCGGTTCTGGAGGACGTGATGACCAGCGCGTTCTTCCAGGGCACGAACCTCGTCCGCGGCTACGACATCGACGACCGCCCGCCGCACCGCGTGGCGAGCGACAACGCATTCGGCGCCGGGCCGGAGACGGTCTACCTCACGTTCGATCCGTCGCTGTTCGCCCCGCTCGGCTCGTCGGCGCCGCAGGCGATCTTGAGCGTGGAGAGCGTCGCGGGCGGCTTTGGCGCCGAGGCGAGCCCGGCGAACCCGTTCCAGATGTCGGCTCACGGCGTGGCGCTCGACCCACTCGCGTCGATCACGGACGACACGAACCCCGCGGGCCCGATCGCCTGGACCGATTTCTTCGCCAATCAAATCTTGCCGGCCAGCGGCCTCGCCACCACGGTGGTCAGCGGCACGGGGACGCTCAAGTTCGACGTCACCGAGGTCGTGAACGACTGGCTGTCGGGCGCCAACAGCGTGTTCGCTCTCGCGCTCACCGGCAAGAACGACACGCTCAGCGACGGCAACGTCCTGCACGGCGTCGCCAACAACAGCGAGACGCCCGGCGTGTCGCACTTCATCTCGATCGTTCCCGAGCCGAGCGCTCTGACGCTCGTTGTCGTGTCGCTCGTGGCGGGCGTTGTGCGTCGTCGCCGCTGAACCCGCCCGAGATTCTCCGTAACCCCTGCTACTAAAACCTAACCACTTCTAATTGAGTGATTTAATGAAGACCCAACAACTGTTTCCGATCGCGTTGTTCTCGGCCCTGAGTCTCGTGGCCCTGTCGGCCCACGCCGGTCTCGAGACGAGCCCTTATCTGATGAGCGAAGAGCCCACGGCGAGCACGGGCCACTTCGAGTGGGACGAGTTCGGCGGCTCGGTGTTCGCACCGTTCGCTCCCGACGCGGCGAGCACGGGCGCCGGTTCCGCCGCGCTGTCGGCGGCCGACTTCACGGCGCAGCCGATGGACGGCCCCGGCTTCGCCCTCGTCACGTCGACCGACAACGTCTACGCCGGCGGCACACTGATCGACTGGGACCTGAACCTCTCGGGACTCGACACAACCGAGGCCGACACGACCGTCGTGCTGCAGGTCGCCGCCACGCACGGCAGCGGCGGGCAGGGCGGGATCGACCCGGCTTCGGTGCTGCTCGACGGCGCGGCGCCAACCACTTTCATCGACCGCGGCCTGGCGCCGGGCGTGTTGTCCAACATCGACGAGGGACCGGGCTCGCCGAACGACACGTTCTTCTACTGGGCCGAGTGGCGCGTGGCGGCCGACGCCGACTACCTGGTCGAGTTCAGCCACCTCGGCACGCACACCAGCTTCACGCAGGTGCGGGTCGATTACTTCAACACGGACGGCGCCTACGTCGCCGCCACGCCGAGCCAGGTGCCCGAGCCGACCGCGCTCGCGATGATCGGCTTGGGGTGCTGCGGTTGCCTGGCCGCGAACCGCTCGCGTCGCCAGGAGGCCCTGCGGTCGTAGGGGCAGACGACCGCCGCGCACGGAGGCGCATTTAGTCAGTTACCGCGGGGCCCGATGTTGCACCCCCGATGAACGGCCCCCAAGCCCCGCGGATATCGAAGTCCCGCCAGCTGCCAGCCGCCGCCAGCACTGGCGGGACCTGTTTTTCACTACAGCTTCCTCCCCAACCACAAGCTTCACGGAGTCATCCGATGGACCGAATGAATACCCACGGCGGCCGGCGGCGGCTGGCGTGCTTGCCGCTCGCAGCATTGCCCTTCTCGGCGCTCTTGTTCGCCACGCCGCCCTGCGGCGCGGCCGCGAGCGAGTCACTGCTGCACACGAACGAGCACGCCGAGATCCAGATGTACTCCTACCCCGCCGGGTCGTCCAACGGCGCCGGCTCGGTGCGTGACCGGGCGCCGACGTTCGGCGCGTTCTCGGGCGTCGACTCGGAGACCGGCCAGAGCGTCTTCTTTCCCGGTTCGGGCGCCGACCCCTCGCGGCGCGGCAGCTTTATCGTTGCGAGTGACACGTCGGCCGACGTCCCGGCGGGGCTCGCCCCCGCTCGCTACCAGGTCGAATCGCTCCGCGTGACGGCGACGCTGCTCGGCAACCTGATCTACGAGCCCTTGGGCTACGTGCTGCCTTACGACAACACGCTCGACGACCACTTGGCGCTCACCACCGGCGGCGGCGACGACCCCGGCCGGCCGATCGAGATGTACGGCATTGGCCTGCAGGGCGACTTCGAGACGATCAGCTTCGCCGCCGCGGCCGACGAGGCGGCGCTGCAATTGGGCGACGCGCGTTGGCGGCAGTACCGCGAGGGCGAGGCGGGCTACGACCCCGAACTGCCCGCGGGTGAGCAGGCGATCGCGCCGTACCCGTATTTCGCCGTCGACGCCCTGGGACGCGACGCCGAGAACTCGGTCGCCGGCGGCTACAGCGCCACCGAGCCATCGGGCGAGACCGAGCAGTTCACGCCCGCGCCGATGGCGATCGGCAAGCTCTACGACGACGAGGGCGCCGAGTTCGAGCCGGGCGACTATATGCGGAGCGGCGACGTGTTCGTGTTCGAGCCCAACCTGTCGGACCCGGGCGTGCTTGACTACGTCCGCGGGGCGCTCTCGGAGGGATGGCTCGGGTTCTCTTTCTCTTCGCTGCACGAGGCGGCGGGGCACGACAACGAGGGCGCTGTGCCGTACCCCGACTTCTACCTCGACGATCTCGATGTCGGCGACAACCCAGACGGCGCCGCCCCGACGATCGAGCTCGTGGTGTCGATCCTCGACCCGCTGCCGGGCGACTACGACGGCGACGGCCAAGTGACGACCTCCGACTACGACCGCTGGGTCGAGCAGTTCGGCACGACGGGCCCCGAAGCCGACGGCAACGGCAACGGCCTGGTCGACGCGGCCGACTTCACCGTGTGGCGCGACCATTACACGCCCGCCTCGCAGGCGATCGCGGTCCCCGAGCCGAGCGGCGCCCAGGTGCTGCTGATCGCGCTGGCGACCGGTGCGTTCTGCGGCTGGCAGCACTGGCTGGTGTCCGGCCGGCGGCGCTGAACGTATCCCCCTCCCCCAAGGGGGGAGGGGCTAGGGGAGGGGGCGGAACCCGTGTACCCGGGCCGCCCCCCCAAAAAAAATCCCTCCCCCTAGGTGGAGGGAAATACCACGCAAGCTCAAGCGAGGCAGTCGATGAGAACCAAGAATCCGCCCAAGGCGTTCACACTCGTCGAGCTGCTGGTCGTGATCGCGATCATCGGCATCTTGGTCGCCCTGCTGCTGCCGGCGGTGCAGTCGGCCCGCGAGGCGGCGCGGCGTTGCACCTGCCGCAACAAGCTCAAGCAGATCGGCCTGGCGACGCATCTGTTCGAGAGCACGCGTAAGACGCTCCCCCCGCCGCACGTGCTGTCCAAGGGGGGCGGCCTAGTCGCCGCCGAGAACAACGAGTTCTACGGCCACCTAGGCGGCGCGTTGGTGCTGCTGCTCCCTTATCTGGAGCAAGGCGCCCGGTTCGACACGTACGACCTGACCGAGCCGCCCGAGCACTCCGGCCCGGGAGCCGACAACCTGAGCGTCACCCAGACGGCGCTGCCCGACTACCAGTGCCCCTCGATGCACATGCCGCGCACCGCGCCCGACCCGTGCGGCGAGAGCCTCGGCCCGGGCAGCTACCTGATCAGTACCCGCACGCACTACCAGCCGCAGTTCGCGTTGAACGGCGCGTTCGCCGCCCCGCCCGGCGCCGGCAAGCGGTACGACCTCGGCCTGGAAAAGATCACCGACGGCGTGTCACACACGCTGCTCATCGGCGAGACCAGTTACGGTCTGGCGAACTACACGTGGGACGAGCACCCCTCGAGCGGCTGTAACGACAAGAGCGGCCCCTGCTGGGGCGACTTCAAGTGGGCGGCCGGCTACTGGATCAACGCCTTCGGCCACACCGGCTGGACCAAAGGCCAAGACTCGAAGTACCACTTCAACGAGACCGACGCGCCGTACGACATCCGCCAGCGGACCACGTTCCGCAGCGACCACCCGGGGGGCGTGCAGTTCGTGCTCTTGGACGGCTCGGTCCGCTTCATCCCGGAGAGCATCGAACGCGAGGCGCTGTTCGCACTGATCACGCGGGCCGAGCAGGACCTGGTGCCGACGCACGGGGAGTGAGAGCGGCTTTCTCGCTCCCGATCATCGGCGATGGGATAGCAGCGCCCGCGATGCGAGGGGGTGGGTGTTTTCGCCTTGTTGGCGGATAGATTCGGCGTGCACGCCGTAGCCACTGTTGCAGTACTTATAACACGCGTCGATCGGTGCGGGCTCGCTTCTCATCGAGCCGCGTTGGACGCTCTTCAGAGTCGAACGCGGAGAAAACTACCGCTGCACCGCGGCTCGCCGTTTGATTGGCGAGCATCGCTGTTGCTCTGGAATCCGGCCAGTTTCTGAAGCTAATGCTCCACGACCGCCGTCACCCATTGTCCAGAAATACCCTGCGCATCCGGCAGGGATTGCTAGAATGCGTATGTAGGTGAAGGTAAGCCCCACCCACTACTTGTTAGCTGCCTCATGCTCGGTCTGCTTCCTCCGATCCTGCTGGCCTTAACGATCCCGGCGATGTTTGGTTATGCATTCGCTCGTCACGCACCTGCTGGCCGACGGCTACGACATCCGGACGGTGCAAGAACTGCTGGGCCACAAGGACGTTCGCACGACCATGATCTATACGCATGCCCTCAATCGAGGCGGCCGTGGTGTCCGCAGCCCGGCAGACGGCCTGGCTCCCGGGCCAGTGGAGCGATAGACGGAAACATCCTATCACGCCGTGACAATCGCGATTTAGACGCAACCAAAGAACAGGCAACTATTTACAAGGATCGGCGTACGGCGCGTTAGGTTGACAACCTTGCTGCCTACAGGTGATATACTGATCAACCTATAACTAAGTTAGGTCGACTCCAGACATGTGGCCTTTTCCTAAGAAGATCCAAATCGAAAACATCGAGACTGAATCTGGGAATGCCATCTTGAAAGCACTTCTACAAGATGGGTGGCGCGTTACGTCTGAGTACAGTGATCAGATGTTCGACAAAGGTATCGACTTTGATGCCTATACGTTGAAGCATGGCAGTGATCGGATTGACATGGAGTGGGACAACTGGTTTGAGTGGAAAATAACAGCGTCGGAATCCGTCGCAAGCGATTTGGCGGCGAGGTTCTCGGTATTGAAAAAGACCACGACCTAACCACCGGCTGCAGTTGACCGACGACGCCCGCGATATGATGTTGTTGTTGGTTGAACGCCCGCTCTCCGCGGGCGGCCGGCAACTGAGCCTTTTACGTTAGCTGCCTAATGCTTGACCATCTTCCCAAAGAGGTGCGCGACCGTTCCGGCAAGATTATCTTCACCACGGACGACGGTTTCTTCGATGACGCCGACCTACGCAACGCCGACTTGAATTGTGCCAATCTTGTGGGAATCAGCCTGATGTGTGCCGACCTCCGCGATGCAGATTTAAGTGGAGCGGACATGTATTGGGTTTCGCTTTTCGAAGCCAACCTCGAACGGGCTGATTTGCGTGGAGCAAGTCTCCGCGGAGGCAACATCATCGACGCCAATTTTGCATACACTAAGTTGCAGGGAGCGGATTTCGGCCGCGATAACCTCAACGGTATGACTGATGTGACTGGTACAGATTTCAATTGTGCAGAGTATGATTCTTCAACTATTTTTCCGGATGGCTTTGATCCCCAAGCCCGAGGAATGATTCGGACGAGCGGCAGCTAACCACCGGCTGCAGTTGACCGGCGACGCCCGCGAGTAGAGTGGTGGGGTCGGTTCAACGCCCGCTCCCGCGGGCGGCCGGCAACTGAGCCGATTTACGTTGTCCGCCTAGTTCAGCAGTAGAATCATGCATGACAAAGACGTATTGCTTAGCCCGCTAGCTTTACTTCACTCCAATGGCTTGCGCAACAGTGGACTGAAGGCAATGGCGGAGCTGCAGCTTTTGATGGCAATCCGCGATCGGTCGGACTTGTTGCTTTTCCGGCGAGACACACACGACCAGTTCTTGTGCAATACGTTTGTTCGAATGAATGACGGGTTGGTAGGGTGTGTCCCGTTCCCTCTCTACTTCTCTGGAATCATCGTCAATCACTATCGCTCGATTTTTCGAACTGAATATCCGGAACAATCCAGCGTTTCACGCGTTACACTAGATGGCAAGAATGGTTGCAGCATAAGGTGTGCAGTGTTGGGTGCATCACCCGAGGGTTTAGCGCAAATTGAGATTGGGGAAGGCGATATACCTGGAAGCGACTGCTCTGATGTGATTAATGAATATTATAGGCAAAGGCGACAGCAAAAGCCGTTGGTGCGACGCTTGCACGATAACCTGCGCGGCTGGGTGACCGGATACAGGCTGCAACCTTATGTGCGATAGTCGAACGAACGTATCGGCGGATAACAAAGCGTTGAACCGGAGTGGCGGTTTAGCTCGGAATTTCCATGAAAAGCCTTTCGCCGCCACCCGATTGACGTAATCGTTAGGCTAAGGTTGAGCGTGTTTGGAAACCGCAGGCGACGCCTCGGAGGTCGACACACACAGAGTATTAGGCATGTTGCCACGGTGTTGAGGTTGGTCCAGCTGCTCGCTAGATGACGTCTTCCTGAAGTGCTGGAGTGGATCCGGCCGATGCGCGATTCGGGGATCTGCTCAGGCTCGCGCGGCTTCCTCGTTCGAAGCAGCCTGTCGATCGATGGCCAGCGCCCGATTGAAAACGCTTCCCCTACCGCAATCCACGGAAGAACCTAGGCGTCACGCCTCGTCCCCCGCGTGCGTCTGCACATAGCTCTCGTAGCGGCGGCTGTCGATCCAGCCGTCGGCCACGGCGTCCTTGACCGCGCAGAAGTCTTCGTGCGTGTGGGTGCAGTCGGGGAAACGGCAGCGGCTGACGTAGGGACGCAGGTCGCGGAAGAAGCCGGCCACCTCCTCGGGCTCCACGTCCCACAGGGCGAACTGCCGGATGCCGGGCGTGTCGATTACCGCGCCGCCGTCGGCCCAGTCGCTCTCGAGCGGCAGCAGCTCGGCGGTGGTGGTCGTGTGCTTGCCCTTTTGGGTCTCGTTGCTGACGGCGCCCACGCGCAGGCCGAGGCCCGGCTCCACGGCGTTCAGCAGCGACGACTTGCCGACGCCGCTCTGGCCGCTCAAGGCGCTCACCCGGCCGGCGAGGCGCTCGCGCAGCCGGTCGACACCCAACCCCGTTTGGGCCGAGACCAGCAGCGCCCGGTAGCCGAGCTGCGCGTAGACTCCCACGAGCGGCATCAGGTCGGCCGGGTCGATGAGGTCGACCTTGTTGATCACCACCAATGGCTTCAGGCCGGTCTTCTCGGCCGTGATCAGGAAGCGGTCGACCAGGTGCGGCTTGAGGCGCGGCTCGGCGGCGCTGGTGACGATCACCAGCTGGTCGAGGTTCACGGCGATCAAGTGGCGCCGGTTGCGGCTCGTGCGGCTCAGCGCGCCGTGGCGCGGCTCGACGCGTTCGATGATCCCCTCGTGCCACTCGGACTCTTGGCGGATGCCGGAGGAGCGTTCGGGGCGTAGCCACACGCGGTCGCCGGCGGCGACCGCGTGGCGGGCGTCGATCGCTATCTGCTTGAGCAGCTGACGCGTGGCGCAGGCGTACGACCGGCCGTCGTCGCCACGCACGGTGCTCACCAAGCCTTGCACGCGGAGCACGCGACCGGCGACACAGAGCTCGCGGTCGAAGTCGGGCAGCAGCTGCGGGCCCGACTCGCCCTCGACCAGCTCGGCGCCGGAGATGGTCCGCTTGCGGGTGAAGCGTCCCTTGCCCGACACGCGCTCGTGGGAGGGGGCGTCTTCGGCGGCGGCGTCCGACTCGCCGTCGCCGTGGTAGCCGCGCGTCAGATCGTTCTCACGCGCCGAGGTCTGGCTGTTCTTGCGGAAGGTGGCGCGAGGTTTGTGCTTCTTCTTCGCCACGTTGGTTCCGCATCAGAGGGAACCGCCAAGACGCCAAGGCCGCCAAGAATTCGAGACAGGATTGACTGGATCAACCGGATGACGAGAAATCGATCCTGTTAATCGAGTCAATCCTGTCTGGCTTTTCGCTTGGCGTCCTTGGCGTCTTGGCGGTTCAAAAAAAATCAGAGGGCCTCGTCGGGCAGCTTGACTTGGCCGGCTTCCATGTTCGCCGGGTCGTAGCGGCCCGCGGCGGCCTTGGCCGAGGCTTTGTCTTTGGGCGTGGCCGATTGCAGGCCGGCGCGGGCGAGGAGCGATTCGCTCATGATCTCCTTCGCGCGGTTCTCGGTCGGCGGCGGGCCAACGGCGCCCAGCTCGGCCGGCGAGTAGTAAACCTTGTACTTGTGCTTGGACACGCAGAGCACGTCGCCCGGGTCGAGCCGGCCGTCGGTTGTCCGCACGTCGTTGATCTTGATGCCGTTGCGGCTCTGCAAGTCGCGGGCGTAGAGGTAGCCGCCGTCGATCGACAGCTGGCAGTGGTGCGCCGAGACATTGGCGAAGCGGAGCACGATGTCGCAGCTCTCGCGGCGGCCGATCAGCAAGCGCTTCTTGAGCAGGGGGATGGGGTCGCCGCCTCCGAGCGGGATGAGTTCTCCGTACATAGTGCAAGCGCCTCTCTCGAGTCGAGGATTCCCCGTAGCTGAATCGGTATCAAAGGTCGTGACAAAAGCCGTGCTGGCCCGCACGGCGAATGTCTCTATTTACTCTACGAACGCTCAGGTATTGCGTCAACTTGCTGGAAAAACAAGGTTTTTCCGGTTCCCGACGGGTGCGGGGGCGCCGGCTGGGCGTTTCGTGCCAATGCTGTGGTGATCATGGGGCGATTGAGCAACCCGCGCGCCGTTGGTCGCTTTGTGGGCGTGGTGGTTCGGCTTTCTGTAGCTAACCGCTCTTCTGCCGAGAGCGCTGGGGGCCGGTGTGGGAGGGCCGCTGCCGCTATACTTGATTGCTGTCCCTCGGAGTGGGTCGGGCAGCCGCCGGTTCGCACAACGCGAACGGGAGGAAAGTCCGGGCGCCGCAGGGCAGGGTGGTGGCTAACGCCCACCGGCCGCGAGGCCAGGGAAAGTGCCGCAGAAAACAAACCGCCGATGGGTGGGGGAGGGGTTAGGGGCTAGAGGCTAGGGGCTAGAAGGGTGTAAACGACTCTTTCGCTAGCCCCTAGTCCCTAACTCCTAGCCCCTCCCCCACCACAGGTAAGGGTGAAAAGGTGCGGTAAGAGCGCACCAGCGACCGGGGTGACCCGGTCGGCTTGGTAAACCCCACCCGGCGCAAGGCCAAGCAGAGAGCAGAGCCGGCCCGGCTCGTGACGACTCTCGGGTAGGCCGCTCGAGGCGGCGAGCAATCGTCGCCCTAGAGGAATGGCTGCCACGGCTCGCGCAAGCAAGCCGCACAAGACCCGGCTTACAGACCCACTCCGAGGGCTTTTTTATTCGGCGGCGGTGCGCCACGCGCGCAGCAAAAAGCCGCCCGGCGCTCGCTGCGGAGCGCCGGGGCGGCTTGGGCGATTCGTTCCTCTGTTCCCGGTGTCGTTTCCCGCAGCGATCAGAACTGCGACTTGAACGGCGTCGGCGCGGCGCCCATCGAGCTGCCCACGGTCTGCTGGGCCGGCGTCGTGGCGGCGGGGGCCGAGTTCAGGTTCCGACGCTTCGGCGGGGCCGTCTTCTCGGCCGGGATCAGGTCCTGCTCAATCACCTGCAGCAGCTTCGAGATGCAGAGCTTGTTCATGCTCGTCCGCAGGTCGTGAGCCTCGGTCCGCAGGTACTCGTGCATGCTCTTGGGCAGACGCACGGTGATCACGCGGGTCGGCTCGCTCTCGGCGTCGGCGGTCGCTTTGTTTTCACGCAGGCGGACCACCATCTTCTGGATCTGGTCGAACTCGTCGCTCTTCTCGAACGCGGCGAGGTCTTCGAAGTTCGGAAACGTCTGCCGGGCGACGCCCTCGATGCCGAGGATCTCGCGGAAGAACGTCACCCAGTCGGGGCTCGCGCCGAACAGCTGCTCGGCTTGCTGGAGAACTTGCTGGTACTGCGGGTTGGCGCCAACGGCGCCGTTGCTAGCAGAAAGGGGTGAAGACATGGAGGTATCGGTATGCACGGCGATGGTTTCCTTCCGAGGGGCGTGCGAATGGGAGGACGGGGGCCGACTCCAGCCCTCGCGTTTGTTGCATGTTGCTTCCCCGGTCAACCTGTCGTCGCAGATCGTTGCACTGCTTGCACTTACAGCGATTCGTTCCGGCTGCCTATCTTCGTGCATGGCGTGCACGGTTTCGCAGCACGATCGTCGTGCATAATCCTTGTGCACGGCCGTTTTCCCATCGCGGGGTGATGTCCAGCTAGCGGCAAGCAGGCCGCAAAGTTTCACACCCCAATGCTGGCAACGACTTAAGACGATTATCCAAAAAAATCGGGGCGTGGCGATGTCACTGGACACCACCCCGCCCCGAATCGGGTCTCGAAAGTCGCTTCTCGCCGAGGGGGTTTAGGCAAGCTCCGCCTGCAGCCGCTCCAGAAGCGACTGCGTCTTGCGAATCCCCGCCAGCTCGTCCGGGTCGTCGCCCTCGTACTCGATGCCGACCCAGTCGTGGTAGCCCGCCGCTAGCACCAGCCGCATCATCCGCTCGAAGTCGGTCCGCAGCTCGTCGCCGTTCTCGTCGAACTCGTACGCCTTGGCTGACACCGCCTTGGCGTACGGCATCAGCTCCTCGACCCCGCGGTAGCGGTCGTACCACTCCGGCTGACCCGGCACGCCGATCCGGAAGTTGCCAAAGTCGGGCAGCGTGCCGACGTTCGGCATCGCCACCCGCCGCATCACCCCCTTGAGCCACATGCCGCACGAGCTCAGCCCGCCGTGGTTCTCCACGATCACGTTGAGCCCCCGCCCGGCGGCGTACTCGCCCAGCCGGGCGAGGCCGTCCGCCGCCAGTGTTAGCTGCTCGTCGTACGTCCCGCTGCTGGCGGCGTTCACCCGCACCGAGTGGCAGCCGAGCGTCGCCGCCGCGTCGATCCAGCGGTGGTGGTTCTCGATCGCCGTGGTCCGGGCCCCGTCGTCCGGGGCGCCGAGGTCGCCCTCGCGGTCGATCATGATCAGCAGGCTCGCGACGCCGTGGTCGTCGCACCTCGTTTTCAGGTCATCGAGATAGGCCTGGTCGAACGTGCTGTCTTTGAACAGCTGGCTGACGTACTCCACGCCTTCGATGCCGAACTCCTGGCGGGTGACCTTCGGGAAATCGAGGTTCGTCATCTCTCCGCCCCGGATCGACCGGTGCAGCGACCACTCGGCGAGCGAGATCTTGAACGGCGCCCGCGGGCCGCCGCTCGTTGGGGCCGAGCCCGTAGCCGGCTGCTGGGCGGCGGCGGGGCTGGACGCCCCCATCGTCGCCATGCCCGCCCCGGCGACCGAGGCCGCCAGGAACTCTCGGCGTCCCACCGCCGCGGCGGCTTGCGGGGGCTTATTTACCTGCGGGTCGGCCATCGGCGGGTCCAGGGGAGAAGACTGCCGGTCGGGGCTCTCGGCCATGGGGTGCTTCCTCGTGTTCGGGGGTTGGGAGCTCGCTGAAGAGAGTGGGGCAGGAGCGATCGCGCCCCGGGCGGCCGTCGGCAGCGATCCGCCGCATTGTGGCCCCCGCCGCGTGGCGCCGCAACTTTTTGCCTCGATCGGGGCCGGATCCTCCCCCTTTTTTCGTCCGATCCCCCCTGCGGATTGACCCTAGCGGGCCAACTGCCGAGAATCGCCCTCTCTAGCTAACGATCTCCCTCCCGCCCGCAGCGAAAGAGTCCCTCCCTATGGCAACCGCCGCCACCGGCCAACCGATCACCATGCAGGACGGCCAACTGCAAGTTCCCTCCACGCCCGTCATCCCGTTCATCGAAGGCGACGGCACCGGCCCCGACATCTGGCGCGCCAGCCAGGCGACGCTCGACGCCGCGGTGGAGAAGGCTTACGGCGGCGAGAAGCAGATCGCCTGGATGGAGGTCCTCGCCGGCGAGAAGGCGTTCAACGAAACCGGCGAGTGGCTCCCCGACGCCACGCTCGACGCCTTCCGCCAGTACCTGGTCGGCATCAAGGGCCCGCTCACCACGCCCGTAGGCGGCGGCATCCGCTCGCTCAACGTCGCGCTGCGGCAAATCCTTGACCTATACACCTGCCTCCGCCCGGTGCAGTACTTCAGCGGCGTCCCCTCGCCCGTCAAGCAGCCGGAACTGACCGACATGGTCATCTTCCGTGAGAACAGCGAAGACATCTACGCCGGCATCGAGTTCGAGCACGGCTCGGACGACTGCGAGAAGTTCAAGAAGCTCTTCGAGGAGAACTTCGCCGAGCGGTTCAAGAAGGTCCGCTTCCCTGGCACGACCGGCTTTGGCATCAAGCCCGTCAGCCAAGAGGGGACCGCCCGGCTCGTGAAGGCGTCCATCCAGTACGCGATCGACAACGACAAGCCGTCGGTCACGCTGGTCCACAAGGGGAACATCATGAAGTTCACCGAGGGCGCCTTCCGCGACTGGGGCTACGAGTGCGCGAAGAACGACTTCGGCGCCACCGAGCTCGACGGCGGCCCCTGGTGCACGCTCAAGAACCCCAAGACCGGCAATGAGATCGTCATCAAGGACGTGATCGCCGACGCGATGCTCCAGCAGATCCTCACCCGCCCCGCCGAGTACAGCGTGCTCGCCACGCTGAACCTCAACGGCGACTACATCTCCGACGCCCTGGCCGCCTGCGTCGGCGGCATCGGAATCGCCCCGGGCGGCAACATCAACTACGACACCGGCCACGCCATCTTCGAGGCCACGCACGGCACCGCGCCCAAGTACGCCGGCAAGGACCAGGTGAACCCCGGCTCCGTGATCCTGTCGGGCGAGATGATGCTCCGCCACCTCGGCTGGACCGAGGCGGCCGACCTGATCATCAAAGGCCTGAACGGCGCCATCGGCGCGAAAACCGTCACGTACGACTTCGAGCGTCAGATGGAGGGCGCCACGCTGGTCAAATGCAGCGAGTTCGGCCAGGCGATTGTGAAGCACATGTGAGGGGTGAGTGGTCAGGATTTTAGGGGAGAGGGCCTTCATATTCCCCTCCCCGAAAGGGGAGGCCGACTTATTGAAACCCTATGGGGAGAGATCAAAGACGCCGTGTAGAACCGACGCTGCTGGGAGCACGTAATGGAGCAGTTGCAGTTTTTCAATGACGTAAAACGCAAGGTGATCGTCGCCATTCTGGGAGACGACGATTTGGCTGACCAGCTTGTGCTAAAAGGTGGCAATCTGCTGCAATTCGCCTACGAGATTTCCTATCGAGCGTCTAAGGATGTGGATATCTCAGTCGATGGCGACTTTACAGATACTGAATCGATCGGAAAGAAGATCAATCAGTGCCTGTCAAAGGCATTTAAGGCAGATGGGTACGTGCTCCTCGATTTCAGGTTCTCCAAGAAGCCCTCAAGGATTTCGGCAGACCTAGAGGATTTCTGGGGCGGCTACGCCTGTGAGTTCAAGCTGGTAGAAGAAGAGAAGTATGCCAAATCCGCCGATTCGCCGGAGCTGCTTCGCCGCTCTGCAACTCCGGTAAATTACAACGGCTCACCGGTCTTCAAGGTTGATTTTAGCCGGCACGAGTTCTGCGAAGACAAGGAAGAATTTGTTATAGATGGATACACGGTGAACGGTTACTCACCTCGAATGTTCGTAGCAGAGAAGATCCGGGCCATCTGCCAGCAAATGCCAGAATACGCCCCAGTGGTTCATAGGACGAGAGATCCTGCGTCACGTGCTCGTGATTTTGTCGACATTCACGTGATTGTGAGTCACTACGGAGTCGACTTTTCCTCAAGTGGGTTCCACGACATCATTCGTAGAACCTTTGAGCAGAAGAAGGTGCCTCTTTCCCTAATTGGAAGAATTGGCGAGCACCGGGAGGCACATGAAACGTCGTTCGCCTCGGTAAAAGATACGGTCAGCCCGACCTACGATTTGCAGGATTTTGATTTCTACTTCGATTGGCTGTGTAATGAGTGTGAGGTTCTAGAACCCCTTTGGGATGAATAGCCTCCACCCCTCGTTTAATGCTGGATTCTTGATTTGGTAGTTGATGTAGAAGTCAAACTCTCTGGGAATTGCCTTGATGCGTTTCATCTGGGACTCGGTGTAGTTCCCAGCCTTTTCCATGTAGTATCCGATGGCCTGGTGGTATGGATACGTGTAGTTGAGTGATTTCAGATAAGTTGCTAACCGGTTGCCAGACACTCGCTCTGCTGCCTCTCTATAGGCTCCAGCTACTTCGCTAATACCGCCGGAATAGATTGGTCTCACCGCGATGTCGATTAAGGTTCGCTCAATGTCGGTAACGAAGATATCGGCCCCATCCTTCATTTGAGCCTGAGTCACTCCGAGTCGTTCTGTGTTCTGGCCATTGATCTTGTGGATGGTCATGCCACGGAACTCAAGGACGTTGTTGGTGACTCGACATCTACCTTTGAACGCCCTATCTATCCCAGCTTGTGACAGCGAACCTCCTCCACCGGTGGCAGGCTGTTCGACATTGAAGTAAGCAGCCTTAGGGATTTGGTCCGTGAGGTTGTGGACTTGCATTGCCGTGTAGTGGCTGAAGTAGCCTTGCTGGTCCACTGATTGGATGATGCTGTAGGTTGGTGCGTTGCCCCAGACAAACCGTGTAACGCTGCGGTACGGGAACGCCAGTTTGACGGACTGGAGTGATGTTTCTCGCACTACCGCATTGAGTATTTGAGTACTGGACGCAGAGGAAGCGATCCGGATGCAGTCCGGTGCTCCGTCTTCCATCTTCCATCCGTGCCGGTTCTCCTCGATGAACTTAAGGACGGACTGACGTGGCCAGATTGTTGTGGCCTCGGCACCGTCGAAGGACTCGGCAATCTTCTGTTTGGAGAGCAGCACTGAAAACTCTGCGTAGTGGGTGGCTCGGACCCCGAATGCTAGACGTGTAGTCGCTTAAGTCACGGATCGGTAACGACTTGCGGCATTGTTGGAGTTTCGTGGGGTACGTGGGCGTTGTATATATACTACGCCCACGTAGACGACGATATGCCGGATCGGGACAGGAACGCAGCACCGGTAGTATATATACTACCGGTGCTGCGTTCCTGTCCGAATGCGTTTCTTCCCGACCCAAAACGAGAACGCATTGAGGCACAGTGGCTGTAGTATATATACTACAGCCACTGTTGTTGGTCAAGCTGAGAGCGGCAAAGAATCGACGTAAACCCTTTCGGTGAAGAGACTTGCGAAACACGCCTCATTGATGGCGAGACGCTTATGCGGTAGTATATATACTACCGCATAAGCCTCAGGCCTCCTAGCCCTCGTAGCCGCCTTACGCCGGGCGTCCTGGGTCGCAGCGAAGCGGAGCCCCTGGACGAATCACCAGGGCGGCGTCCTCTTGCTAAAAGCTGGGGGCTTCGCCATCGGCTCCGCAGCCAGAGGCCCGCCCCCGCCGGGTCGCTTTTTTTATGCTTTCACCGCGGATATTGCCGGTTCTTTCGGCATGGAGGCAATAATCGGGCTCTTTTGTGCGATGTAGGTGGTGTCATGCGATGTCGGGGCGGGGCCACGCGGCGCCCACCTGCTCAACCAGGCCCGGCTGCTCTGCCGCTGCCTTCGCTCGTGTGGCGACTCTCAGAAAGGTTGCTCTGGGAGCGGTTTTCGGTTCTTGCACGCGGAGGGAATCCCATGAGCTTTCCAGTTACTCGGCTTGACCGCCGCACGCCAGCGCTCGCGGCGGCGTCCCGAGCGGCGCTGGCCGCACTTTCGGTCCTGTTGCCCGCTTTGGCGATGGTCGGGACCGCCCACGCCCAGTTCTTTCCGACTCGCTACGTGCCGTCGGACACGGTGATCAGTGCGGCCAATTCCTACAGCGGCTCGAAGATCGATGTCCGCAACAACACCGAGGTCCGGCTTGTCGCCGGCGGTGAGGTCAGCGGGTTCGTGCTGAGCGACAACAGCGAGCTGATTGTCGACGGCGGCGCCGTCAATTTCCTGAGCGAGCTGCACGACAGCTCGAAGCTCACCATGCGCTCCGGTCGCGCCTCGTGCGGCGAGATCGATTGCGTTTGGATCAATTATTACGGGTTCATTTTTGCGGAAGACAACTCCCAGGTCGACGTCTACGGCGGCGATATCGAGCACCTCTACCTTCTTGATCAGAGCACCTTGCGTGTCTACGGACGCGACCTGATGAAGAACGGTGAGTGGATCACCGGCTGGGGCGAGGGCGATACGTGGATCTCCACGCGCGTCTCCGGCGGCGCCGACCAGATCTTTCTGATCGAGCTCCCCCCACTCCTCGCCGGCGACTTCAACAACGACCACGTGGTCGACGCCGCCGATTTCACGGTCTGGAGAGACGGCCTGGGCGACCGCTACAGCCAAGCGGACTACGAGACCTGGCGAGCCAACTACGGCGAAACCTACCAGCCCGCCGCTACCATCCCCGAGCCGGCGACCGCGTTGATCATCGTCCCCGTAGCCGCGGCGCTGTTAGCCCGCCGCCGGCGCCGGGCGCCCGGGGTCGCAGCGTAGCGCAGCCCCCGGCGAATCACCGGGGCGGCGTCCTCTTGCTCAATGCCGGGGGCTACGCCTGACGGCTTCGACCCCGGCCACCCAACATTCATGGCGGCCACTCAGAATGGGCGCCGGGCGCCCGGGGTCACAGCGAAGCGCAGCCCCCGGACGAACCACCAGGGCGCCCTTTCTTCGCTAGAACGCACGGCCCCTGGCCGCCGCGTCTCTTTCGCCCTGTCGGCGCCGACTCACGCAGCCGAAAACGCTTCACATCGGCGCGATTCGCTTTAAAATCGGGGCGTGCTTGGCCGGCTATTGATACGAGCTGGCTTCCGATCCGAATCTGGTCTCCGATCCGTACTTAGCCTCCGATCCTAACCAAGGCGCCATGCCCGGAACCAAAGAAGCCGAAGCCCCCGTGGCCCCGCCCGACGACCCCATGGCCCCGCCCGACGGGTGGGACGCCCCCGCGCTGGACGAGTCGGCGTCTGACTCCACGCCGGCCGCCGCTACGGTGGTGCGGCCCAAGCAAAAGAAGAAGACCAAGAAGCAGCCCCCCTACGCCGTTGTGCTGCACAACGACAGCCTCAACTCGATGCCGTTCGTCGTCGGCGCCCTTCGCAAGGTGTTCGGCTACACCGCGCAGCGGGCGACCTGGCTGATGATGCGGGTCCACTTCGGCGGCAAAGCCCGCGTTTGGACCGGCACACGCGAGCTGGCCGAGCTCAAGGCCGAGCAACTCGAGGCGTGCGGCGCCGACCCGCTCACCGCCAGCCGCGGGGCGCAGCCGCTCAGCGTGAGCGTCGAGCCAACCACCCCGACCTGACGCACTCCCCCAGCAGGGCGGCCCACGGCCGGCAGGTCCGCTGCAAAGCGCCGCCAGCCGCGGATCCGTGTGAGGGCGAGCGGCTCATCAGCCCGCGGCTGCAACCCCGGCCCGCTCTTATGCCTCTCTCCCCTCTCATCTCTCGCTCGCACGTCGTTCCTTCGCTCCGTCGTGGTCCCTCCCCTCGATGGAGCGCTCAAAAACGCAAGCCGGCAAAATGCCACAAGAATCGGCCCGCCCAAGGGGCCCCGCGACGCGGACCTAAAACCCAGCACAGAAGAGACTTACAACAAAGCAGCGCGCGGCCAAGAATCGCTGCTGCGCGCTGGCCCAAAAGCGATTGTCGAAATTAGGTAAAACGCCTGCTACAAAGATAATTGGGCGCCGCAGGGGGTCGTTTTCGCCCCCGCCCCCTGCGCAATAGCAGAAGAACCAGCCATTCTACCCCCCGCCGCTGCGTTTTTCGGGCGTGTTCTTCGGGGTCCGCCCCCTCAAAAACTCTCACAGAACGCTCGCGGCGCGGACTCGGCAACCATTCTTGGCCGCGCCGCCTTTTCGCCAGCGGCATCCAGCGGCGATATCGGCCGTTACAGAATCGCCAATCGGTAAATCCTTGACGGATTCACCCCAGTTCGGGTTAAACTCGTACCCAACCATCCGGCCTCGCCGATCAACCCCTCCAGAAACGCCCCACCTTCGAGCCAGCCTAATGACCCGGAAATCGTTCTTCGGCCTCGCCATCGCCACTCTGGCGGTTGCGGCCAGCTGCGTATCGCCCGCTTCGGCCGGTGCCCCGATCGGTGAGGTCACGGTCCCTTGGACGGTCGAGATCTTGGGCGGTCCCTACGACGGCGAGATTGGCGTCGGCTCGATCAGCTACGACCCGAGCTTCGTCTTCTTCGGCGACGAAGTGCTCAGCCCCACCTTCGGCAATCTCACGCTCGAGATGACGATCCTCGGCCAGCTCTTCACCGAGGCGGACGACATCGACTTCGACGCGTTCCCTGAGCTGCTGTTCGAGGACTTCGAGCCTGTCTTTATCGACTTGGTCGTATCGGAGGTCGGCTTCGAGATCCAGAACCTGGTCGAGATCGACGCCCCCCGCGTCGACGCTCTGGTGATCGCCACCGACCTGTTCCCCGCCCCGGGCGGCGGCTTGCAGGGCTTCGCTCTCACCGTCCCCGAACCGGCCAGCGCGTTGCTCCTGGCGCCCATGGCGATGTGGACGACCCGCCGCCGCTGAGGCGCGAAGCGAACCACGAACCACTCCACGCGAGCCGGCTCAAGCCGGCTCGCGTTTTTCGTTCGTGGCGTGCGCGGGAGCCGATCGGTCGCCGGCGCCGAGCAACGAAAAAGCCCCGGCTCACGCGCTACTGCGCGTGAGCCGGGGCTATAGGTCAATCGCTAAGGGCCGATAGGCTCACTTGTTCCTGTTGATCCACGCGCGGTAATGCTTCTGGTAGCCGTAGCCGAAGTAGTCGAGCGAGAACTCGTTGCGGACCTTGTACTTCTTGAAGATCTTCACCACTCGCTTGTCGCTCCAAGCCGCCATCGAGTCGCGCCGCGCCTGGGCCATGCGGTCCCAGATGATCGCCTTCTCCTCGTCGGTCATCTGCGGGACCATCTCGACGTAGGCGTTGTAGGTGCGTGGGGCGCCGGGCGAACGGGTGACGCGGTCGAGCAGGTCGATGGTCTTCTCCTCGCCGACCAGCTCGTTGAGGCCGTCGATGAGGTTGTCGATCTGCGGGGCGAACTCGGCGTAGATCGGGTCGATCTGCTCGGTCATCACGGTGAGCGCTTTGAGTTCGTCCTTCTCCTTGCCGCCCGTGTTGTCGCGGGCGGCGTCCCAGGCGTCCCAGGCGGCGTCGAGTTCGGGGTCGATCCCTTGGTGCCACGCCCAGACCTTGCCGTAGTGGTCGCTCACCAGTTTGGCGACCGCGTCGGTCTTCGACGGGTCGTCGAGACCCAGCCGCTCGGCCAGTTGCTTTCCCTTGCGGTCGACATCGCGTTGAACCTCGTCGGGCAGCGAGGCGTCCCACCAGCTGGGGGGCTGATCGCCGTCGATGGCGGCCTGCGAGCGGGCGGCGACCATGGCGGCCGTGTCGGCGAGGGCGGGGCTAGCGGCGAGCGCGACGACGGCCGACGCCATCGCAAGGGTAAATGAGGCTAAGACGCGGCTGTTTCGCACAGATGGACTCCGATTGCGAGATAGAAGAACGGGGGGAAGAGGATGATCGATTCCCCCCCATTCTACAACGAGCACCCCACGCATACTCCGCCCAGAAGCGCGCCGCAGAGCCGCAGCACGGCTCGTTTTGAGACGGCGCGGCGCCACAGTTCACCGAACTGGAAACTACGTGTCGTCAGCGTTGCTCGAGCCGCCGCCTCGGCTCGCTCATGCGACGTCGATCACGACGGCGCCAACCTTGTGGCCCGCCTCGGCGTAGCGATGGGCCTCGCTGATATCGTCGAGCGGCGCCCGGTGGTCGATAACCGGCCGGAGCTTGCCCTCGGCGAGCCAGGCGGCCAGCTGCTCGGTGTTTTCGAGCGTGGCCTCGGCCACGTTGCACAACACGGGCCGGCCGCCGGTCAGCCGGTTGAAGATCGAACGCAGCATGTGGCTCGGCCCGAAGGCGACCGGCAGGAACCGCCCTTTGGGCGTGAGAGCGGCGAGGCAATGGCCCGTGTCGAGCAGGCCGACCGTGTCGATGATCAGGTCGTAGCGCTCGCCGTCGGCCAGGGCGGGACCTTGGGTGTAGTCGACCGCGTGGTCGGCGCCGAGCGAGCGGACGAGCTCGAGGTTCTTGGTGCTGGTGACGGCCGTGACCTCGGCGCCGAGCAGCTTGGCGATCTGCACGCAGAACACGCCGACGGCGCCCGACGCGCCGTTGACCAGCACCCGCTCACCCGGCTGCAGCTTCGCCTTGTCGCGCAAGAAGACGATGGCGGCGAGGGCGCCGAAGGGGGTGGCGACCGCCTCGTGGTGGTCGAGGCCCGCCGGTGTAGCGACGAGCGGGGCGTCTTGGCTAAGGCGCTTGTACTCGGCGTGGGCCC
This sequence comes from Pseudobythopirellula maris, assembly GCF_007859945.1. Lineage (GTDB taxonomy): Bacteria > Planctomycetota > Planctomycetia > Pirellulales > Lacipirellulaceae > Pseudobythopirellula > Pseudobythopirellula maris. The sequence continues at coordinate 1,219,614 of NZ_SJPQ01000001.1, read as the reverse complement.
CCATTCCATGGTTGGCCACCTCGCCAAAGACCCAGTCGCCCGGCTTGAACCGCGGCGGCGAGCCGTTGGTCGGTTCGCCGACCTCCTCCACCACGCCCGCGAGCTCGACACCGAGCACTTGGTTCTTGGGGCTGAGCAGCCCATTGAATAGCCGGATGAGCCACGGATTTGCGGCGCGGAACCGCCAGTCGGCCGAGTTGACGGTGGTGGCGTGGACGCGAACGAGCATCTCGCCTTTGCCGACGGTCGGCTTGTTGACGTCGATGACCCGCACAACCTCGGGGGGCCCGTACTCGGTGTAAACGGCGGCGCGCATGGCGGTCCCTTCTTGAGAGTGGGGGGAGCTGGCGGGGGCAGTGATGGCGGGGGGCAGTGCTGGCGTCGCGGGGGGCGGGGGAGCGACGCACGGGGAGGGAACTTCCTCGGTATAACCCCTATCGCCTCGCCAGCCAAGCACTTGTCGCTCGACGCCCGCGGGTTGCGACTCGCGAAGGTGCTGCGAGCATGCAAGTCGGCCGATGCAGGCGTCGTCGGCATTTGGCTCGGCGGGCGAGGGGCCAATCCCTCAACGGCGGACCGTTGCCGAGCTATAATAAGGGTCTCGTTCGCCCCCGGGCCCTCGCTACGGAACTACCTTGATGCCTCGCCTTTCGGTCCGTTTGTTGGTCGCCGTCCCCGCCCTGCTACTTGGGGGAGCTGCGATGGCGTCTGCCGGTGTGCCCGCCGCTCTCCAACCGCATCTCATCAACCACTACACGTTCGACGACCCCCAAGGGGGCGACCCCGGCTCGGCGACCGAACTCGACCTGGGGCTCGACGCCACGCCGATCCAGCTGCTGAATGGCGCCCCGCGTGTGATCGACGGCGCTTGGGGCGGCAGCGTCTACGCGCTCGAGACCCGTCAGAACAACAGCGGGCCGAACGACGACTGGAAGGCGGGTGTTTTCTTCGATTCCTCCGCCGAATCGACCCTGGGTGGGTCTAACCACGTGACCGGCGTCACGATCGCCGGCTGGTTCAAGCCGCTCGGCGATGTGGGCGACAACCCGAGCCCCAATACCAACAGCGGCGACCCGTTCGACACGTTCAACGCCTTCGGCCTGGCCGGGTTGTTGCGGGGAGACGACGGCGGCGTGGGGGTCGACGGCCACGGTGTGCGGGCCTTGCTCGAGGTAATCGGCGGCAAGGTGGTCGGCCTCGGACGCCGGCTCGACGACCAGAGTGGATCGGGTCGCGTTTCGACGGTCGACGATTGGCACGTGGTGATGCCGCCCGGCGAGTGGACGCACCTGACGGCCACCTTTGATTTCGATCAGGGGGAGATCTTTCTCTACAAGAACGGCTTAGCGCTCGCCGCCGACCAGCCGCAAACCGACAACTGGGATCTCGATCCGGAAGAGACCAACCACACCTCGCCGACCAACCCGGCGGGCATCAAGATCGGCGGCAGCCATCCGAACAACTCGCAGGAGCAGAACCCGTTCAACGGGCGGATCGACGAGTTGACCTTCTTCAATCGCGTGGTCTACCCACGCGAGGTTCGTGGGTTGTACCTGGGACTCAGCGGCCAGCCGGGCGATTACAACGGCGACGGCGTTGTCGACGCCGCCGACTTCACGGTGTGGCGCGACACCCGCGACCATTCGGGAGACCTGCGGGCCGACGGCGACAACAACGGCGTGGTCAACGAGCTCGACTACGACCTGTGGCTCGACAACTTCGGCAAGTCGTGGCCATCGCCGAGCAGCGCCTCGCAGGGGCAGTCGACGCCGGAGCCTTCGGCTGGGGCTCTTTTAGCAGTAGGCGTTTGGGGCGTCACGCGGAAACGTCGCAAGCCGTAGTGCGGTAGATCCGAAGGCGGTTTGGCGAACAGAGTAAGAGAATGCTCAGCGGCGGAAACGGCGGCGGGCGGCGAGCAGCCCCATCACCGCCAGACCCAGAGCGGTCGGCTCGGGGACCGAAGCAGACGGCTCGTCGAGCGTGTCGCCGAAGTGCTGGACCCACAGGACGTAGTCGAGCTCGTTGACCACGCCGTTGCCGTCGCCATCGGCGCCGCTGCCGGCTGGAACGTTCTGCAGGTACGAGTCGCGCCACACGGTGAAGTCGGCGGCGCCGACCACGCCGTCGCCGTTGTAGTCGCCGGTGAGCGTCTCGACGCCCAGCTCGAGGAAGAGCTCGCTGCCTTGCTGGCGGACGGCAAAGCCGGTCGGCAATTCGGCGAACGCGCCGGCGAAGCCCTCCGCGGCGGTCATCAGCAGCCAGCTGCCCGACTCGGGGCTGTAGCCGCGAGCGAAGGCGACCTCCAGGCTCCCTCCCAGCGTGGCGAGCCCGTCAACCGCGAGAGAGTCGGAAAGATCGTCCGAGGCGATCTCGATCTCGAGCACGCCCGCGGTGAGGGTGAGGTCGCCCTGCACGAGGGCTTGGCCCACGCTGCTGACGGTCGACGCGTCGACCGGTGAGAACGCGCCCCCCTCGTTCTGGAGGTCGAACCCCACGACGCCCGTCTTCAATCGACCCCCAGAGAACGTGAACGCCCCCCCCGCTCCTTGCGTGATCGCGGGGGTGGCGAGGTCGCCGCCGGTGAGGGTGTAGGCGCCGTTCTCGATGTGAACGCCGCCGCCCAGCACCCGCACCTCGCCTCCCGTTTGAGTGACCACCCCCTGCCCCAGGGGTCCGACCTGAAGGTCGTCGGTCACTTCCAGCCAACCACTCGCGACGCCCAGCTCCGCACTCGTTCCCGTCGCCGATCCGATCCGCAGCGTGCCCGCTTTTTGCCCCACGGCGTCGACGGTCGCGACCCCCGTGTCGATGTGAACCTCGTCGAGCCGCGAGGGCTCCCAGCGGCGGGCCCAATTCTGCCAAGCGGCGTAGCGGCCCGAGCCGGTGAACTCGATCGGGCCGACCGCTTTGAACGCGGCGATGTCGTTCAGGTACTCTTCGAGGTCCGTGAAGCCGTCCGCGTCGAAGTCGCCGTTGTTGTTAGCGATGTACACGTTGGTGCCGTGCTTCTCCTCCCAGGCGTCGGGGATGCCGTCGCCGTCGCTGTCGAGCTTCGCCGGCTCACCGCCCAACGTTCCAAAGCCGCCGTTCGACACGCCGAAAGCGACCAGCTGATTCTCGTGAGAGATCTGGCTGCCGTTGCGGTTGATGACGTTCGACTCGAGCAGCTGGTCGACCTCGTCGCGGTCCCACGGCGTGGCGCCGAACTCGCTGAGCACCCGCTCGTAAGCGGCGTCGGTCGAGGCGTCTTTCCAGATCTCGTCCGCCACGGGGTAGGGGGTGTCGCTCCAGGTCGACAAGGCGCTCGACACGCTGCCGAAACCCCGCCCGCCAAAGGCGTAGTCCTGGCCGTCGTGATCGCTGTCTCGATCCGAGTCGTAGGCGTTCACGCCCCACCAGGTGCCGTAATCGTCCACTGAACCGCCGCTCAGAGGATTCCTGCCGCTGTGGTTCGGACCGGCGATGAAGTAATTGCCGTCGATGTTCGAGGTCCAGTAGAATCCGTCGCTGTCGGTGCCCTGCATGTAGAAGGCCCGCGAGTTCCAGTTGTAGACGACGTTGTTGACCCAATCGAGCGTGTCGTACACACGGTGCTTGGGGTTCCGTGTGCCGTTGTGCGCGTAGAGGTTGTGGTGCATCGAAACGCTGCGGGCGTTCTCGAGCAGCGATCCCGCCGAGTGATCGTGCAAGCCGTGGGAGACCGTGCTGTACTGCAGGGTCACATTGGTCCCCTGTACCGAGAAGTTCTCGTCGTAACTGAAGCCGGCCGACACGTGGTCGTAGATCACCCGCTCGGCGTTGTTGTTCGTGTTGACCGAATCGTTGCGGCCCGAGTCCTTGCCCGGTCGGAAACGCATGTGACGCACGACGATGTCGTCGCCGCCGACCGAGAACTGGTGCCCGCGAACGCCGATCCCACCGGGCGCGGTCTGCCCGGCGATCGTGATGTTGCGTTTGTGCGTGTCGACGCCGAGTTTGCTGTTGATGTCGATCCAGCCGCCGACGTCGAAGACGATCGTCCGGCCCGAACTGGGCGCCGACTCGATCCCGTGCCGCAGCGTGCCCGACGAGCCGTCGTCGTTCAGCTTAGTGACGTGGTAGACGTCGCCGCCACGACCTCCGGCGGACTCGGCGCCAAAGCCCTCGGCCTGAGGGAAAGCCTTGATGGTTTGCGCCACGGCTAAAGAGCAGGGCGTGATCAGCAGCGACGCGATCAGCAAAGCGTGCTTGAGGCCAGCGGCGGGCAAGCAACGGTAGCAGAAAGTAGACGTCATTCGTCGGTCTGGCCTATAGGCTCGGGGCTTCGGGGTCGAGCCCGATCTTAGGCGTGATTACCGGCGGCGACGCTGCTGACGCCAAGCCAAGGCGGCTCCCAGCAGCAGCACGGCGCCGGTGGGCTCAGGCACGGCGGTCGAGGTCGCGAGACCCGGCGCCGACATCCCGAAGTTGGCGACCCACACGTCGTAGTCTCCCATGTCGATCACGCCGTTGCCGTTGCCGTCGGCGGCTAGGTTCGAGCCGGTCATGTCGAGCGTGTCACGCCACACGGTGAAGTCGGCGGCGTCGACGAGGCCGTCCTTGTTGTAGTCGCCCAGGTGGGCGTTGCCCACGAGTTGGCGTACCCAGCCGTCCTGCTTGGTGGTGAGATAGATCTCGCCGTCGGAGGTTTGCGCGAACCGCAAGTCGACGCGGTTGTTCGGTAGCGAGTTGAGGCCACGCGACTCGATCACGAGGCTCTCGAGCGAGACCGGCTCGCGGTCCTGCGTGAGAAAAAGCTCGTAGACCGTGGCGGTGGCGAGGAAGTCGTCGTCGGTGTGGGCGGCGATCAACTCGTCGAGGTCGCTGTAGTAAATCCGGCCGTTGCGGATGTCGCCGTAGATGAACTTGCCCTCGAGCTGAGGGATCTGCTCGCCTCGGTAGACGAAACCGCCTGCGATCGCGAAGCCGTCAGCGTGGTCGTATTGAGCGGCAGGCCAGACGTAACCGACGTCGCCGCCGCGCGGCACGATGCCTCCGCCGCGGGTGAACGTGCCTTCGTACTTGTCCCAGCCGTAGTCGCCGCCCGACTCGAGGATGTTGATCTCTTCAACCGAACCTTGACCGATGTCGGTCGTGAGGAAGGTCTCAGTGTCCATATCCCACATGATGCGGTGGGCGTTGCGGAAACCGCTGGCGTAGATCTCGCCGAGCGTGTTGGCGTCGCCGTCCGAAGCGTACGGGTTGTCGGTCGGCACGCCGTACTGGCCGTTCGCGCTGTTGTTGCCGGAAGGATCGATCCGCAAGATCTTGCCGAAGATCGAGCTCAACTCGCGGGCCTGGTCGCTTCCCTTGCCCTCTGAGTCGTAGCCGGCGTCGCCGCCGGCGAGGTACATGATGCCGTAATCGGGGTGGCTCGGGTCGGTCGCATGGGGGTTGAAGCCGATGTCACCCATGTTGTGCAGGTTGCCCGACGGCTGAGCGATCCGCATCATCTCGCGATGCGTGCCGCTAAACGTGCTGGCCATGGGGTCCGAGGCGGTCCACTCGACCACCACGCCGTGCTGGCCATTGCTGATGTTGCCCGCGTTGCCAATGGCCTGGAAGTCGGGCGTCGACGGGTTGCCCGACGCCTTCTCCTCGTGGATCGTGTAGAACTTGCCGTTCGTGGCGAAGTCCGGGTGCATCGTCAGCGTGATCAGGCCGGTCGACAAACCGCCATCGCCGATGATGAAGTCGTCGAACACCGTGTCGACGTCGAGATAAGTCTCGATCTGCTGGGCGGCCGGGTCGACGCGGTAAATCTGGCCACGCAGATCGTTGATAAACCAGTTGCTCGAATCGCTCGGGTCTTCGCGCAGGAAGTTGATCCGCGCGACGTTATTGCCCGACCGGCTGTCTTCCTGACCCTGCCCTTGCGTGTTGGGCATCTGGATGATGTCGGCGATCTCGACCGTCAGGCCTGGAACAATCGCCGGCACGACCTGCGCATCCGCCGAACGGACTGAAAGCACAGAGACAACGATCGCGAGGCTCAAAGCCACGCGTGAAGAAATAGAGGTCATGTTCGCCTGTTCCGGGGTGCGCTAGCGGCAGCGATCCGAGTCGGATCGCTGCCGCTGAGAAGCTCAAATGCTGTGTGTCTTAGGAGTAGACGCGCCCAGTGCGATCGCCCGGATTCATCCGGGGAGAGCACGAAGCCTCATAGGTCACTGGTGTTAACGACTTCTTCCCCCGCGCGGGTGACGAAATCCTCAAGGAAAGCTAGGTCGGCGTCCTTCTTCATCGATCGGCTACTGCCGTCGCAGAGCGTGACGTTCACGATCCCCACGTGATCACTACCAAACCACGCACGGCAACCACCGCTGGCGTCAGGGTCACAATCATCCGACTGGTACTGCCACTTATCCTGGGCAATCCCACCGCCCTGGATGGAATTTCTCAGATCCGAGGGAACGCCACGCGTTCCGCCGGGGAAGAGTGAAAAAACATGTGTGGGAGCAGCGGTGCCCAAGATCGACCCCGGGTTGAAGTCGCCGTTGTAGATTGACACGCTGAGTGACATCCAATTGGAGTTCTCGCCCAGCATAAGTGTGTTCGAGGTGCCGTCGCTGATCTTCGACAGCGAAAGGCGATCTACAAAACGGTCTCCTACTTCCTTACGCTGAACAATCGCGCCGTCGAGGTACTCTGGGTACTTCCCTTTCGCATGACGCCACGTGCTACTAATACACGCGTAATCACCACGGATCCCCTTCTCCGAGCCGCTGCCAGTGACAGTGACAGGTGCTCCCGTTGGGCTGACCAGGTTGGGGATTTGCTCGCTATCGAGATAATTCAGAGACGGTTCATGCGACCGGGACGGGCACAAGAAAGTTGCGACCGGCGCGAATCGGAACTGCTGGGATTGGTTATCGAACACGTCGTTGATGTCCATCAGATCGGCGATATTACCAGCCTCCATGTAGGGCAAGATCACGGCGGCCCATGTCATTCGACCATTCGGATCGATCCGGCTCGGGGGCAAGTGTTTAGTCGCGTCGTGGTACATGTGCACCGCCAGCCCCAGCTGCTTGCAGTTGTTCAAGCACTGCGAGCGTCGAGCGGCCTCGCGTGCCGACTGCACGGCCGGCAACAGCAACGCCACCAAGATGCCGATAATGGCGATCACCACTAGCAGCTCCACCAGCGTGAAGCCCCTTTGGGTCGATTTTGACATTCCGTAGCCTCCGGCGTTTAACACTTTTCCGTACCTCTTAGAAATGATTGCCCGCTGGTCGCGGGCGTGGTTGCCTGTTCCTGGCCGTTGCTGGCCGCAAAGTATCCGTGCCGCCTCAGCCGCGACGCCGGGCGGCGCCCGCAGCCACGATCGCCATCAAGCTCAGCAGAGCTGCAGCGGGCTCGGGTATCGACGTCGAATTCGACGAGCTAGCCATCTCTTGCAGGTTGTCGCGCCAGACCGTGAAGTCGGCGGCGTCGACCACCCCGTTCAGGTTGCCGTCGGCTTGCAGGCCAATGCCATTCGACTCGTTGAAGTGAGCGACCCAGAAGTCGTAGTCGTCCATGTCGACGTCGCCGTCTTGGTCGTAGTCACCGGGGGTGGCGAAGGCCTCGTAGAGCACCACACCAGCCATACCGTCCTCTTGACCCATCATCAAGAAGTTGAAATCGAGGTCTTGGGCGCCACCGCTAAACAGCGGGCCGAGGTTGAACGTCGCCCCCGGGGCGAGCTCGGTGAAACCCTCCGAGTCGAATTCGGCGAGCAGGTTCGAGCTGATGTCGAGCGCCTCTAGCCAATCGTTCGCCTGGTCATCCTGATCGTCAAGGCTGTCCCAGCCGGCCGTGGAGAGCGAGCCTTCGTCCGAGAGGATCTCGTAACCGTCGATCTGCACCGCGGTGTCCGAGGCGTTGCGGAGGATCGCGTCGCCCGAGCCGGTCGGGTCAACGTAGAGCACAAGCGAGTTGATCTTGTCGCCCACGTATTCCACCACGCCGGGGAACTCGGTGCCGTCCGAAGCGCGGCGGTAACCGAACGACAGATTCTCGTTCGACTGGCCAAAGTCCCCCGCGAGAGCGTCGTAGAGGTTGCCGAGCGCGATGTCGCCGCTGAACGTGGCGTCGGCGCCAACTTTCAACTCGGCGATGTTGTTAGCGGTTTGCGCGGTCTCGACCCAGTCAGCGCCGTATTGGCCCGACTCGTTGAGGCTGGTCCACTCGCTGGCGTTGTCCACGAGGGCGCCCTCGTCCGAGCCGACGAAGTAGCCGTCGAACGCGATCGACGTGGAGCCGGGATGCGTGATCGTCATCGCACCGGTGTTGCGGTTCACCTGCAACACGAGAACCTCTTCGATCGAGGCGTTGAGCGAGGTACGTCCGCCACCCAAATCGGACTGCGACAGCACCACGGTTTCGTTGGTGGCGAGGGGCACGTTGGTCGTGTAGGAGTCGAAATCGCCAAAAATATTATTGGCTTGCATAACGGACCATGACTCGCCGGCGGCGGGCGTGTGTCCGTTGAAGTTGAGGTTGAGCATGCCGTTCAGGTTGGCGTTGACGCCTGCTGAGATCGAGCCGTTCGAGCTGGCTCCCATCACCTCGACCTGGTAAGTGCTCGAATCACTAAACGAGACGTTGCCGCCCGTCGTGAAATTGGCGTTGGGGTACACCTGAGTGAGAGCGCGGAGCGTCACTGAGGAATTGCCGAGCGATTCGAGGTTCGCAGCGGCGCCGCTGGTGTCGCCGACGCGAAGGATGTTGTTATCTCCCGCGCGGAGTGAGATGCCCCCCTCTGCGGTGAGGGTGCCTCCCGGAAGGATGGTGACCGAACTCGTCGAGTTACCGCTGGTGTTGCCAATCGTGAGTTCACCGGGCGAACTCGCTCCGATCACGATATTCAGGACGCCACCATTGCGGATCTCGAGGCCGCCCGTGGATCCTCCAGCGTTGCCGACCACCACACGGGTGGGATCGCCATCCGCCTGCTCGTCGAGGTAGGCGACTCCGCCATGCTCGATGAAGGCTTGTTCGTCGAACGACACGTCGGGGACGAAATTGTTATGCACCCCCGGGGAGGGGCTTTCCCACCAGTTGTCCGGATCGTTGTAGTCGCCATCCGGGCCGGCGGGCGCCGGCAATGGATTGACGTTGGAATTCGGATTCCGGAACGTGTATTGGGTTTGTGCTTGGGCTACCGGGCTAAATGCAAGCAAGCAAGCGGCCAGAGTCCCAACCACACAAATAGCGTTCCGAAGGCGAGAGCAGGGAACGTGTTGGATGAGGTATTCCATCAAAGTTGCCGTCAGGTTCGGGTGAGTCGTAATTGTGGTAATACTGCCGGGGTTCTCTTGGAAGAAGAGTTGGTCTAGCAGCAATTGAGCGATCGCTGCGGGCTTCAGCGGCTGCGACGCAGCAAGGTCAGCAAGCCAGCCATGGCAAACAGCAGCGACAGGGCGGCCGGCTCTGGGACACTGAGGAAATTGAGGTTCACCTCAGCGAGCGAGCCGCCGTAATTCTGTTTCCACTGGTCGAAGTCGTCAAAGTCCACAAACCCGTCGTTGGTGAGGTCTCCCTCCGCACGTGAGGAGACTCCCTGACGGAAGTGATCGGCGATGAGTTGCAGGTCAGCAAGGTCGATGACGCCGCTTCCGTCGACATCGCCGGGAAGGCCCGACTCCGCAGCCGTGCCGATGATGTAGAGACCCATGTCACGCGAAGCTTCTCTCCCACCCCCCTCGGGGTACCATGATCCTGCGGCGTAAGCGTCCATGCCGTCGTTGTTGTAACGAATGGCGCCCAGGTTGGCGCCGTTGGCGTTCTGTGCGTCGGAGAACTCAAAACCGTAGCCTTGGGTGCCCGTGTCGCGCTGCTCGAGCGTGAAGACATCACCGCCGGAGAACGCGATGCTCATCCAGTCCGTTGTGTTGATGAGCTCTTCGAAGCTGAATTGGTAGATCGGCGCGCCCGAAGGGCTCCAAGACGCCGCCGCGATATCCTCCACTTCGTAGATGCGAAGATTCAGACCATCGGACGGCCTTTCGACGTGGAGCGACAGGATGATCTCTCCCACGTTGATCGTGTCGCTCAATTGGAAGGTCTGCCGGAGGTTGCGCTGGCCATCGCCCGTCGTGGCGATATTGCGTGCGGCAGTGCTTTTACCCTCGTCGTAAGGGTTGTGGGTGTAAACCGACACGTCTTCGCCCATCGGGTCGGGCAACGTCGCGGTGGGGTCGGTGACCGTGACGGTCGCATGAGCGATAGACGCCATGAAAAGCGTTGCGATGGCGAATACAAGCGCCCGCGTCCCAGCCGTGAACAAGGAGTTTTGCCAGTTGATGGTCATTGTCGGTTTCCTCGTTGAGATGCGTGTTTCCGTGGGTAGCGGAGCCCAGCTTAACCTGGAGGCTGAGTTGTACGGGTCACGCAACGATTGGTGTCATTCGTAAATTTGATCGAGTTCACTATCAGAAAGCTGAATGCATTGGGGTGCTACAGCTCTGGGTTATCGAGTTCACAGCAGAAGACGCCTCTAGCAAACGAATTAAAGCGATCGCTCTGGAGGAGCCTCCGATACAGGTCAGCGGTTACTGCAAAGACTTCACGCCGCGCCGGCTGAGCAATAAACCAGCGATTGCTGCGAGGCACCATGTGGCTGGCTCGGGCACGCTGAGGAAGCTGATGTTCAGTTCCGAGAGCGAACCCCCTTCGGCGAGCAGACCGGTCTTGAACTGTCGAAAGTCGGTGAAAGTCACCTGGCCATCTCCGTTCAGGTCGCCCTCGCTGCGGAAGTCAACCATCTGGCGGTAGTTCGTCCTGATGGGAGTCAGGTCCGTCGCATTGACCACGCCATCGCCGTTGGTGTCGCCTTCCTTGAAGATAAAGGAGGTCACCACATCTTCGCGTTCGGTGCCGATGCGGATCTCGTCGATCGCCATTTGGGCGTAAAGGCCCGAAGCGTTTGAGCCACCCGTGAAGACGCGGAACCCATCGAATTGGTAGTCATCGACGCCGACGTTCGATACGTCAGGAGCGCCGAGAGCCGCCATCGGATCGAGTATGGGGTTGAACCACACGCTGAGCGAATCGTCCATCACGCCGTCATCGCCGCCGACGATGTCCACCTTGATCAAAGAGAACACCAATTCCGATTGTGAGATGTCGGAGTAGTCCGAAGTGCCATCGATATCGATCCCGCTGTAAACGCCCCACTCTTCCACATCCGATCGCGTGGACTTGCCGACGCTGAATTGCTCGGTTCCACCGAGTCGCGCTTGAAAGATGGCGGCTCGCGTGAAGTTGTCGGCCGCGGTTTCGTGCGGCGTTTGCCGCTCACCGATAAAGCTCATCCAGTAGGTGCCAGCCTCGAGACCGAGATTGGAAGTCATGTTCCGGACCGGCGAGGCCGAGCCGCTTGCACCACCGATCAAGGCATGGTTGCCGAAGGTCGGCAGGTCGGTCGAGCCGTCGTTGTAGGCTAGGCTGCCGGCGACAACCACGGCGTCGCCGCCGCTGCTCCAGCCGCCATCCCAGCCGTAGCCGCCGTTCTGGCCGATGAGGTTTCCTTCGGGATAATCAAACCCCTCGTAGGCGAGGATGTCGGCCCGGGCGCCCGTGGGGGCCAAGGCGATCAGGCAGCCCATGAGACAAAAGACAGCAGGTGTCAATTTCATCGAATTCATTCTCCAGATTGCCGAGCCGACGCTGCGGTCGAAGACTCCCCTCGCGCAAGCCAACCGGTTCGAATACCGGTTGTAAGCGAGGGGAAAGTCCGCCGAGGACAACGCCGAACGTCATCGTAATCGCTGAATTGGAAGAGTCCGTGGGCAGAGCAACCGCCCGCGTCCGCACTGTGTATGTAAACTACGTGTTTCTAAAGATTATGTCTACAAATTCCCAAACACGCTCGTTAGGCAAGCGTTTATTGGGCGAAAATTTTCACTTCTACGCACGGTATGCCCGGCGTGGTGCGCCGAGCGAGGTTGTGCTTTAGACGGTGAACCGCTATAGGAGTCGCTGTCGTTACGCCGGGTGGGTCTACTTCAGTACACGCAAGGTGTGTGACAACAAGGTGTCCTTAACGACTGGTCGAAGCGGGGCGAATCAAGCCGTTGTTCATCACCCTTGGAGCGCATGCACCAAAGTCATGGCGCACCTTAGTGATGGCCGATACCAAAACTCAGCAAGAATCCCCAAACGGGATTAATTGACTGGATTGAATTGGGTACGCGCCTCGACAAAGTCGCTTGGATAGGTGTTGCGGCGGTCGATCCGCCGTTGCTTGAAATGCCGGCCGGAGATTTCCAACCGGATGCCGCACATCGAACGCTTTGTTCCGTAATCTGACGAGCTAAAGCGAAAAGTTAGCTGCTCTTCAGGGTCCGCCCTTAGGCGGAAGCTGCCGAACGGCAATAGCCGACTTCCCCAGACTAATCTGGGCAGGCATCTAAACGCAATACCTAAATCTCGCAAAAACGCCCGGTAAAAAGTGCCTATTGAGACAATCTGAGGGGCCCTCGTTTCCCGTTTCGGGCGAATGGCGCCTTGGAGCTGTCTTTTAGGGCTTGTCGAGTCCTGGTCAGGGACGAACGACCCGCTGGCATGGCCTGATTTGCGATCAACAGCTTTAGCGGCTGTTAGCTGCGGAGAACCCTAAAATGCCTCCCGGCAAGACGTCGCAGCGTGTGCCCCTTGTCCCTCCATTGATGCTTCTATGGCGGGGCGGTCAAAGCCTTGAAACAGGACAGGGGCAGCGGCAGAAGGCTTGGTCATTCTGCCCCGGTTTCTCATCTGATTGGCCATTGAATCCGCTTCTGTTTGAAAGCCAGGCATGCTCTTTAGCTTGTTGGGCCATTACCGCTATGCGTGCGGGGACATACGCGTAGCGTCCAAGGTCGGATCACACAGCTCTGCAAAATTGTGGGAAAGAATATACAAAATTATTATTATTCCAGTCGACAAGCCCCGCCACGCCTAGGTAACTTATAAAGGTCGTTTCCGCAGCTATACGAAGCTTGGTCACGGCGGCACTTATCTTTGACCGAGAGTCTTTTTTGTCGCGACTGTGGGCGCATCTAGCTGATTTTGATTAGCGATGCGAGACCCCAGGGGGGGGGACCCGACTGACTTACAGTCATTGACCTCATAGCGCGGCGTTACACCTCTTCACCTGGAGTTACTTCTAATGATAGGACGTTACATCAAACTGTCGGCATGCGCTGCGGCGCTCGCCGCCACGCTGGCCATGACCAACGACGCCTCGGCCGAGTTGCTCGCTTACGAAGGGTTCGACTACGATCCGGGCGCGCTGAGCGGTCAGAACGGCGGCGATGGCTGGGGCGGCTCCTGGGGCGCCGGTGAAGTTGTCTCGGGAAGCCTCGGTTACGGCTCGCTGACGACCACCGGCAACTCGGCCCTTTTCGAGGGCTCGAACTCTTACCGCCTGCTCGACGACGCTTACGGCGCTGGTACTTACTACATCAGCTTCGTCGGTCTGCGCCAGTCGCCGCACGCCACGCTCGATGAGAACGTGATCCGCGCCAGCAGCTTCCAGATTCACCACAGCACGGGCGACGAGCGTCTCGGCGCCGGCAAGACCACGACCGCTTCGCCGGACGTGAAGTACAACTGGGCGGCGTTCTCGGACGGCTCGGGCGACTTCCTTGAGGAGTCGAGCACGCCGATCACCGAGCAGGCCTTCATTCTGCTCGAGGTCGTTGTCGCCGACGACACGAACGGCGAGGGCCCGGGCGTCAGCAGCGACGTGGCCCGCATGTGGGTCAACCCGAGCCTCGACGGACCGCTCGGCGTCGCCGACGTGGAGTTGAACCAAGCGGATGGCAACAACCACGACTACCTGTTCAACCAGATCCGCGTGTTCGCGGGTGGTTCGAATAGCGCCGGTCCGGCCGCCTTCTTCGCTATCGACGAGATCCGCATCGGTACGACGCTCGGAGACGTCACCCCCGTGGTGCCCGAGCCGACGACCGCCATGCTCGGCCTGCTGGCCGCTGTGGCCGGTTTGGTCGCCCGTCGTCGCTGAGGCCAAGTATCGCTGATGCCCGTCGCCGCTATCCCATGCGGCGCTGCATCGCGATGAGATCGATTGAACGAAGCGTCCCCGGCGAACCTCGCCGGGGACGCTTTTTTTATGCTCCCCCGCTATTCGCTCGAATGCTCGATAGCCTCGGTCGCATCAAGGAAGCCGTCGCCGTTATGGTCGAGGCGATCGAAACGCGAGATCGGGCCGAAGAACTCCTGGCGACTTAAATCGCCGTCTCCGTTCAGGTCGCCGCCGGCGAACCAATCGGGGGTCTCGCCCGTGTTCTCGGCTGAGCGAACGACCGCCGGTTCTTCGAAGCCGCCGAGATCGCGAGCCGTGCGGTAGCAAGCGAAGGTCATCCGCCACGGCAACTCGGGCAGCGAGATGCCCCCGTCGTCGTTCGTGTCGATCTCGGCCAGCCGCTGGGGGGTTTCGGCTACCTCGCGTTCGCCGAGTCGCCCGTCGCCGTTTTGGTCGAGGCGTGCAAACAGCGCGTCGCCACGGTCGTGCGCCACGACACGCACCTGGCTGGCCGACGCCGCGCGACCCAGGAGCAGCAAGGACTCGATGTCTTTGGAATCGAGGCGGCCATCGCCGTCTTGGTCGTAGGCTTCGAACAGCCCACCGATCTGCTCCGCGGCGAACGCCTCTTCGGCGTCGACGTAGCCATTCTCGTCGCTGTCGAGTCGGGCAAACAGCTCAGCCGCCTCGGCTGTTGCGTTGCCCTGGGGCGCCTCGTCCACGGCGGCGAAGAACAACTCGCCGCCGCCGATCGCAACGAGGGCGGCGTTCGGGGCCATGGTCTCCGCTCGGATGGGCGCCCGATCGGAAGGCAAGAGCTCGAGCCTGGGCGGCTGGAAAGGCTGAATACCGTCCCCCTCCCCTAGGCCAAAATCGATGTGCAGCGAAGCGGGGGCGGGCGCCTTGGTGACCTCGCGCCAGTCGCTATCCGACAAGGTCCCGTCACCCCCCGCGTCCAGTTCACGGTGGAGCGAGGCGAAGCGGCCGAAGCCCGAAGGTGTGAGCCAGCGGCCCTTGCCGTAGAGCAGCGTGGCGGCGTAGCCGAACCGCTGGGCGTCGTCCGAAGACTCGAGCAGCAGGGCGGCGTGGTGGTCGCCGCCGTAGTCGGCAGGCCCTTGCATGGCGGCGTTGGGATCGCGTGAGGCGATCACGTCTGCGAGCGAGAGCAGCTCGTCGCGTTCGATGATCAGATTGTCGTTCACGTCGCGGCGGGCGAGACGCGTTGGGGCGGACTCGATCTCGGCGGCCGAGAGAGCGCCGCTCGAGTCGGAGTCGAGCACACGCCACACGGGCGATCGGCGGGGGTCGATGGCGTAGGCCCGTGAGCTGGTCAGACGCAACGCGGCCGCTCCAGCGCCGCCCCGCAGCCAGGACCGCGCCTCGGCGCGGTCGACGCGGCCGTCGCGGTCGGCGTCGAAGTCATCGGCGTTCGGTGCGGCCCCGGCCGATCGGCCGATCGGACCGGATAGCAGCGCCTCGTTCACGGCGAGCTCTTCCCAGCTGGGGTAGCCATCGCCGTCCATGTCTGCGGCGGCGAGCACAAACTCCACAAGCCGGTCGACCCCCGAGCCGTGCGGCCGCCCGTCGAGCGTGATCCGCACGTCGACGAGCATCGGCCCCTCGGGGGTGAGGATCACGACCCGGTTGGCGGGCGCGGGCTCGGGCTCAGATGTGAGATCTGGGGTGGTCTCAGCGGCCGTTCTCTCGCCGTCGGCCGTCGCCGGCTCGGGGGTGGCGGCGGTGTCGTTGTCGCTGGGCGCTGCTAAAACCTCAGGGACCGGATCGGCCGCAGGGGCTTCGTCTTCGGCGGCTTCTTCTAATTCTTCTATAGCAGCTTGGTCGACAGCAGCTTGGTCCACGGCGGGCGGGGTCGGATCGGGTGGCGGCGCCGGTTTCGAGCAGCCGGTGGCCAGCATCAAGGCGGCAAGACAGAGGCCGATTCGCATAGGTCGTCCGCCGGGAGGATGAGTCGGCGCCGTCGTAGAAGCAAGAATGTTAATTACTCCCTCTCCCCGAGGGGGAGGGTTGGGATGGGAGTGAAGCGGGTGCCCGGGGCGCCCCCATCCTAGCCCTCCTCCAAGGGGGGCTACTCGGCCTGCGATCAGGCGAGCAGCCGGTCGATCGGCGTCCCCTCGGCGATGGGGAACGGCCGGCCGCCGACGCCCACGTTCTCGCTCGTGGGGTCGACGCCCACCGCCTGGCAGAAGGTGGCGAGCACATCGCCGATGGCGACCGGGTCTTCCTCGATCGCCTCGCCGCCGGCGCTGGTCTTGCCGAAGGCCTGGCCGCCCGCAACACCGCCGCCGGCCATCACGCAGCTCCAGCCGTTGGGCCAGTGGTCGCGGCCCCCCATGCTGTTGATCGTCGGCGTGCGGCCGAACTCACCCATCCACAGGATGGTGGTTGTCTCTAGCAGGCCGCGCTCGCCGAGCTCACGCATCAAGGCGCCCCAGCCCGTGTCGAGCTGGCCGCACAGGCCCTTCACTTGGTTGAAGATGTCGTCGTGCGTGTCCCAGCCAAGGCCCTCGGCGCCGAGCGCCACCTCAACGAACGGCACGCCGCGCTCGATCAGCCGACGGGCGAGCAGGCACCCCTGGCCGAAGCGGCCTTTGCCGTAAGACTCGCGTACCTTGGCCGGCTCCTGCGACAGGTCGAACGCCGTGCGGGCGTCGCCGCGCATCAGCTCGATCGCCTGCCGGTAGAGGCTGTCGTGGGCGTCGTGGACGGGCTGCGGCTCGGCGCCGCCGGCCGACCGGCCTAGGAAACCTTGCTGCATCGTGTTCCACAGCTCCATCCGCCGGGCCTGACGCTCGGGGTCGACGCCGGGCTGGGGCGAGAGGTTGTCGAGCTTGAGCTCGGCGAAACCCTCGCCGCCATCGGTCGCCGGTTGGGCGTCGCCGCCGACCACCGCCGGGGCGAACCGCGGCCCGAGGAACCCGGGGCTGAAGGCCGCCGGCGCGAACCGCGGCGGCCCGACGCTCACGTACTGCGGCAACGCCACGCGCGGCGCCTCGAGCTCTTTCGACACCGAGCAAGCGATCGACGGGTACTGCACCACGCCGCCGGGCGACTGGCCGGTGCGGGCCAGGTGCGTGGCGCGCTCGTGGTCGCCTTCCTTGGTTTTGAGCGACCTAATCACAGCGAGCCGGTCGGCCTGCTCGGCCAATTGCGGCAGGTGTTCGCAGAACCTGAGGCCGGGCGCCTTGGTCTGGATCTCTTTGAACTCGCCACCGTTGGCGTGCCCCGGCTTCATGTCGAACGTGTCCATCTGGCTCGGCCCGCCCGACATCCAGAGCAGAATCGCCTGCCGACGGCGACCTGGATCGGCGGCCGCGGCGGCGGCCATCTGTGGGAACCAACCGGTGCAGCTCGCCCCCACGAGCCCCAGGCCGCTGAGACGCATCATGTCGCGTCGCGAAAGTCGGGCTTGGCTCGGCATGGTGTTCGCTCGGGAGAAAGGGAGGAATTGTGATGGCCACAAAAGGGGACGAAAAGCCGCTGAAAATTTTGCTGTAACGGCTCTCTTTTTTCTTGTGCACTTTAGTGCTTTTTCATGGCTATCTCGATCACGGTTCAAAAGCCATTTCGGCGTTGTTCAGCAGCGCCCATAGCAGGTCTGACAAGGCGGCTGGCAGGTCGCTTCCTTGGCCGTTCTTTTCGAGGTAGCCGAGCGCCGCGGTGCGCTCTTCTTCGAGCGGCGGTCTTGAGAGCGTGGCGAGGAAGAGCGATTCGACTCGCTCCCTGTTCGAGTAGAACGGCGCCTTGAGCGCCGCTACGGCGCCGGGCAGCTCGGGGTTGGTGACGCGGGCGATCGTGTCGCCGTTGAGCAGGTAAAGGGCTTGCAGCGTGCTGCCGCCGAACTCGCGGCGGTCTTCGGCCGCCGAGCGCATCTTGCTGACGAAGGCGTCGCGTTGCGGGTCGAACAGCACGGCGCCCCCCATCGAGCCGTTGCCGTAGTTGGGCGCCGGCGCGATCCGCGCCAGGCTGTCGTAGAGCTGCTCGGGCGTGAGGGTCTTGGGGCTCATGGCCGCGAAATGGCCGACCGCCCCGGGCGCCACTTTCTGGCCCTCCGAGCCGTGGCTCGCCAGCTGGTAAGCCTCGGTCTGGGCCAGCACGCCCATGAGCCTGCGCAGGTCGAAGCCCGAGTCGACGAACCAATCGGAGAGTTCATCGAGCAACGCGGCGTGATCGTCTGGCAGGTGGGCGCCGTCGGCGTTGATCTCCTCGACCAGACCTTTGCCGAAGAGCTGCCGCCAAAGGCCATTGACCGCGGCGCGAGCCAAGTAAGGGTTGTCGCGCTCGGCCATCCATAGGGCCAACTGCATGCGACGCGACTCGTAGGGCGAGTCGCCCGGCTCGCCGCCGCCGAGGTAGCGCGGCGGAACCGCCGCCTCGTAGTCGGGGGGCGTCAGCTCGCCCACTTCGGCGTCCGTGATGCGCAGCGGTCTGCCGGTGCGCATCGCCACCTCGCCCATGCCGCCATCGTCGGTCCGCACCCGGGCGAAGAACGCCGCGAACGCCCAGAAGTCGTCTTGCTTCCAGTCGGTGAACGGGTGGTCGTGGCACTCGGCGCACTCGAGGCTCACGCCCAAGAACTCACGCGTCGCGTTGGCCGCGAGCTTCTCGGGCTTCAACTCGTGGGCGGCAAAGTAATAGGCCGGCCCCAGCTGGTCGCCGTTGGTCGAAACCAGCAGGTCGTACGCCAGGTTGTCGTACCGCACGTTGCGGGCGAAGCGGTCACGGAGCCAGTTCTGAACGCCGGCCGAGCTGTTGCGGGCGCCAAAGCTGTCGTCCTCGGGCAGCAGTCGCTGCCGCCACACCGTGGCCATGTGCTCGGCGTGACGAGGCGAGGCGAGTAAACGCTGGACGAGCTCACTACGTTTGGTGGGCGACGGGTCGGCGAGGAAAGCACGGGCCTCGGCCACGCGCGGCGCCACGCCGATCAGGTCGAGCGAAACACGGCGCAAGAACGCGCCGTCCGAAGCCAGGGGCGCCTGCTCGACGCCCTCACGCTCCCAGTGCTCGGCGAGCGAGGCGTCGATCGTGGCGATCATCACACGGTCTTCGTCGGGGGCGTCGTTGAGGTCAGCGGCCCCCATATCGACGTCCGCCCGGGCGGCGCCCGACATCAATACCGCGACCAAAACCGCCAGGCTCAAGCCAAACGGCAGCCACGCGCGACGCAGCCATCTCTGAAAAGCAGAGGCCATCTTCGTCCAAGCCCCGGGATCTGCTGAATAGTTCCACCTTAAGGGTAGCCGTCTGACGTTGCGGGGTCCAGCAAGATTGGCCGAAGACACATATGTGGACAACTGGGCACTCTGCAGGGACCGCCCTCTGTGGCGGTCCGAACTGGGCACTCTGTAGGGACCGCCCTCTGTGGCGGTCCGAACCCTGGCGGACGAGCACTTTTCAACGAGCTTTTGCTGCTGTCCTTCAGCCACGGGCGTGGCCGTGTACCCGGGGCTGGAACGCCGCAGAGGGCGTTCCCTACAGGTCACCATCCCTGGGGGGCCGCCACCTGTAGTGGCGCCTTGTCGATGCCTTATAATCGCCGGCCATGAACAACCGTGAGATCGCCGCCGTTTTCGAGCGGGTCGCTGACCTGCTCGAGTTCCAGAACGCCAACCCGTTCCGGGTGAGGGCTTATCGTGGCGGCGCCCGCCGCGTGGGCGATTCACCCGAATCGCTCGCGGCGATCGTCGCCGACCGCGGGGCCGAGGCGCTCACCGAGCTCGACGGCGTGGGCAAAGACTTGGCGGGCAAGATCGCCGAGCTGGTTGAGACCGGCCGGCTGGAGATGCTTGAGGAGCTCTTGGCCGAGGTCCCCGCCGGGGTGCTCGACGTGATGCGCGTGCCGGGCCTCGGCCCGAAGAAAGCGGCCGCTTTGCACAAGGAACTCGGCGTTGCGACGCTCGAAGAGCTCCGCGCCGCCTGCGAAAGCAATCGGGTGCGCGACCTCAAAGGTTTCGGCGCCAAGACCGAAGAGAAGATCCTCGCCGGCCTAGCCATCGCGGCCAGCGCCCAGGAGCGGACCCGCTGGGCGAACGCCGAGCCGACCGTGCTCGCCGTTTTGGAGCACCTCGGTACGCTCGACGAGGTGCTGCGCATCGACCCGGCCGGCAGCTACCGCCGCGGCCGCGAGACGGTCGGCGACCTCGACTTCTTGGTCGACATCGGCGAGGAGCTCGACGCGGCGCTTGTCGAGAAGGTGATGGACCGCTTCGGGGCGTTCGAATCGGTCGATTCGGTCGTCGCCCGTGGCGAGACGAAAATGACGGTTCGCATGGCGAGCGGCTTGCAGGCCGACCTACGGGTCGTGCCGACCGAGTCTTACGGCGCCGCTCTGCAGTACTTCACCGGGTCGAAGGACCACAACGTCGAGGTCCGCGGCCGGGCGAAGCAGCGCGGTCTGAGAATCAACGAGTGGGGCGTTTTCAAGACCGACGATGACGGCGAGCAGGGCGAGCGCGTGGCCGGCGACAGCGAGGAAGACGTGTACGCCGCCCTCGATCTGCCCCGCTTCCCGCCAGAGCTGCGTGAGGCGCGGCGGGAGTTCGAGCTGGCCGAAGCGGGCCCGCTGCCAGAGCTCGTCACGCTCGACGATCTGCGCGGCGACCTGCACATGCACACCACCGCGACCGACGGCAAGGCGACGCTCGAAGAGATGGCCACGGCGGCCCGCGAGCGAGGGCTCGAATACATCGCGATCACCGACCACTCGAAGCGCGTGTCGATGGCCGGCGGCCTCGACGCCGAGCGGTTGCGCAAACAGTGGGCGATGATCGACGAGCTCCGCGCGACATTGCCCAAGGGCTTCTCGGTGCTCAAGGGGATCGAGTGCGACATCCTCGAAAAGGGAGGGATGGATCTGCCCGATGACGTGCTCGCCGAGGCCGACTGGGTAGTGGCCAGCCTGCACTACGGCCAGCAGCAGCCCCGCGCGCAGATCATGAAGCGGCTCGTCGGCGCCCTGGAGAACCCGTGGGTGTCGATCGTCGCCCACCCCACCGGCCGGCTGATCAACAAGCGGGAGTCGTACGACGTGGCTGTCGACGAGCTGATCGCCGCGGCGGCGGAGAACGGCAAGCTGCTGGAGCTGAACGCCAACCCCGCGCGGCTCGACCTGGACGACGTGCACTGCGCGGCCGCCAAGACCAAGGGCGTGCCGATCGTCATCTCGTCCGACGCCCACAGCGTCGAGGGCCTCGCCGTACTCAGGCACGGCGTGCAGCAGGCCCGCCGCGCTGGGCTGACGGCGTCGGACGTGGCGAACACGCGCACGTGGAAGCAGCTCGGCAAGCTCGTCCGCCGCGGTGAGTAATTTCCCTTCCCCTTCTGAGGAGGGAAATCGGAAGCCGGCAATATGCGACGACTTTGCCGGTTGCATCAAAGTTAACGCCCCCGAATCGCCGATCACCCCTGAGAGAGTGTTCCCCTCCGGGCAAAATTGGCGAGCAATGCAAGCGTTAGCTCCACGAAAATGGATCGCGGCCGTCGCCGTGCTGCTGGCGCCGTTGGCGAGCGGCTGCGTGGTGGCGCACAGCGGCTCTCACGAGCCGTCGGTGATCCATGACGCGGCGGAGTACCTGGAGCGTGAGTGGCCGCTCGACGGCGACGCTCGCGCTTCGTGTGGCGACTGTGCGCTCGAGTCCGTGCCCGTTGGCGACGATGGCGTTTGTGGCGAGCAAGGCTTCTTCGACGGCTGCGGCGGCGGACGCCATGGCGGCTGGTCGATGTACGAGGCCGAGGTGCCGCTCGAACCGGGCCCGCCGGGGCGGTTTTTTCCGGCTCCGACCAGGCCCGTTTTCACTCCTCAGCCGTGGTGAAAGCTCCTCAACTCCTGGCGGGTCGTCACCGCCGCACGCCCCAATAGGGGCAAGCGACGTGTTTTCGGCGGTTTCGTTGGCAGTTTGGGCCGTCTGTGACGGCCCCCGGTTGTGCGGTTGGAGCGGGTCGTGAGGCGAGGCCGATCCGAGACTTGTGCCGCCGACTCCCCGCCTGGGGATCGGCGTCTCCCGGCGCGAGGCAGCGTCGGCAACCGCCAAGAATCCCGCTCGATCCAGCCGCCGCCCATGCCTCTCCTACGCTCTTTCCGCTCCACGACCACCGCATGGGCATTCGTGGCGATCGTCGCCGCCGGAGCCGTTGCGCCGCAACACGCGTCGGCCGAGGTCTCCGACCTCCGCCGCACGCCGATCGTTCGCGCGGTCGAGGCGGTACGACCCTCGGTCGTCAACATCCAGGGGCAGAAGACGGTCGCCAATACGGGTGAGGCGAGCCGCCAGGTCAACGGCATGGGCACCGGCGTGGTGATCGACGCCCGCGGCTACATCCTCACCAACCACCACGTGGTCGACGGCGTCCGTCGGATCCGTGTCGGCCTGGACGACGGGCAGGTGTACACCGCCCGGCTGATCGCCCACGACCGCACGACCGACCTGGCCGTGATCAAGGTCGACGCCGGCCGGCCGCTGCCGACCATCACGATCGGCACTTCCAGCGACCTGATGACCGCCGAGCCGGTGATCGCCGTGGGCAACGCCTACGGCTACGACCACACCGTGACGCGCGGCATCATCTCGGCCCTGCACCGCGACGTGCAGGTGAGCGAGACCCAAGCCTACAAAGACCTGATCCAGACCGACGCGAGCATCAACCCGGGCAACTCGGGCGGGCCGCTGCTGTCGATCGAGGGGAAGATGATCGGCGTGAATGTCGCCGTGCGGGCCGGCGCCCAGGGGATCGGCTTCGCGATACCGGTGGACGACGCCCTCGAAATCGCCGCCCGGCTGATGAGCGTCGAGAAGCTTGAGAACCACTGGCACGGCCTGGAGACCGCCTCGATCCCCGCCTCCGACGAACTGGTGGTGCGGCGTGTGCTGAGCGGCAGCCCGGCGGCCGTGAGCGGCCTGCTGGTGGGCGACGTGATCGAACGCGTCGGCGACATCGACACGCACCGCTCGCTCGACCTCGAGCGGGCGTTGCTCGGTCAACGCTCGGGCGCCCCGATCGGCGTCGAGGTGCTCCGCGACGGCAAGCCGATGCAGGTGACCATGGCCATCACGCAACGCGGGACCCGCGCCCGGGCGATCGCCACAGCCGACGAGGGCGCCTGGCGCCTGCTCGGCATGACGCTCGACGCCGAACCTTCGGCCACTTTCGCCAGCCTCAAGACGCGTTACCGCGGCGGCATGCGGGTGGTCGACGTCCGCCGCGGCGGCCCGGCCGACCAGCAGGGCATTGTCTCGGGCGACATCCTGGTGGGCATGCACCGCTGGGAGACCTCGAGCACCGAGGACATCCGCTACATCGTCGACCACTCGACGATCGCGACGATGGACAACGTGAAGTTCTACGTCCTCCGCGGCGACGACACGCTGTTCGGCTACATGAACCTCGCCGCCGCCAGCAACGGAAAAGCGAGCCGCTGAAGTCGCCCGCTAGTCGATCCTCGTAGCCGATGGCTCATGGCCGTCGGACGCCCCGCGGGGTCGGATCATCTGGCCTGGGGCAGGCCCGCCGAGTGTAGCTCGGCGGCTGCCGCGCTGGTGTGCGGGAAGCCTGTGGCTTGAGTGGCGGGGCTCGGGCTGAGAAACTGTCTAATTCGACCGTTTCTCCCTCTCCCCGCGTCGTGCCCGATGGAACTCGAATTCGTCCGCTGGCTCACCAAGCGGCTGCCGCCGCACCCGCGGCTGCGCATCGGTCCGGGCGACGACGCCGCGCTGCTCGAGCTGGCGGCGGGCGAAGGGGTGGTCGTCACGGCCGACCTGCTGATCGATGGCGTCCACTTCCTCGCGTCTGAGACGGCGCTCGAGCGGATCGGGCACAAGTGCCTCGCCGTGAACCTCAGCGACCTGGCGGCGATGGCCGCCCGGCCATTGGCGGCCGTGGTGAGCCTCGCCCTGCCGCGCGACGGCGTCTCCGGCATAGGCCCGCGTGAAACGGCGGCGCAGCTGATCGAGGGGATGCTGCCGCTGTGTGAACGCCTGGAGGTCTGTATCGCCGGGGGCGACACGAACGTCCACGCCGGCCCGCTCGTTGTGGCTGTTACTGCGCTCGGCGAGTCCACGCCCCACGGCGTGCTCCGACGCGACGGCGCCAAGCCGGGCGACGCGCTGCTGGTGACCGGCTCGCTGGGTGGCAGCCTGCTGGGCAAGCACCTCGACTTCACGCCACGCTGCGAGGAAGCGCTCCGGCTCGCCGATAGCTACACCCTGCACGCCGGCATGGATCTGAGCGACGGCCTGTCGATGGACCTGCCGCGGTTGGCGGCGGCGAGCGGGGTCGGCGCCGTCGTTGAAGCCGCCGCGATCCCCATGAGCGACGACGCCCACGAGGCGGCCGCCCGCTCGGGGCGCACGCCGATCGACCACGCCCTGGGCGACGGCGAGGATTTTGAGCTGCTGCTCGCTGTCGTCGCGGATGAGGCCGAGCGGATGCTTGCTGAGGCGCCGCTCGCGTGTGGGCTGACACGCATCGGCGAGGTGGTCGCCGAGCGTGGTATCTTCTTGCAAGGCGCCGAGGGGAAACGAACGCCCCTCGAAGCCGCGGGTTACGAGCACCGATGACCGAGCCGCCGATGAATGCACAAACAATCGAGATCATGACCGAAGCCGAGACCGACACGCTGGGCCGGCGGCTCGCTCTGGCGTTGCCGCCCGGCGCGGTCGTGTCGCTCGTCGGCACGCTCGGCGCTGGCAAAACGCGTTTGGTGCGAGCGGTGACCTCGGCGCTCGGCCATCGGGGCGAGGTCACCAGCCCCACCTTCGTGCTCGTGAACGAGTACTGCGGCGGCCGGCTGCCGGTCTACCACTTCGACGCCTACCGGCTGAAAGACACCGACGAGTTTCTCGAACTCGGTCCCGAAGAGTACTTCGATGGCGAGGGGATCACGTTCGTCGAGTGGGGCGACCGCGTGGCCGAGTGCCTGCCGCCCGACGCGCTGGAGGTTCGATTCGAGGTGCTTGAGGGAGAGCGACGCCGGGTCACGCTCGGTGGTTTCCGGCTCGACGCCGACCAGCAGCAACAGCAGCAGTAGCGAGAGCCAGGTTCGCCAGGACCGCCGTCGCGGGCTCGGGGACCGTCGCCGCGTTCGCCTCGCCTAGCGACTCTCCGTAGTTCTCGACCCACGTGGCGTAGCCCCCTTCGTCGTAGAACACGCCGAGGCCGTCGCGCCACACGGTAAAGTCGGCCGCGTCGACGCGGCCGTCGTTGTTGTAGTCGCCCGGCAGGGTTTGCAGCAGCGTCTCGGGCACGACGCCGGGGCTGCCGACGTCCATGCCGAGGTTGTCCGCCAAGCCCCCCGGCGCGAGCACCTCGGCGGCTACGTAGCTCGCCGGGGCGGGGGAGTTGGTGTCGCTCGCCCGGGTCCAGCTCGTCGGCAGCGAACGGTCCGCGCCCAGATCGGCGATGGCGATCGAGTCGGCGTCGTTGGGCCTCGGCCAGTCTCCCGTGTTGTCGTAGATCACCCCGCTCGTGGCGTACTGCAACTCACCGCCCGCCTGGCCATCGAGGTAACCCAACGGTGTGCGCCACAGCCCCACCAGGTCGCCGCCGTTCGCCAACTCGGGCCAGTTGCGCACAGGGATGAAGTTGATCTCGGGGCCGTCGTCGGTTTGCCAGGCTGCTCGCATCTGGCCGAGGGTCGCGTCGTCGGTGTTATACAGAACGGCGACCTCGCCCGTTCCGACAACGCCCGCCGTCACGTTCGGGCCTGGGATCGGACCAAAATCGTCGTCGTCGATCCAGTACGGCTCTTCAGAGAAGTCGAGCGGGTCGCCCGGGTTGTAGACCTCGACCCACTCCCATTCGCCGCTCGTTCTCGACGCGGGGTCGTACATCACTTCGGTGATCTGAAGACTGGAGCGTGGCGCCTGGCCGTGGGCTGGGGCCACGCCTGGGCTGCCGCGGTCGGGGCCGTTGATCGGCTCCGACAAGAAGCTGGCCGTGCTCCTCGTTGCGCCGGCGCCGCCCGCCACGCTCAGCGTCCAACTCGCTCCCTCGGCGGGCGAGCCGACGCCGTCGTAGGCGATCGACGCCGCGTTATTGGCGAGCGGCCAGAAGCCGTCGGCTCGGTACGAGACCTCGAACGCCGCCGCGCCGGTCCCCGCAACGCGGTAGTCCGGATCGGCCGGCTCGCCCAGGTCGGCGACGTCCGATCGGTAAGCCGCCTCGTCGGCCCAGAAGCCGATCGACAACCCCGGCGCCGCCGGTTGGTTGGTGAGCGTGGGCCACGACTCGACGCCGATCAGGGCGGCCGCTGCGGGCATCGACGGCCAAGCGTTGCGGAAACGCCCGGCGTCGTAGCCCAGGGCCGGGCCGTCGTAGAGCACCGCCACGCCGCCCGCCGGCACCACGGTCGTGTTGGAGAGGATCTCGTCGTCAACAATCACCGCCGTGCGGATGCCCACCGGCGCCGGGGTCACGCCGATCGGGGCGTCGCCCACGCGGTCGACCAAGTAACCGGCCAGATCGACAGCCGTTGAGCCGGGGTTGTAAACCTCGACCCACTCCCACGTGGCGTCCGCCGAGTGGGGGTCCTGCATGATCTCGGTGACGATCAGCTGCGCCCGCGTCTCGGCGCCGAAAAAAAAGATGAGCAACGCAAACGCGCCGCGGCACGCCGATCTTAGGACGTCGGTCCGCATGACAAGAGCCTCGGCAGAGCGAGCAGAATCCGTCCGAGATCACATCCTTGCCCAACGCTCCGGTAGCGGAGGGCGAGATCAACTCTGCTTGACGCTCGGGGCCGATTCAACAGGGCAAGGACCAGAACCTACCGAATGGGGAGGATACACCCAATTGGCTAACTGCGGCTGCTCTTCACACCCGTTGGAACTCTGCTGCGTACAGCCCACCTGCAGGGGGCTCATCGCTCAGCACTTGCCGCCCCAACCGCCGCCCCAGCCGTGGTGGCCCCACTGCTTCCAGGGGCTCCATTTCTTCTTGTGGTGCTTGTGCTTGCCGTCTTTGCAGTCCTTGTCATGGTCGCCCTTGTCGCAGTCGTCCTCGCACTCGTGGCAGGCGTCGATCGAGCCCTCCCAGAAGATGTCGTCGAGCGGGTCGCCGTCGCTGTCGCCGGCGTAGTCGCTGGTCTCCCAGCCCCACTCGTCGAAGAACTCGTCGATGGCGACACACTCCTCGACGGTGCACTTCTGCGTGCGGATGTTGCAGGCGTCCATCCAGCCGTGGGTGCAGTACGACCACTTGGTGAGGAAACCCTCGTTGTCGTAACGGGTGGAGAGCCCGTCGTACGTGTCGACCGCGAAGCTCGCGTAGCGGTCGATCTCCGAGCCTTGCCAGTCGATGTTCCTGAGCGGCAGGTGGTCGTTGATCACGCTGGCGTCGACGCGGAACGAAAAAGTGCGGTACGAGCCGTTGTTCTCGACGTCGATCTCTTTCAGCCAGCCGTTCGTGTTGTCGTACGATGTCGCCACACGGTCGGGGTCGTACGAGCGGCTGCGGCCGTCGCTGTCTTTGTAGGACGAGGCGTCCCCCTCGCCGTTGTAGGCCAGGACGTTGAGCACGGGTTCGTCGCGCGTGGCGTCGAAGTAGAACATGGCCAGCTCGCCGGCGTCGGCGCCGTAAGCCGCTCCGCCGTTGTTGATCACGATCGTGAAGCCGTCGGCCAAGCGGCCGCGGTACGACTTCATCTGTACCTCGACGAACAGCTCCTCGCTCGCCTCGGCGTACTCTAGCGTTACGCCCTTGATCAGCCCCGCCTTCGCCTTCTGGCACTTGGTGAAGTAATCCTTCACCTTGTAGACCTTGGTCTCGACACAAACCTCGGGCTTCACGCCCGCGTCGATGTCACGGCGGTGCTGGTTCTCGGCGAGCGAGAACACGTCGGTGCGGCCGTTGGAGTTCGCGTCGCTGTCGAGCGTGTCGTTGCTGTTGCCGCCGGCGTCCTTGGTGGTGAACTGCACGAGGTCGGGGACCTCGAACTCCACGATGTAGTCGCCCGCGCTCAGATCAAAGAACAGGTAGAAGCCGGCGTTGCCGGCGCCGTCGTTGGCGGTCACGGTCGTGGCGACCACCTGGCCGCTGTCGTCCAGAAGATTGACCGTGACGCCGTTCACGCCCAGGTCGCCGGTGTCTTGCAGGCCGTTGGAGTTCGCGTCGACAAAGAAGTAGTTGCCCACGCTCGCTTTGACCAACTTGTTCTTGAAGTCGACGCCCTGGTCGACGAACGCGCCGGGAGCGAGCGTCACGGCGATCGACGTGGCGGTGAGCGCCACGTAGCCCTCGGGCACGACTTCCTCGACGATGTAATCGCCCGGCAGCAGGTCGTCGAACACGTACGACCCGTCGGCTCCGGTCGTCGTCGTGGCCACCGTGGCGTCGCCCTCGGCGCCGTCGAGCAAGCCGTTGCCGTTCGCGTCGGCGTAGAGATTGATCACCAGGTCGCTGACGGTTTCGGTCTCGATCGTCTGCACGCCGTCGCAATCGCAGACCGTGACCTCGGCCGTCTTCACGCCCGTCAGGCCGGCCAGCAGGACGGTGTTCGAGAAGTCGTACCCGGTCGTGACGTCTTCACCGGCCGCCAGCGCGAGGGCCTGCACCACGGGCGAGGTGGCGACGTAGCCCTCGGGCACGACCTCTTCGACGAGGTAGTCGCCCGGGTCGAGGTCCTCGAACTCGTAGGCGCCGTCCACGCCGGTCTCGTCCGAGTCGACCAACACGTCGCCGCCGTCGAGCATCCCGTCGCCGTTGGTGTCGGCGTAGAGGTTGATCGTCACGCCCGCGAGCGGCGTGTCGTCGTCCGTGATGCCGTCGCCGGTCAGGTCGTAGTACTTCACCCCCGAGAGGCTGGCGAACTGAGGCGGCGGCGGGATCTCGGGGACGCCTCCGAGGATGCCCTTCGCGTCGCCGCCGAAGTCGGTTGAGAACGCGCCGGTGAAGCTAGAGTTCTCGCTCACCACCGAGACGCCGATGTCGCGGCCCGCGAAGAATCCGGGCGCAAGCAAACCGCCGGTGACCGTGAAGCGGAAGTCGTAGTTGTCGGTGCTGGTCCCCAGGTCTTGCCAGCCGAACTCGCTCACCTCGCCGGTGAGCAGCACGCCGCTGAGGTCGGGGACGAAGTCGCCGTTCGTGTCGAGATCGCCGGTGAGGATGAAGTCGTCGCCGGCCGAGCCGCCGATGAGCGATCCCGCAGCGTCAACCTCGATGTTGATGTCAAGGTCGCCGGTGAAGAAGACGCCGGGCGTGGCGTCGGTCGCCGACTCGAGGAAGATCAGCGGCGTAGCGTTGAGCGAGAACTCGTCCGACACGCTGTCGTAGCCCACCTGGCCGTCGCTGTTGTAGCTCACCAGCGGCTGGTCTAGCAGGGCTTGAATGCCCACCAGTGCGAGCATGCGGCGGTCTTCCAGACTCTCGTGTCTGAGGCTCCGGCCGCGGTTGCAGCAGCCCGCCCGCTTCGCTTTACGGAGCGCCGCCGTGTTGAAAAAATCGAATCGATGGGGGCGTTGCTCAAAACGCGACATAACGAAAGCTCCGGTGCGGGATCGAGAGGTGTGCCGTCAGGAGTTGCGAAGCGTGGAGTGAGTGGGGGGCGCCCAATGCGGCGGCCGATCGTGGCGATTCGTTCAATATTTGAACGAGGCTAGCGTGGTTTTCTAGGCGAGAGAAGCTGGCGCACGCGGGGCGAGCATCGTTTGCTTGCCCTGCGCGCAGCCATCGTCGCGTCGCCCTATTTACGGCAACAGTGTTCGGGCCCGAGTGTGTTGCTGCGTCGCGAACCGTGAGCTCTGAACGGCGCCTCGGAATCAAGCGGTCGCTCGAGCGCCGGCGTACGCCGGGTCGGTCGCGACGCTCGACCCTCAGGCCAGCCGCCGGTACTTCCTGGCGAAGTATCCACAATGAGTGAGCGCAAGTCCGGCGAATACCAACCAGCTGCTGGCCTCGGGAATCGGGGCGCCGAGGATGTCGGCGGATTGCAATGAGAAGCTGAACGAGTTGCTGAAGCTCGGGCTCGACACGCCGACCAGACTGATCTTCACGCCCCCCATGCCGCCGGGATCGCCGAAGTACTCGGCCGCGCTGCCGCCAGTGACCGTGAAGCCGAGCTGCAACTCGTTGGCCGCAACGATAAAGGCTTCAGTAACCGTGGCGCTGAGCAACACACCTGCCGGGAAGCCGGGCAGCGAGCCGGTCGGGCTGAGGGGGCCCATCGTCGAGACAACGAGCGAGCCAGCGGTGGTGACCGTGCCCGAGTTATCGACGATCAATCCGGCGATGTTGAAGACGCCGAGCATGCCGCTGTAGTCGGCGGCGCCACCCATGCCAAATTCGATGGCCTGGACCATGCCTGCCGCAGTCAGGGCGCCCGAAGTGCTGTCGTAACCGCCTGAGACAAATCCAACCGAGATGTCAGACCACCCGCTCTGTTCGATGAACGCGCCGGTACCAAGGCCCTCGATCGACGCCTGCGCCGGCGCCGCCGCGAAGAAGACGGTCGCAGTCAGGAAAGCCAGGAGGAAGCCGGGCGCCCAGCCCCGTATGCGTCGGTGGTGATTCAGTTGGTTGTTAGGCACGGGCTCGCCCCCCCAGGGCAGTCAGCTCGACTCGTGGCGTCAATCAGAAGTTGTTTTATCAGGCAAACGCATGCAGAGGGGCGTCCGCCTCCTGCACGGCGCCCTCTTCAGCTAATGTGCTACCATGTTCCTTTCACGGGCAACCGTAAGTCAAGAATCAAATGCCAAATTTCTGATATTCCTTTGGCAATCCGTTCGGGCCTTCACGCGCAAACGGTCTCTAGCGAGAAGCCTGCCTGCGAATCAGCCGACGAATAGCCCCGGAGTTAAGCATGAATCAGGGGGGCTAGTGCGAATCGCACGGATGCGTAGCGTGTGTGGCGGGGTGATTCGACTTCGATAAGGCGAAAACGACGCTACGGCTAGCGGTAGTGCGTTCTAAGTGCTTTGAGCAGCGGTATTTCCACTCGAAGCAGGTTGGCGACTGAGGGGACCAGCCTCCTGTCCTACTTCTCAAAAGGGAAGTGGAATGGAGCAGCTGGGGATTAGATCGCGCCCCGAACCAGCGCGAAATGCGAGCTGCTAGAGCTGCCGGCGACGCCCCCGTGTGAGCAGCGAAGCGGCCAGCAGAACGAGGGCTAAGCTGGTTGGCTCGGGAATCGCGGCTGCTCCCCCGTCGAGCACGGCGCCGAAATTGGCGACCCACAGGGCGTAGTCGGCTTGGGTGACTTGGCCGTCGCCATCGCCGTCGGCGCCGCTCATTGGAATGAGATCGGTTTGGCCGAGCGAGTCGCGCCATACGGTGAAGTCGGCCGCGTCGACAACGCCGTTGCCGTTGTAGTCGCCCGTGAGGCCCTCGGCGACTGCGAGCACCCCGTCGGTGGCGAGCCGCGAAGCGTCCCACACCAAACCGTGAGCGAGCCCCGGGAGTTCGATCGTGTCGAAGCCGCCGCTCCAGGTGGTGAAATCGAGCAGGTCGATCTCCTCGCCTTCGCCGAGGCCGGGGGCGCCGGGGTCGAGGCTGACCCGCAGCATGCCCCCCGCGGCCAACTCTCCGGTGATCGCCAGAACGTCGTGCGAGGCCGCGTCGAACAGGTCGAGCTCCAGCACGGCGCCGCTCTGGAGGACGAAATCGCCCTCAACGGTCAGCGTTTTCGGCAGCACAACGACGCCGGGGTCGCCGCCCAGCAGCGGGTTCGTCAGGTTCTCGCCATGCAGGTAAACGATGTCATCGACCAACGCGCCGTTGTCGATTGGCGAGCCCCCCGCCAGAGCCAAGAACGAGTCGAGCGCCGAGTCGGCGCCGTTGCGGAAGGCGAGCGGCGTGGCGTTGAGCTTCACCGCGTCGGCTTCGCCGGTCGAGAGGTACACGTCGTACTGGTCCGTCGCTTGGTCGATCACCATCCACACGTTGTGCCACTCGTCGGTGGCTAGCCCCGTGGCGAGCGGGGCGGTGAAGGCGCCGCCGTTGCGGGCGTCGATCAGGAACGTGCCGGTGGCCGAAGGGTCGTCGAGCAGACGGATCTGCGTCTCGTAGTCGCCGAACTGCACGCCGCCGGTGGTCGCCTGATCACCGAGGCCGAGGCTGTGGTCGGGGTCGTCGGTCTTGGAGCGGAAGCGGAAGAAGACCGTCGCCGTGTCGTCCTCTTCAACGGCGCCGCCGTCGCCGAGGCCGCGCGAGGCGCCGCGGAATTCTTGCGACCACCCGTAGGAGAGGGCGTTGTCGCCGCCGACAGACTCGATGTCGGCGAGGCTGGTGTTCTCGTGGGCGGTCCAGGGGGGGCTGGCAACGTCGCGCACGTTGCCCGGGGCGTACGAGTCAAAATCCTCGATCGTGAACCATCCTGGCGCTGATAGCCCGGCGGCGCCGACCCGGATCGTCGAGCCCACGATGGCCGTCAAATCGCCCTCCACGCGGCCGTGCCCCGAGAGCAGCGACCCGTCGGCGGCGACCACACCGCCGGCCACCGGCGAGGCGAGCACCCCGCCGCGCAGCTCGACGGGGTACGAAAGCACTCCGCCCGCGCTGGGGGTCGAGCCGTCGAAGGTGAGCTTGCCGCCGGGGCCGATGACGAACCGGCCGTCGCCGGTCACCCGCGGGCCGTCGTGCAGGAGCAGCTCGCCCTCGGCGACCTCGATGACCCCGTCGTTCGTCAGCCGGATCCGGTCGAACGTCACGCGGTTGATGCCGGTCTTGCGCAACGAAGCGCCGCTGCGCACGTCGGCCCGTTCGCCGGGAGCGAGCCCCCAGTCGACCGAGCCGCTGATCTTGTTGGCGCCCGACAGGGCGTCGATGCGTCGCACGACCCCGGGCGCCGAGCCCCCTCTGGTGAGTTCGCCGCCGGCGAGGTAGGCGATGTTGTCGCCGAGGTCCTGCCCGGCGAGGTCGAAGACCTCGCCGTTCCGGATCGCCCCGACGTAGGGAAGCCCCACGTTCGTGGGCGATAGCGGGTTGCCCTCGATCAGGGTCGAATCGCCGAACCAGTTGTAAAAGGAGTAGCCGCCCACGTAGCTGCGGCTCTCGAGCCGTGGGACCACGTTGTCGAGAAAGATCGCATTGGCGGCGCGCATCTCTTGGTCGCTGTAGTTGCCGCCCCAGTCGTGCATCGCGAACTCGGTGATCCAGACCGGCAGGCCGTAGCTGTTGTGGTAAGAGTCGACGCGGCTGATGAAGCTGTTGGCGGCGCCGATCGGGTCGTTCGGCGTGCTCGCGCCATACCAGTGGAACGCCACGCCGTCGACTTTCAGCCCCTGGGAGTTGGCCTGTCCCATGAAGTCGGCGAGCCACGCCTGCCCTTCGCCGGTGTCCGACACGCCGGGGCTGATCAGTTTGACGCCCGTGCCGGAGAAGCCGCTCGACAGCGTTTGCCAGGACGAGATCGCCTGCGAGACGCTCATGTTCGCCTGGTCGGGGCGTTCCGGCTCGTTGAACCCGAGGACCCACTCCACGCCATCCTGGTTGAGGATGTTGTTGATCGTCGAGGTGTTCGCTTGGAATCCGCCCCAGATCATCGGCACGAATTGGGCGCTGGAGCCCGCTGCGCTGGAGGGCTTGTCGGGGCCCCAGCGGTAGTACCAGCCGGCGTTGAGCGTTTGGAGCTCGTTGCTACCCGGGTTTACGTCGGCGAAGCCGCGCTTCGACGACACGATCTGCGCGGGGCACGCCGCCGTGGCGAACACGAGCAGCGCGGCTAGCACGGCGGTGAGGGGTCGGATGCTCATCTTCAGGTTGTGCGCGGTGGTTGTGGTGTCACGATAAAAAACACGCTTGCCCGGCCGGGGGCGGCCGGGCAAGCGTCGGTTGCTCCTGCCCCGGAGCAACGGATCAGTCGCGGCGACGCCCGGCCGCGATCGCCGCCAAGCCAACGAACCCGATCATCAGCGAAGCGGGTTCGGGGATCACGTCGATCGTCACGTTGTCGACCCGCACGAGGGGCGACGTGTTTTGCCCGGCCATCAGCAGGAAGTTCTCCAGCGGGGCGCCGTAGCCGCGGCGGAACCCGGCGCCGGAGTAGACCGGTGCGTCGTTCAGGTAGACGTCGAACGAGCCGCCGCCCGCGGTGTCGACTGCGAGCTTCACGTTGTGCCACACTCCCGTGGTGATCTGGGCGATGTCGTCGACAAAGCCGCCGCCGTCGCGGACGTCGAGGCCAGCGATCCCCGCGGCGCCCGGGCCGTCAGGCGTCACACGCACGTAGGGGCCGTAGTCGCCGTACCAGTCGACCGCTTCTGAGCTGTCGGTCAGGCCGAAGGCGTGGTCGATCTCAACGTCGTCCTCCACGTAGATGTCAAACGACAGGACCGCCTGCTGCGTGACCGAGGCGCCGAGCGAGCGGTAGCTGTGCGACCAGTCGCTATCGCCCGCGTTAACGATGTATTGATTGCCCGCCGCCGAGGCGATTTGGCTCAGGCCGGCGTACTCGGCGGTCCAGGCGGGGGTGGCGACCACGTCGAGGTCGCCTGCGGTGTAGCTCTCAAAGTCGTCGACGACGAGCGGCGCGGCGAGCGCCGCCGGCGCGATCGCCGTCGCGGCCGCGACGAGCAGCAGCTGGGCAGTGGTGAGTGTGACGTTCATTAGATGCAACTCCTGAAGAGTGGGGGAAAAGAGATCTGCAGATGCCTACGCCGTCCCGTGTTCCTGTCGTTGGTCGTTTATTTAGTCGGCCGGCGGTCGCGGCCTTGCGTGGCCCAAGCGAGCGTCAGCAAGCCGACGAGCCACGCGGTGGCGGGCTCGGGAACCGCCTCGGCCAACGCTGGCAGCGTGTTTCCGAAGTGAGTGACCCAGTAGTCGTAGTCATGCGTGTCGACCACCCCGTCGGGCACCCCCGCCAGGTCGGGCCCCGTGGCGTCGGCGAGCACGCCTGAACCACCGAGCGAGTCGCGCCACACGGTAAAGTCGGCCGCGTCGACGACGCCGTTGTTGTTGTAGTCGCCCGCCAAGAGATACCGGACCACGCCCTCCTGCGACGCGGCGAGGCCCTCTCGCAAGAACTCCAGGCGGAGGTCGAGCGCGCCGGAGGTCGAGAGGATCTTACCGAGGTTGTACGCCTCGCCCGCCTCGAGCGTCGAAACGCCTTCGGGGACCAGTTCGGAGAGCGCGAAGGGCGTGGGGCCCGCTTCGTCCCACTCGGTTTCGCCTTGGTCCTGGAGGCTGGCCCAGTCGCCGTCGGCCGTGAGCAGCGAGCCCGATTCGGAGTGAATCGTGTAGCCTTCCACGTCGACATCGAACTGCGAGGCATTCACGAGCGTCGCCACGCCGGTGGCCGGGTCGACGGTGAGCAGCAGGTTGTTCGTGAGCCCTTCGCCCGTGTACACCACCGCGCCATTGAATTGCGACCCGTTGGGCGAGGTGTACTCGAAAACCAGCTCCTCGGCGTTCTCGCCGAACGCGAGCTGCACGGGCTTGAAGATCGCGCCGAGATCGATGCTTTGACCGCCCGTTAGGGTGAGCGATCCGAGCGGGTTCAGTTCGCTCAACGCGTTGGCGGTCGGCGCCGCCTGGTCCCAGCCCGACTGTCCCTGCTCGGACAAACTATTCCAAGCGCCGTCGCTCGGGTCGAGCGCTCCCAACTGCGATAGCAAGGAGTAGCCGTCGATCTCGACCGGCGTGTCCGAGCCGTTCACCAGGCTCACCGTTCCGGCCCCGCGGTCCACCAAAAGCCGCAAAGCGGCGCTGCCAACGAGCCGGCGGATCGCGCCGTCGGTCTTCGTGAGGATGTAGATCTCCCCCTCGGCGTCGACGCCGTACCGCAGGTCGACACGCCCCGGCAGGATGTCGCCGCGCAGGTTCACGTCGGTCTGCGAACCTTGGTTGTCGGTGACGAAGAGCTGGATCTCCTCGATGTCGGCTGTGGTTGTCGGGTCCGTCAGGTCTATCGTCTTCATCAGGTCGGCGTCGGCGGCGAAGAGCCGGCCGTTGACGATGTCGCCGAACACGAACTTGCCGTACAGCTGAGGGATCGCCGATCCGCGATAGACAAACCCGCCGGCGATGGCGTTGCCGTCGCCGTGGTCGTACTGGGCGACCGGGTAGAGGAACTCCTCGCCGCGGAAATCGACGTCGAGCGCGTCCGGCACGTTGTTGGCGAAGACCCGGTCGGCGTCGCCGTTGCCGCCGTTGGCGATGTCGTTGCCGTTGACGAAGGTCCCCTCTCTCAGAGCCCAGCCGTAATTGCCGCCCGGCACGATCCGCTCGATCTCTTCGATGTTGGCGTGCCCCACGCTCGAGACGTACTGCGTGCCGTCTTCGTCCCAGGCCATGCGGTGACCGTTGCGGAAGCCGAAGGCGAAGATCTCGTCGAACGTCTGGGGGTCGCCGTCGACGAACGGGTTGTCCGAGGGGATGGTGTAATCGCCGAGGCCCGCTTGGCCGCCGGTCACCGAGGGGCTCCGCGGGTCGATGCGGATCATCGTGCCGGCCAGGGTGTCGGTCCGCTGCAGTTGTCCCGGCTGGCCCTCGGTCGGGCTGCCTTGCGGGGCGCCCGCGCCGTTGATGTAGCCCCAGTCGCCGCCCGAGACGTACATCAGCCCGTAGTCGTCGTCGCCCGGCTCGGAGGTCGGGTTGAACTGGATGTCGCCGAACGGGTGGAAGTAGGAGTCGGCGGTCGTGCCGACACGCAGCACCTCGCGCCGCGCGCCGGCCGCCTCGTTCCAGACTCCCGCGTCTGGGTCGGGCAGCTCCCACTCGGTGATCACGGTGTGGTAGTTCACGGGGTGGAATCCCGTGCGCTGATCGACGGTGCTGAAGTGGGGCGTGGCGTTGGCGTTCGACGCCCGCTCGCCGTGGATCGTGTACATCAGCCCGTTCGACTCAAACTCCGGGTGGAATTCGAAGCCGATGAGGCCGGCGGCCAGACCGCCGGTCGTGGTCATCGCAGGGAAGATCGACGACGGTCCGCCGTTGGCGGCGTCGACGTCGACAAACAGCTGCGGCGCGCCCGCCTCGTCCAGCGTGTAGATCTGGCCGCGGAGGTCGTTCACCCAGAGCCGCCCGTCGGGCGATTCGCGGAAGAAGTTGATCCTGGCGGTCGCGTTGGGCGAGTGATCGCCCTTGCCGCCCACGGTGCCCGCTGTGGCGGGCATCTGCGTGAAGTCGTCGAGCTCAACCCGCAAGCCTTGCTTGGTGATCGAACCGGGGATCTGCGCCTGGACGGTCGCGGCGACGATCAGCAAACAGGCAAAAGAGAGTAGCGGGGTGGCGGATCTTCGTTGGTGCGTTATCGGTGCGCTCACATTACATCTCGTTGTTTACTTCACGGTTGTGCCTACTCCTCGTCTCCCCAATCGCGTCCACGGCGCATCGCACCCACGGCCACGCTTCGCTCGATCTTGGGCGTTCTGGCTCCCCAGGCCAGAACGCCGCTTGCCTCCCAATCCACACGAGAGCCTCACCCGTTGCGGCGGCGCCTTGCGATGGCGCCCGCCAATACCGCGCTGAGCGCCACGCTCAACGCGCCCGGCTCGGGGACCGTGGCGAAGCTGAGATCGACGCCGGCGAGCGAGAAGCCCGCTCCCAGGTAAGCCGTTTTCCACTCGCGGAAGTCGAGGAAGTCGACCTTGCCGCTCAGGTCGAGGTCGCCCTCGCTGCGGCCCGAGACGTTCTTCTGGAAGTTGTCGCGGATCGGGCCGTAATCGTCTTCGAGTTCGAGGACGCCGTCGCCGTCGGTGTCGCCCGGCAGCAGCACCACGCCTTCGATCTCGATATCGTCGACTCGCACCGTCTGACCTATGCCGCTGCCGCCCATCAACAAGACGTTGTCGAGCGGGGCGCCGAAGGCGCGACGGAAATCCGCGCTACTGTAGACCAGATTGTCGTCGAGGTAGATGTCGAAACCACCCAGTCCGGCGTCGCCGCCGGCGGTGTTGATGTCGAGCCGGATGTCGTACCACTGACCGATGTTGAGCGTGGCGATGTCATCGACGAAGGCTCCGCCGTCGCGGGTGTCGAGGCTCACCACGCCAGCGCCCGCCGCCGTGTCGTCCGTGATGCGGATGTAGGGGCCGTAGTCGCCGTACCAGTCGATCTCCTCGGAGCTGTCGGTGAGCCCGATCGCCTGGTCGGTCGCCTCGTCCTCGGCGTAGACACGGAACGAGAGCGAGCCGGTGTCGAGGATCGACGCGTTCGAGGCCCGGTAGCTGTGGCGCCAGTCGTCGGTGCCGCCGAAGGCGAGGTATTGGTTGCCCCCCTCCGATCCGACCGTCGAATCGCCGGCGTTCTCGACCGTCCAGGTGGGAGCGCCCACCGTTTGCAGGTCGCCCGTGGCGTAACTCTCGAAGTCTTCGACCACGATCGCTTGGGCGAAGAGCGGCAGACAGAGCGCCGCGGAGAAGGCGACGAACCGGATGGTGTTTAGGTGAGAGAGCATGTTCGTGTTCCTCTGAAAGGGGTCTTTGATCGTGAGGGCTTGGGAGGTGCGGTTGGTCGTGGTGTGGTTCATTTCTCCTCCCTGCGGGGCCGGCCCCGAGGTTGGCGTCGCGACAGACCGCTCGCTCCCAGCGCCAACGCCAAGAGGGTCAAGCCGGTCGGCTCGGGGACCGAGGCGGAATGCGAGAGAGAGGCGGGCAGGAGATTGGTTTCGCCGAAGTGGCTGACCCAGAAGTCGTAGTCGCTCATGTCGACCCCGCCGCCGTTGCCGTTGCCGTTGAGGGCGCTCTCGTCGGGGTCGTTCAGGTGGTCACGCCACACGGTGAAGTCGGCGGCGTCGACCACGCCGTTGCCGTTGTAATCGCCCCACAGGCCGTCGCTGAGTTCCGGCAGATCGCCGAAGATCACCGCCCCGGTCCGAGGCGTGGCCTCGCCGAGCAGGCTGAAGACGAGCTGCAAGTCGCGGGCGCCCGAAGTGTCCCACAGCACGCCGAGGTCGTGGCCTTGGTTCGGAGTGATGGTGGTCGACGCCGCGGGGTTGAGCTCCGAGACCTCGTTGGCGGTCGGCGCCGCCTCGTTCCAGGCGTTCGCCCCGTCGACGTTCTGGTCGTCGAGGCTCTGCCACGAGGTCAGCAGCGACCCGGTGCCCGAGAGGATCGAGTAGCCGTCCAGGGCGATCGGAACCCCGCCGTCGTTGCGGAGCTGGGCCTGGCCGGTTGAGGGGTCGACCGTGAGCCGCAGGTTGTTCGTGTCGCGTTCGCCAACGTACTCCACGATGCCCGAGAGGAGCTCGCCCGTGGGGGTCGAGTACTCAAACCCGATGTCTTCGGGCGAGGCGCCAAACGGCAGGGAAAGGGCGGGAGCGAACACCTCGCCGAGCAGATAGTCTTGCCCCCCCGCGATCGAGAGGCTGCCGAGCGGGTTGAGCTCGTTGAGCGAGTTGGCTGTGGGGTTGGCCTCTTGCCAAGCGTCGGCGCCGCCGACGTTCTGGTCGTCGAGGCCGTTGAAACTCGCGGCGTTGAGGCTCCCTTGGATCGACGCGACCGAGTAGCCATCGAGCGTGACCGGGTCGGTCCCTTGGTTCATGAGAGTGACCTCTTTGGTGCTCCAGTCGACGCGGAGCGTGAGCGACTGGTCGACGCCGAGCCGCAGCACCTGGCCGGAACCTCCCGCCTCGACACTCGCCCGATAAACGCGTCCACCAGAGAGGGCGGGCAAGGCGCTGAAATCGGTATTGGCAAAGCCGCCCGAAATCGTCTCCGCGTCGATCAGGTCCCAGCTGTCGCCAACCGCCGGGACAACGCCGGTCGCCATGGGCCGCAGCACGCCACCCAGAGCGGCGTTGCCCGTCACGCCGATGGCGGAGTGCACGCTTGAAGTGAGGTGCGGTACGAAGACGCTGTTGCCCTCGAGCGAGGCGTTGGTGGCGACCGTGAAGGCGTGGCCCGCGCCGCGAACCTCGAGGACGCCGTCGTTGAACAGCGAGCCTGTCGAGGCGACCGTGGCGCCGCCCGCCCCGGCGGTCCCCACGCGCAGAGCGCCCAAGGCGTTGATGTCGATCGAGGTGGAGCTGAACGACCCGCCGCCGTGAACCTCGAGCAAGGCTTGGCCGGCGAGGCCGATGTTGGCGATGCCGTCCGGCGGGACGAGCGACGCCGCTCCCGGCGTGTCGATCAATTCCAGGTCGCCGCCCGGCTGGATGATCACCGTGCCCGAGTCGCCCGCCGATTGGCCGAGCACCAATCCGGCGGCGCCGATCGCCGAGGTGCTGAGCGTCGCCGTGCCGCCGTTGTTGATGATCGGCACGTCTTCGAAGAAGGAGTCGGGTTCGGCCTGGGCGTCCCAATTGCCCCCGGAGGTCCAGGAGCCGACGCCGCCGGTCCAGAACACGTCGAAGGCTTGGGCGTTTGTGGCGACGAGCAGTGCGGTCGTGGTGATCAGAAGCCGGAGGCGACTTGCGCTGAAAGCCTGGGGTTTAGGCATGGAAAGCTCCGAGCGAGATGTGTTCAGACAAGGTGTGTCAGTCGATCTGGTGCTCAGCGGAACCGCTGGGCGAAGCTGCGGCGTCCGCTCCGCATCAAAAAAACGGATGCGTTGGGCGCTGGATGACTTGGAAAAGTGCTTGAGAGGAGTTCTGGGTAGCGGCCGGGGCGTCGTGATGGGGCGTGATTCATACGCCAGCATTGCGGAACCTATCGGCGGTGCTTCTCCGGCAGTATTGTCCGGTGAGGCCGTGGGGGTGTCATAAAAAAAGCAGGACGCTCGGGATTTCTTAGAGCTGATCGATCGAGGCGACGTTGCCATCGGTGCGGTTTCCTAGGTCGCGGTGGATTTGCCAGTCGATGTCGAAGCTCACGGCGTGGACGCTGCCATCGCAGAGGGCTGCGAGCCAGACTCCCGGGTGGGCGGAGCCGAAACGGCCGTGGTTTTCGGCGGCTGTGTTGGTGTCGGAAACCGGTGTCGCCTCGACGATCTCTCCCCCAACCAGGCGGCCCGTCTTGCGGAAGTTGTCGTTGTTAAAGCCTGTGCACCAGGTCTCGTTGTCGCCCCGGTCGGCGCCGTTGGAGTAGTTGGCCACGGGCAGGGCCTTCTCGCCGATCAGATAGGTGTGCGAGGTCCCGTCGGTGATTTTTCGCAGGCTTATTTCGCTGCGTCCGAAGGAGATGCCCGAATAGAGCGGGCTGCCGTTGGGCCCTTCTCGCTTAAGCTCCTGGTCTACCTGGGCATTGTAGGTATTGATATCAGCGCTTGCGTAGGTTGCCGGCCCCGCTTGGAAAGCGGACCCATCGGGGAACTCGTTGTAAGCGTGCCCCGAGTTCATGGCGTAGTCCATCCGCGAGGTATCGAGCGGCGTTCTCGCGTTGCGGAGCGTGCCGGCGCCGTCGTTGCGAGGGTAGAGAATCGGCTGGCGTCGGGTGGGGCAATTCGTGATCGACACGATCGACTGAACCACTTCGGTGGCGAATTCGAGCTGCGTACGGTCGGGCCGTCTCCCCGTGGCGTCGTGGATTGCGCCGTTGCCGCTGAGGTCGTAGAGTTGCTGCTCCTCAACGAAAGGAAGCGTGCTGAAGACCCAGCCGCCGGGCTGATCTTCGCCGAATCCGAAGTCGGGGTCGCCCACGTAGCCCCAGCCCCAGCCGCCCGACTGGAAAAAGCCCTGCACGTCGTGATGGTTGAGCGACCCCAATGCTAGTTGCTTCAGCTGGCTCTTGCACTGGTTGCGACGCGCCGCTTCACGGGCGGCCTGCACTGCGGGCAGCAGCAACGCCACTAAAATGCCGATGATCGCGATCACGACGAGCAATTCAACCAGCGTGAAGCCGCAATTGATTCGCCGGGGCTCGGGCGACGGCGTGCGGGGGTCATGCTTAGGTCTCATCGAGACTCCTTGACCTTCTTGGATGGAGAAGAGTTTGGCTTGAGAAGAGGCTAAGCCCAGCGGGTGCACGGGGGATGGCCTCTCGGCCACGCCGCCTGCTCCGTGGGTAGTGGTAGTTCAGTGAAAAGAGGGTCGCCGACATGCGTGTGCGACCCAACGACGCGGCGGGCGATAGCGGTATGCTATTTTCCGCCGCTAGCCAAATCTGACGGATCGGCGTCAGCAAGGCCTTCGCTAGGGGTGTCCGGCCGGGCGGCGAGCGTGTTGAGGATTCCGTCAAAAAGCGCTAAAAAGAGTGCCGCTCTTCTTTCGCCTCTTTTCTAGGTCACACTCGGGACACCCGCGCGCTCCCACCGGGAACGCCAATAATCCAACAAAGCGCGACACCATGCAGCCCCTCTCGGACACTAAGAGCAAGAGGCCGAACGCCGCTCGCGCCGGAATCGCAGACGACGCGACGCGCGGCGTTCGGCCCTTCAACGAATCCAGTAGCGGTCAGGCCTCGTCCAATCCGGGCCCGCCCCGCAGAGTTACATCGGCCGGCATGCACGATCCCCCCAGCAACAACCCCGGTGGCGACGGCCCCGACGAATCGTCGGGCGCCGGCTTGCCGGGCATGTCGGAGCTCGACCGTTTTATTGACTTGCTGACCCGCAACCAGTCGGGCTTGCGGGCCTACATATTCGCGGCGCTCGGCAACCACAACGACGCCGCCGACGTGATGCAGCGGACCAACTTGGTGCTGTGGAAGAACGCGGCGAGCTTCCGGCCCGACGCCGAGTTCATGCCGTGGGCCGTGACGATCGCCAAATACGAGATCCTTTCGTTTTATCGAGACCGTAGTCGCGACAAGCTGGTATTTTCGAGCGAGGTCGCCAGCCTGTTGATGCAGTCCGCTCAAGACGAGGTCGCCGACCCGGGCGAACGGCAAGACGCTTTGCGGACGTGCCTAAAAACACTGCCCAAGAAGAGTCGCCAAATGATCCAGATGCGTTACGAAGAGGGCGGCACGCTTTTGCAGATCGCGGAGAACCTGGGCCGGACGGAGAACGCCATAAAATGCGCTTTCCTACGGGTCCGCCGTGCGCTAGAGAATTGTGTCGAGCGTCAGTTAAAGGCCTGATCGCAAAAATGAAAGGGCCGGTCGTGCTGGAGGCGTGTCGCGATTGGCTCGCGCCTCACCGCGGAGTCGGAACGGATCGTCCGAGCCGATGCCATCGCTGAGAAACCTTAAGTCTTGGGCCCCGGAACAGAGCCCCCGACCATGAACCAAGAAACCCACCCACAGGCAGACGCCCCCGCCGAAGACGATCTGGAGGAAGTGCTCCTCCGGTCGATCGACGGCTCGGTGACCGCCGAGCAAAAGGAGTGGCTCGACTCGGTGTTGCGCCACAATCCGGAGATCCGTGCGCGGGCAAGCCGCTTTCTTGTCGACGAGTCGCTGCTCGCCGAGGAGACGCGTAGCGAGCGACGCGCCTTGGAGCTCACCCACTTGCTGACGCCGCCGCCCGCCGCCGAGCCGGCTCGCCCCGCTCGGGGTGGCCTGCTGCGGTTTATCGACACCCATGGCTTGTTGATGACCGCCATCGCCGCGGTGCTGATGGCGGCTCTCCTGACTCAGAACTTGGTAACGCTCTCGAAGATCAAGCGCCTCCACTCTCTGGCCATCGTTGATCCGGAGCAAGACGATCCGGCCGGCGCCGTGGCCGACGAGAGCGACGAGCGCAGCTGGTCCGCCACGGAAGACTCGCAGTTGGTCGCCCGCGTGACCGGCGTTCGCGACGCCGTGTGGGA
The DNA here is from genome assembly GCF_007859945.1 of Pseudobythopirellula maris. GTDB lineage: Bacteria > Planctomycetota > Planctomycetia > Pirellulales > Lacipirellulaceae > Pseudobythopirellula > Pseudobythopirellula maris. The sequence continues at coordinate 1,176,070 of NZ_SJPQ01000001.1, read as the reverse complement.
ATCGGACGAAAGCGAACTGGCGTTTGGCGACGCGATCAGCAAGGGCGACACGGTCCAACTGGCCAGTGGCGTGCTCGAGTTGCTGCTGACGACCGGGGCCAAAGTGACGGTCGAGGGACCTGCCAGCTTCGAGGCGAGCTCTTCGATCGAGACCACGCTATCACGCGGCAAGATCGCGGCCGCGGTGCCGCGCTCCGCACGCGGCTACACGATCCTGACTCCCACGTCCGAGGTGGTCGACATCGGCACCCAGTTCGGCGTGTCGGTCGAAGACTCGGGCGATTCGGAGGTCCACGTGTTCGATGGCGACGTGGTCGCCCGCTCACGCCAGGCGGACGCCTCGACCGAGCTGATCCACGCCAAACGCGACGAGGCGATGCGGTTCGACTCGGAGAGCGACGTGCCGGTGAGGTTCGCCGCCCGCAACAACGACTTCGTGCGCAGCTTCGATCGGGTGCTGTCGAGCGCGGAGCTCCCGCCGCTACCGGTGCACCGCAAGCTGGAGCTTTGGCTCGCCTCGGACACGCTCACCGAAGCGAAGGAAGGCGACGCGGTCGCCACGTGGCGCGACCTGCAGGTGGGCGACAACGATTTCTCCGATGACGCCTGGCAGTTCGACGAACGGCGTTGCCCGCGGCTGGTGATCGACGAGCGGGGCCGCCGCGCGTTGCGGTTCGACGGCTGGTCGACCTACATGGCGACCACGCCGATGGAGACCGGCGCGCGGCAGACCGTGGTCGTGGCGTACTCGCCGGGCCCCACGAGCTTCGCTAACGACTACCACGGCGGGATCTTGCTGAAGTACCCCGGGGCGCCCTCGATGGAGCTGGCGCTGTTTGCGGACCGCTCCGTGAGGGGCTGGGTTTGGCCCGGCCAGGGGAGCGCTTCGAACGTCGGCGTGATCCGCTCGGCTCCGGTCGAACACGCGGGCGTGGCGGTGGCGGCTTACGCCTACGACTCCACCGACGATCACGCCGAGCTGTGGGCCAATGGCGAGAGTCAGGGAACGGCGTCGGCGCCGATCGCCCTGATCAGCACCGGCCGCCGGTACCTTGGCAGTCACCCGCACCCGCACATCGAAGCAGGCTTCTTCGGCAATCTGTACGAGGTACTCGTCTACAATACGCGGCTCGAACCCGCGGAGATGGACGAGCTGAACCACTATTTCCAGCAGCGTTACGCCGAGACGGCGGCGCCCTGAAACTACTTGCCTAAGGACACTATCACGCCGACTTGCAAACCGCTCGCGGAGTGCTGCTATAATGCGTCTCGTCGCCGCGGCGACGATTCTTCTCTTTTTTACTCATCTCGAACACCGCCGTGGTCATGCATCCCACGACATGGCGAAACCAACGCGCCCCGCGCCAAGCTCCCGGGTTCACCCTGGTCGAGCTGATGGTGACTATCGCAATCGTCGGGATGCTTGTCTCGGTCGTGTCGCCCGCCGTCCAGGCGGCGCGCGAGAGCGCCCGTCGACTCGAGTGCAAGAACAACCTCAAACAGCTCTCGCTGGCTTGTGTGGGCCATCACGATGTGCACGGCCATTTCCCCAGCGGCGGATGGGGGTGGTACTGGATCGGCGACGCCGACCGCGGCTTCAGCAAGGACCAGCCAGGCGGATGGATCTTCAATCTGCTTCCGTACTTCGAGGAGTACGCCATCTACGACCAAGCGAGCGACGGCGACCCCTACAAGCTGACTCGCAAGCAGCGGGGCGGGGCGGCCAAGATCGTGAGCACGCCTTTGTCGGTCATCAACTGCCCATCGCGCCGGCCAAACATCGCCTATCCGCTGAACGCCAACGAGGGGGGCGACTGGGGGTTTTTCAACTCGGTCACCCCGGTCGTGGCGGGACGCAGCGACTACGCCATCAACTCCGGCCACGTTTACAACGAGTGGCCCAACCGCGATTTCGGCCGCGGGCCTTCGAGCTACCAAGAGGCCGATCGATGGACGGCCAGCCACTACTGGGGCGGCGAGCAAGACCTCGCCAACCGCAACTTGCCGGACGGCATCGCGATGTCGGGCGTCTCCTTCGAGCGCAGCGTGGTTCCCATGCGGCGGATCACCGATGGCCTGTCGAACACGTACCTGATAGGCGAGCGACACATCCCTCAAACCGATTACATGAACGGCTACGACTACGGCGACAACGAGACCTGGTGCACCGGTTTCAACAACGACAATTACCGTAAAACGGGCCGCCTCGAAGGGGGCCAGATTGTTGAGCTCGCTCCCGTGCCCGACAACGCTACCGATCGGGCCGAGCACTGGGGCAGGTTTGGCTCCGCCCACCAGCAAGGCTGGAACGTGGCCTACTGCGATGGGAGCGTCCGCGAGGTCAGCTACGAGATCGATTGGCGAGTCCACCGCGATCGCGGCAACCGGCAAGATGGCGCCACGACCCTCTCCCGATGAGCGGGGGCTCCACCCCTCAGCGCCAGCCTCTTAAGAACAACCTTCCTGCAGGGGATGCGCCTCCAAGCGAATCCTTGCTAATTAACTGGGCTTTCGGAGCCGAAAGCGAACCTCACTACCCCCCATGATTATGACCTCACCGATGATCACGCCGCTCGGCCATACTCTCCTTGCGCTCGGCGGTTGCTTGCTGGCCGCGAGCTTCGCTACTGCGGTGGAATGGGAAGACCAATCGGTCTTTCGTGTGAACAAAGAGGAGCCGCACGCCACCAAGATGCCATGGCCCGACGCCGAGTCGGCTCGGTCTGAGCCGCGGATGGCGAGCCCCTATTGCCGGCTGCTCAACGGCGAGTGGAAGTTCCATTGGTCGCGTCGGCCCGAGGAGAGGCCCGCCGATTTCTACACGGCCGACTTCGACGATTCGGCCTGGGGCGAGATCCCCGTGCCGTCGAACGTTGAACTCGAGGGCCACGGCGTGCCGATCTACGCGAACTCGGAGTACCCGTTCAAACGCGACGCCCCGCGCGTTATGGGCGAGCCCCGCAGGGATTGGACCTCCTACGAAGACCGCAACCCGGTCTCCAGTTACCGCAAGACGTTCACTCTGCCCAACGACTGGGCGGGGCGACGCACAAGGGTCGTCTTTAATGGCGTCGACTCGGCGTTCTATTTGTGGTGCAACGGCCAGAAGGTCGGTTACTCGCAAGACAGCCGAACGCCGGCCGAGTTCGATCTGACGCCGTACCTGCAGGAGGGCGAGAACCTGCTCGCCGTGGAGGTCTACCGCTTCAGCGACGGCAGCTATCTGGAGTGCCAGGACTTCTGGCGTCTCAGCGGGATCTTCCGCGACGTTTACCTGTGGAGCTCGGCGACGCTCGACCTGCGTGACTTCGAGCTCAGCGCCTCGCTCGACGACGCCTACGAGAAGGGCGTCCTGTCGGTCCAAACCTGGACCAAGAACCACAGCGACACGGCCAGCGGCTACAGCGTCGAGGCGCGGCTGCTGGACGGCGACCAAGAGCTCGCCCGGCTCGGCCTGATGGGCGAGGCGGCCGCCGGCGGCGAAGACGTTGCGACCGCTTCGGCCGATTCACTCGACATCGAGCCGTGGTCGGCCGAGAAGCCCCGACTATACGACCTGGTGCTTGAACTGAAGAACAGCGAGGGCGAAACGACCGCCGTCTACTCACGCAAGGTCGGGTTCCGCACCAGCGAGATCAAGGAGGGACAGTTGCTGGTCAACGGCGAGCCGGTGCTCATCAAGGGCGTCAATCGCCACGACCACCATCACGTGACGGGCCACTACGTCTCCGAAGAGGCGATGCGTGAGGGCCTCGACCAAATGAAGCGGCTCAACGTGAACGCGATCCGCACGAGCCACTACCCGAACGACCCGCGGTTCCTCGAGCTGTGCGACGAGTACGGTTTTTACGTCGTGAGCGAGGCGAACATCGAGACGCACGGCTACGGCCGCAGCCGCAACCCGTTGCCCAAAGACATGAGCTGGTACGAGGCGCACCTCGACCGGGTGCGCAACAACGTTGAGCTGCACAAGAACCACGCCTGCGCGGTGATTTGGTCGATGGGCAACGAGGCGGGCGACGGCCCGGTGTTCGCCAAGATCCTCGAATGGCTGCACGACCGCGACCCGTCGCGCCCCGTGCAGTACGAGAACGCCCACGTGTCGGAGCACCGCCCGCAAACGGCGGTCGATATCTTTGCGCCCATGTACTTCAAGGTTGGCCGGGTCCAGGGCTACATCGACGCCGAGATGCAGAAGGCGCCCGAGCAGCGGCGGCCGCTCATCCAATGCGAGTACAGCCACGCGATGGGCAACTCGTGCGGCGGGCTCAAAGAGTACTGGGACTTGGTCCGCCGCCTGCCGCTCTACCAAGGGGGCTTTGTCTGGGACTGGCGCGACCAAGGCCTGCTGCGGCACAAGACGCCCGAGGGGGGCGGCGAGCCGATCCCCTACTTCGCCTACGGCGGCGACTTTGGCGACAAGCCCAACAGCAACAACTTCTGCATGAACGGCGTCGTGGGCGCCGACCTTACGCCCAATCCCCACGCCTGGGAGGTGTTCCATCAGTACCGGCACTTCCTTGTTGAGCCGGTCGACGTGGCCGCCGCCTCGTCGGTGCGGGTGCGGGTGACCAACGAGCAGTTCTTTACCAACGCCGAGGGGACCCCCTACCGCTGGGTCGTCACGGCCGACGGTGAGACGGTCGCCAGCGGCGAGGACGCCCTCCCCGCGCTCGAGCCGCAGGGGTCGGCCGAGCTGACCATCGCCACCGGAGTTTCGCCCAATGCCGACAAGGAGCACGTCTTAACCATCGAGTTCCTGCAAGGGGCCGAGCGCTCCTGGGGCGCCGCCGATCGCGTGGTCGCCCGCGAGCAGGTGATGCTCCCTTGGGGCGAGCGGCGAATGGATTCCTACGCGGCAGAGGGCGCGGTCGAACTCGACGAGCGAGACGGCGTTACCGCTCGGGGCGACGGGTTCGCGGTTACGTTCGCTCCGGCGAGTGGTCAGATGACGTCGTACCGCCTCGCCGGCAAGGAGTTGCTCGAGGGGCCGCTGCGGCTCTGCTTCTGGCGGGCCCCGACCGACAACGACCGCGGAAACCGCATGCCGGGTCGGCAAGGCGTTTGGCGCACGGCGGGCGACCACGCCGAGGTCGAATCCGAATCGGTGAGCGTCGAGAACGGCGTGGCGCGACTGCAGTACAAGCTCCGCGTGCCCGCGGGCGACACGACCGCCCGCCTCGTTTACACGGTTCATGGCGACGGCGCCGTCGAGGTCGCCGTGCGCGTTTCGCCCCGTGGTGAGCGGCTGGCCCATCTGCCGCGGGTTGGCGTGCAGCTGCAGCTCGACAAGTCGCTCGGCGAGTGGACCTGGTACGGACGCGGCCCGCACGAGAATTATCTCGACCGCAACAGCGGCGCTTGGCTCGGCGTGCACTCGGGCCGTGTCGACGACCTGTGGACCCGCTACAGCGAGACGCAGGAGAACAGCAACCGCACCGGCGTGCGGTGGGCGTCGTTCACGGGCGAGGGTGGCGGCGCGCGGTTCGAATCGACCGACGGCCAGCCGCTCGGCGTCGCCGCCTACCCGTTGGCCCTCGACGACCTCGAAGGCGAGCACCGCGGCGTCGATCTCGTCGAGCGTGACTTCATCACGGTGCACGTTGATCACAAGCAGCAAGGCGTTGCGGGCGAGGACTCGTGGGGCGCGCGGCCTCTGCGGCCTTACCGCCTGCCCGCCCGACAGGCTTACGAGTACCGCTTCCGCATCGTCCCCACCGAGTAGGCCCCGATGAATCGCAATCGACTACCGGCCAGCCGCGTCATTGCGCTGTTGGGGGCTCTCGCCACAGCGGCCTTGCTAGCGTCAGCGAGTGCGGCCTGGGCGACAGCCCCCCAGCAAGACGAGAACCTGCGGCTCCTTTGGTCGGACGAGTTCGACACGGATGGCTCGCCCGACCCGCAACATTGGGGCTGCGAGCGCGGCTTTGTCCGGAATCGCGAGCTGCAGTGGTACCAGCCCGACAACGCCCGATGCGAAGACGGCGTGCTCGTGATCGAGGCGCGCCGCGAGCGCGTGCCCAATCCGGGGCACGACCCCGAGGCCTCGTCGCGTCAGCGGCGGTGGGCGGCCCGCCGCTCCCACGCCGAATACAGCTCCGCGTCTCTGACGACACGCGGCAAGCACGCCTGGCGTTACGGCAGGCTTGAGGTGAAGGCGAAGATCGACGCCCAACCCGGCATGTGGCCGGCGATCTGGACGCTCGGCGAGAGCGGCCATTGGCCCGCCTGTGGTGAGATCGACCTGATGGAGTACTACCGGGGCGAGATACTCGCAAACGCCGCCTGGCGTGGCGAGCGGCCGCGTGTGGTGTGGGACGAATCGCGTCTGCCGATCGAGGAGCTAGGCGCCGGATGGGCCGATCGTTTCCACGTGTGGCGCATGGACTGGGACGCCGAGAGCATCCGGCTCTCGGTCGACGACCGACTGCTGAACGAGATCCGTGTGAGCGACGCCGACGGCGGGGGCGAATCGGGTCAGAACCCATTCAGCCAGCCGCACTACCTGATCCTCAACCTCGCGGTGGGCGGGACCAACGGCGGCGATCCGAGCGGCTCGCGGTTCCCCTCGAGGTACTCGATCGACTACGTCCGCGTGTACCAGCAGCTCCCAGCCGTCGACCGCTAGAGCGGTTTCGAATTGGTGTGGACGAGCGGGGAAGCGATTGGGGTCGTGGCGAGGAAGCCGAAGCAGGCAATGCGGTGCATTGTCGATGCAGGCTGACGAAGCCATGACGCCGATCGCGAGCCGAGCGCCTACACCTATGAGCAAACCGCTCTAGTGCGGATCGCACGGATGCGTAGCGTGTGTGGCGGTGTGATTCGACGTCGATAAGGCGAAAACAACGCTACGGCTAGCGGTAGTGCGATCTAACGGCCTGGCCTCAAGCGGTCGCGATGGCCTCGTCGGCCGGCGGCGGGTCTTGGTGCGGCGCGTCGTCTGCCCAGACGGTTGTCACCGTCTTTTCTTGCAGGATCGCCACGCCGTTGAGGGTGGCGAAGGCCACGTCGGCCGCGTCGCGGCCGGTGCCGATGCGCACAAAGCCTTGCACGGGCGCCAAGCGTGTGGCGTCGAACAGGTACCAGTGGCCGTCGAGAAACGCCTCGAACACGCCGTGAAAATCGGGCGGCTGCAAGTCGACCGCGTACGCCGCCAAGTACCGAGCCGGCACCCCGATGCCGCGGCAGAGCGCCACCGCCAAGTGGGCGTAGTCGCGGCAGACGCCGGCGCGTTGCAGCAGCACGTCGGCGGCGGTGGTCGTGCCGCTCGTCGTGCCGGGCTCGTAGTCGAGGTGGTCGTTCACCCAATCGGCGATCGCCTGGACCCGTTGGTAGCCGCGCGGCAACTGGCCGAATTCCTCGAAAGCGAACCGCGCGAGCAGGTCGCTCTCGCAGTAGCGGCTCGGGTTGAGGTACGGCAGCACCTGCGGGGGGAGCTGCGAGATGTCGGTCTCGCCGACCTCGCAGCTGGTGTCGACCTCGGGGGTGAGCTCAACGAGCGCCGAGTAGTCGATACGCAATTCGCACGGCTGAACAAACGCCCGGTGGAGCCGGTTGCCCTCGGCCCCCACGTTGCACGCCTCGATCGGTACCTCGGGGTTGCTGGTGAAATGCTCCTCGAGGCAGCGTTGGTAGTCCGACTGCTCGACGCCGATGTTGAACAGGAAGTTTGTCGGCTGACGGACTTCGTAAATCAGCGTGGTGCGGACTTGGATTTTGCTCATGGGACTCGACTTGTGGCGGGAGCGGTTTGACGCTCGTGATAAAGGTGGTTGGTACGCGGCGTGTGAGATTCGGGTTCCGCCTAAAGACCGTTCTCTCTTTGCCTATGGTAAAGCTCAGCTCGGTTGGATGTTCTGGTTCTGATTGGCGACTGGCTAATTGACGACGGGCTGACCACCGGCGTTCGGGCCGACGGCGTTCGGGCCAGCGATGTTCGGGCCATTGGGTCCGCTCTGGTTGGTCTGCACGTTCTGATTGTCTTGTATGATCTGGCTGCTCAGCAAAGGATCGGCCCAGCCGACCGGCAACTCGGCGAGCGACTGCTTGAGCCGTTGCGCCCACCACTGGGTGGTCTCGGCCAAATCGGATTCGGAGTAACGCACGATCGTCGGGTGGTGCTGGTTGGCGGCCAGCACGGCCACGTCGATCGGGAAGCCGACGTCGGTCACACTCGACCGTGTGGCGTCGAACGCCATCACGGCCAGGGCCACCGCCGAGCGGAGCGGCGTTTCGTAGTCGAGCAAACGGTCGAGGATCGGCCTGCCGTAGTACGTCCGTCCGATCATGAAGTAGGGCGAGTCCTCGGCCGTGGTGACCCAGTTGCCCTCGGGGTAAACGTAGTGCAGCCGAGGCCGCTCGTCGTCGGCCAGCCTGCCTCCAAGGATGGCGTGCAGATTGAAGGAGTGACCGGTCGAGGAGAGCGACGGGCCGTCCTCCGCCTTCACCCGGCGGAGCTGTTCGCCGAACAGGTTGGCGAACTCGTACAGCCGCCGCATCTCGCTGCGATCGCCACAGCGCAACACTTCCTCGAGATAGCAGTGCGTTTTGTCACGGACCGAGCGGAGCCCGCTGGTCATGGTGAAAACCGAACGGTCGCCGTGTTGCAGCGTACCGATCTTCTGCTTGTTCACGTGCTCACTGCCGCGCACGATGCGGGTGTCGGCCAGGGCGACAATCCCCTCACGGACCTCGATTCCTACACAAAACGTCATGGGCTAGTTATATCGGCTTGAAATTGAAAGGCGACGGGATTGCGAGGGCTATTCGGACTCGTGATGGGCGTCAATAGAGCCGCTTCATGTGGTCGTTGGTAGTCGGAGGCACGACGAATCGGCTCGAGAGAATCGTCAGTAGCAAGCGGCGTGCCAGTCCGTTGGGGCCTCAAAACGAGTCCACTACGCCCCACGCCGACTACCCGATGAGCGGCGCCAGGCCTGATTGATCGTGTGGAACTCAGCCGCGAGCCGGGGCATCTCACCGCTAGTGATACAACCTTTGGCAATCTCTGAGGCCGGCATGAGCCCTGTGGGACACACCTTGACCGGGCTGGCGATCGGCAGACTCGCCACTCCGCACGAATGGGCGCCACGTGTGCGGGCGATCTCACTTTTCGTCTTCGTCTTGCTGGCCAACGCCCCCGACGCCCCGCTGCCGGGCTGGGGCCACGAGCGCTACCAAGTAAGCCACAGCCTGCTGGTCACCCTGCTGGCGATCGCGGCGGGCGTTGTGGCGGTGCGGCAAGTCGACCGCCGCAGCCGCCTTTGCGCCACGGTCTACGCGGGCGCCGCCGCGGCGTGGCTCAGCCACTTGCTGCTCGACACGTTCTACAGCCACGGCAAAGGCCTGGCGATGTTCTGGCCGCTGGGCGACGGCAGGCTGGCGATGCCGATTCCCTGCTTCTCTCACATGCAGCTGAGCCCATTGCTGAGCCTATTCAATTTGCGCGTGTTCGCCGTCGAGCTGGCCGCTTATGGCGTGTTGCTCGCGGTGGTGTGGATTGCGACCCGGCGGCGATTAGCCGTCACGCCACCACCGCCTCGAGGGTGATCTCGGTCTCATAGACCTCGCCCGGCGCAAGGACCCGCAGACCGGCCGCCACGCCGCGGGACTCAAGTGCGAAGGGATCGGGCACGCAGGTGTAGGGCTCGAGGCAGATCGCCTCACGGTGGTCGGGCGTGTAAACCACGCAGCAGGTCATCGACTCGTCGAACGTCTGCCGCACCTCGCGGCCGCTCCCCGAGTCGACGAGCGAAGTGACCAGCGGCCCTGTCGGCTGGCCGGCCGCCATTTGCGACGAGAGCGTGAACACCGTGTCGAACCCACGCCCTGCGAGCGGGGCGCCCTCGACCAGCAGCGAGTCTTTGCCCGAGACCGTCTCGCCGGTGGGCAGCATCTCGCTTAGCGTCCACTGCTCGCCGACCGGCGCTCGCACGACCGTCGCCTCCGGATCGGCCACCTCGGCCAGCGGCAGGCGGAAGTACGCGTGCGTGCCAAAGCCGAACGGCAGCGGCCCGTCGCCGACATTCTCCGCCCGCAGGGTGAACCTCAGGCGGCCCCCGGCGACTTGATAACTGGCCGTCAGCAAGTAGTCGCTCGGCCACTGGCCCACCGCGTCGGCGGCGTCTTGTGAGTGGCGGAATTCGGCCGTGACGCAGTCGCCCTGTTGATCGATCACCCGCCACGGCCGGTTGGCCGCGAAACCATGGATCGCGTTGCCGTGCGGGTCGCCCGGCTCGAGCTCGTAGGTTTGGCCCTCGAACTCGAAGCGGGCGCCCCCGATGCGGCCGGGGAAGGGGAACAGCAAGGGGATGCCGCTCCGCGAGTGCCGTTTGTCGCCCGACTCGAACCCGGGCTCGGCCCACAGCAGCTCGCGCGGCTGGGTGTCGCCCACCGGCGCCCGCCAGCTGAAGCAGTTGAAGCCGAGGCAGGGCAACACGCGGGCCGTGGCGCCCGAGGCGGGGTCGCGGATTTCGATCGCTTCATTCTTAGCGGAAGGGTCGGTGGGCATCATGCTTCTCGGCTCGGTCGGGGGGTGGGGGCCTGGGCGGCGCTGGCCGACAGTATGCCGCTGATCGCCCCGAACCGCCACGGGCGCCGCGACGAATCTGGGCCGCCCGATTGACAGCCGCTTTCACCGCCAATTACTCTCAACACGACAGGCGGCCCAACGGCCGTCCCCATAGGACAGGGGCGATTAGCTCAGTTGGCTAGAGCGTCTCGTTTACACCGAGAATGTCGGGGGTTCGAGTCCCTCATCGCCCACTAATTTTCTTTCTCGCAGGCTGTCTATAAGCCCGCACGCCGTGCCGGACGAGTCTCACTTTGGCCGCGGCGATCCCTGGGGCGTTTCTCGGGGGGCGTGATCCTGTTGTTCGGCGATGAGGTCGCAGACCACGCGGATGCGGCGCCACATCAGCTCCACGGCGTCGAGGTACGAAGCCTGATGCTGCTCGTCGGGGGTCTCGAGAGCCCGTCGCCAGTGCGACGATGAGTTGCGGTGGCGCAGGCGGACCTCTTCCACCAACCCCGGCCAATCGTTGGCGAGCGCGTCCAACGCGGCGGCGGCGCGGTCGTCGGGGTCTAGCGTCGAGCCGTCGTACTCGGTCGCCTTCCAGTGGCTGCGGTTGGACCACCGCCGCAGGCGACAGGACCACACCCACAGGTCAAACAGCGGCGTCCCCGGGCGGTAGCGAGGCCCCTGCGGCTCCTCGAGCGGTGCGGTGGGCGGGTAGCCCAGCGGCTGACCTCCGTGTCGTCGTGAATCCATAGAGTCTCTCCTTGCCACACCGTCCACAGCTCCAAGCGGCGGGGCAGCCGATTGCTAGTAGCCGCTTCGCAGGACTAGCCATTCTAGCCATCTCGGGATAATTGGTGAGCGCCTGGCGGAGCAGCGGAAACGCCGTTTCGCCGTCGGGACCAGCGGTTGGCGGGCGTGCTTGCGGGTTTCGGACTACAATGGCCGACTGCGTCACTTGGGCTCATCTCTCCGCGGACCACGTTAGCTAGCAACGGCTTTATGATCCGATCGATTCGCACCGCTGTCGCTGTAGGCGTCTTGCTCCTGGCGGCCACGCCAGCGCACGCTACCACTTGGTCGATCGTCGATCGCGGGGCGGTCGTGTTGGACACGAACCTCGTGCCCAACGTCGCCGAGATGAGCGGCGTGACGTATCTCGGCGTGGAGGGGAATCTGCTGCGGTTCGCGGCGGTGCAAGACTCCGGGGGCCGCGTGGTCAATTTCGATGTCTCGGCGACGGCCGGCGGGACGATCAACGCGGCCACCGCGGTCTCGAGCGTCACGCTGGCCAATTCACTCGACTTCGAGGGCGTCGCCGCCCTCGGCGATGGCCTGGCGCTCTTCAGCGAAGAGACCACGCCCGGCGTGCGGGCTTACGACCTATCGAGCGGCGCCGCGGCCGGCGTGGTCGACATGCCGGCGGTTTATTCGCACCGGCGTTCGAACAAAGGGCTGGAGTCGCTCGCCTTGTCGCGCGACGGTCACACGCTGTGGACCGGCAACGAGGAAGCGCTGACGATCGACGGGCCGCTGGCGAGCGGCTCGGCCGGCACAACGGTCCGCTTGCAGCGATTCGCCGGCGGCGGCGTCGACTGGGCGGCCGCCGAGCAGTACGCCTACCAGGTCGAACCGATCCACGCGATCGGCTTCGGCGCCACCCCGCGGCGGGGGCTGTCGGACTTGATGGCTTTGCCAGACGGCTCGCTGCTGACGCTAGAACGCTCGTTCGCCGGTTTGGCTTCGCCCGTCTATGTCAGCGGCATGTTCCTCGTCGACTTCGAGGGGGCGACCGACATCTCGGACGCGGTCTACGATTCCGGCCTCACTGGCGAGATTTACACGCCGGTCGGCAAGACCAGCCTCTACAGCAAGCCGGCGGGGTCGTCGGTGGGGCAGAATTTGGAAGGGATCACGCTCGGCCCGCGACTTGCAAACGGCTCTTGGTTGGTCATGGGTGTCGTCGATGATTCGGGGGGGGATGACCCCGTGAGCGACAACACGGTCATCGCCTTCGAACTCGCGCCGCCCAAGCCCAGCCTGCCGGGCGACTACGACGGCGACGGCGAGGTCGACCTCGCCGACTTGGCCGCCTGGCGGGGCAGCTTCGGGCTCACCATGCCCGCCGGCAACGAGCATGGCGGCGCGGGGGCCGACGGCAACGCGAACGGCGTGGTCGACGCCGCCGATTTCACTGTCTGGCGAGACAACTACGCACCGCCGGCCGCGACGACGGTCCCCGAACCCGCGGGCGTAGTTGTAGTGCTGCTCGCCGCGATCTCGGTCGCGACTACCTGGCGAGGCGCAAGCCGCTGAACTGCCAGCGTGCCTCGGGGGCGAAGAAGTTGCGGTAGCTGAGCCGCGCGTGCGACGACGATGTGGCGCACGAGGCGCCGCGCAGCACGTACTGGTTGCACATGAACTTGCCGTTGTACTCGCCCAGGGCGCCGTCGGGAGCCGTGTAGCCGGGATAGGGCGAGTACGAGCTTGAGGTCCATTGCCACACCTCGCCGAAGCACTCACGCAGCGGGGTCGTGACGCCGTCTTGGCGGCGTGGGCAAATCGCCTCGCCGGCCTGCCAGGCGCCGTCGACAAACCGACCCGTGGGCGCGCCCGTCGTCTGTGCGCTAGCGGCGACCTCCCATTCGGCCTCGGTCGGTAGCCGGGCGCCGGCCCAGCGGGCGTAGGCGTCCGCCTCGAAGTAGCTGAGGCAGGCGACCGGTTGGTGCGGGTCCAGCCGGCGCTCTCCGGCGAGCGTGAAACGACGCCACTCTTCGTCGCTTCGGCGCCAGTAGGCCGGCGCCCGCCAGGCGTGTTCTTGCACGGCGGCCCAGCCGAGCGACAGCCAGAGCTCGGGCCGCCGGTAGCCGCCGTCCTCGATAAACTCGAGGTACTCGCCGCAAGTCACGAGCCGGTCGCACAGCTCGAACGGCTCCAAGAAGACCCGGTGGCGCGGCGACTCGTTGTCGAAGGCAAAGCCGGCGCCCTCGGCGGCGGGGACGTGCCCGATCGTTCGCACACCCTCGTCAAAAGCAACCCACCGCGGCGCCGGCGCCGGTCCAGACGCGAGGAAATCGCCCTCCCGATAAACTGGTTGAAGCGGGTTGATCGACAGAGCGTGCTGGATGTCAGTGAGGATCAGCTCCTGGTGCTGCTGCTCGTGCTGCAAGCCGATCTCGATCACGCGGGCGGCCTGCGCCTCTTCGTCGCAGCCGAAGGCGCCCGAGTCGAAGAGCTCGTTCATCTCGGCGTCGACGTGCGAGCGGTACGCCTCGACCTCGGCGAGCGACGGCCTCGACAGCAGCCCACGCTGCGGACGCGGGAACTGATTGCCGACCGCGTTGTAGTACGAGTTATAGAGGTAGCGGTACGCGGGACAAAAGGGCTCGTAGCCCTGCCGCTCGCCGAGGACGAACGTTTCGAAGAACCATGTCGTGTGTGCCAAGTGCCACTTGGTGGGGCTCGCGTCGGGCGCCGATTGCATCGCGCAATCTTCCGCCGACAACGGGGCCGCAAGCTGTTCGCTGAAGCCACGGACCGCGCGGTAGCGTTCGGCGAGCGTCAACTGGGCGGGGGCGCTGGTCTGAAGAACCGACATCACAAGCCTCACAAGGTTCGTGGCGTAGGGAAAGGTCGGGGCGTACCGCTTCGGCGACAGATCAATCGGCGACAACCAAGTGCAACACGGCGAAACGCTCGTCGTCGTCGGTCCAGCTCTCGCGGAGCGCGAGCCCTGCTTCGCTGGCGAGTTGGGCGAAGCCCTCCACGGTGTGCTTGTAAGAGCACTCGGTGCGGATCGACTCGCCGCGGTCGAAGCCGAACTCCTCGCCGCCGATCGTCACGGCCTGGTCGCAGCGGCTCACCAGCCGCATCTCGATGCGGTGCGATTCGGTGTCGTAGTAAGATTGGTGCTCGAAAGCGTCGAGCTCGAAGTTCGCGTCGAGCTCACGGTTGATCCGGCGGAGCAGGTTCTGATTGAAGGCGGCGGTCACTCCTTGCGAGTCGTCGTACGCCCGCATCAAAACCGCGGGGTCTTTCTGCAAGTCGACGCCGATGAGCAATCCGCCCCCACAGCCGCAAAGTTCGACGATCGTGCGGAGCATCCGGCTGGCCGCCGCCGGATGGAAGTTGCCGATTGTGGAACCCGGAAAGTAAACCGCATTGTGCGTCGGCCGCGTCGAGGGCCGGGGCAGGGCGAACGACTCCGTGAAGTCGGCGCAGACCGGCAATATCTCGATTTGTGGGTAACTTACGCGCAGCCGCTCGGACGTCGAAAGCAGGTGATCGCCTGAAATGTCGACGGGCACGTAGGCAGCAGGGCGATCGAGCTGGCTGAGCAACAAACGGGTTTTCACGCTGCTGCCGCTGCCGTACTCGATGAGCATCACGCCCGGCCCGATCCGCTCGGCCATCTCGCCGGCGTGACGCCGCATGATCTCCAACTCGGTGCGAGTGACGTAATACTCGGGCAGCTCGCAGATTGCATCGAATAGCTGCGAGCCTTGGGCGTCGTAAAAATACTTGCAAGGCAGTGTGCGCGGCGACGACCGCAGCCCCTGTTCAACCTCTTCGTAGAACACCCCGGCGGCGGGAGAGAAGCCAATCTGTGCAGCACCGCTGGAGGCTTCGGCCATGTGTGGAAATCCGTGAGCGAGGTGAGAGGAGCGGCCAGGTGTTCTTGTAGACGGACTCACTTCTACAAAAAGCGTGCCAATGTGGTCGCACCTGCGGGGGCTTTGCTCTCCAGTGCGGCGGCAACGAAGCAACTTTAGGTCTGCTCCGCAATTCGCCAATGGACTGAATCGCCAACTTTCTCGGCGCTCAGCTACACAAAGCTACCTCACGCCAGTATGGCGATATTCCCTCACCATGGAAGCAGCACACGGCTAGAGCGGTTTGCTCATAGGTGTAGACGCTCGGCTCGCGATCGGCGTCATGGCTTCGTCAGCCTGCATCGACAATGCACCGCATTGCCTGCTTCGGCTTCCTCGCCACGCCACCAATCGCTTCCCCGCTCGTCCACACCAATTCGAAAACCGCTCTAAGCCATCGTAGGCGAGCCGCTGCTTCAATACAGTGAACTTGAAAAACTCACCAGTAACCCATGAGCAAAGTCTCGCCAGCAAATTGCCCGCACTCCGAAAAGTCGACTCTGGCGGAAAAGAGCAGCTCATCGATGGGGTTAGCCCGCCGAGCGGGCTGCGGCGAGCACCTCGCGAACGTCGGTGGCGGTCATGCCCGCCGCGTGGGCGGCCTCCAAGCCCATGTCGGCGTCTTCGAACACGTGGCAGCGTTCCGGGGCGACCCCGAGTCGGCGGGCCGCCTCGAGGAAGATGTCGGGCGAGGGCTTGGGCGCCACGTCGTCGCTGGCCGTGACGATGACGGGGAAGAATCCCTCCAGGCCGATCGCTTTGAGATTCGCATCGACGATCTCACGCACGCCGCCCGAGACCACGCCCATCGCGATCTTGCCCTCGTGCTCTCGTGCGGTCGCAACCACTTGGTCGATCGGCTTGGCTTCGGGGAGCAGTTCGATGAAGAGCCGCTCCTTCTCCACGGTGAACGGTGCAGGGTCGATCGTCGTGCCGAACATCTGGTTGAGGATGCCGACGATCACGTCGGTCGGTCGGCCGGCGTGTTCGTCAATAAACCCGTCAGGCGTCTGCACGCCGTGCGGCTCGAGGGCCTGGTTCCAGGCGACGATGTGCAGCGGCATCGAATCGATCAGCGTCCCGTCGACGTCGAACAGGATCGCTTCGGTCTCGGGAGGGAGCGGGAGCATAACTAGCGGGAATGGGTTGCGAGGCGGGCGGGGGCGGCTACGCGGCCGCAAACGGGGAATCCCATCTTACCGCGATCCCCATGGTCTGGCGACGACCAACGGGCCGGCGGTTGGTCGGTTGGCATGCAGTTTTATGCCTTCCTGCGGTCTCTCACAGGGCGATTCTCGGTGCGCTACGCATTAGGGTAGCTAGCGTATTTGACACCCAACTCGCCGCGAGCTAGCCTCCTCACGGCATGAAATTTTCTTGGTCAACCCGAACACTTCTGGCGTGCTGGGCATGCTTGGCCTGGACGGCATCGCTGGGCGGCGTGGAGGCGGCTGTGGCGCAAGACGTACTGGCCGCTGGCGGGCCGCAGCACTTCGACGAAAAAAGCCTCAGCGATCGCGACCGACGATTGCTCGACGAGACGCAGCGTGGCTGCTTTCTTTATCTGTGGAACGAAGTCGGCGCGCCCGCCGGCTTGGTCCGCGACCGGCTCGACACCAACATCTCCAGCGTCGCCGCGGTCGGCTTCCAACTCTCGGCGTTGCCGATCGGCGTGGAGCGCGGCTGGGTCACACGCGACGAGGCCCAGCAACGCGCCGAGTCGGTGCTTAGCGCGATCGTCGATCGCGACGACAACAAGAGGCACGGGCTCTACCTACACTTCGTTGACCAACACACCGGCGGCCTGCGACCGAGCGCGCCGCAGGTTTTCGCCAGCACGGTCGACCACGCCTTGCTGCAAGCCGGCGCCATGGCCGCCGCCAGCTACTTTGGCGGCGAGACCAAGCGGCTCGTCGACCGCCTCGTCGAGGAGACCAATTGGTCCGCCTACGCCACCGGGCCCCAGGGCCGGTTGTCGCTCGGCTGGCGGGCCGATTCGCCGGAGGGGGTCGCCGGGGCAGGGGGCATGAGCCCATGGAGTTGGCACATCGCCAGCGCCGAGGAGCAGCTCATCTACTTTCTGGCCGTCGCCGCGCCCAACGCCGACTACGCCTTGCCGCCTGAGACTTATTACCAGCTGGAACGCAAGGTCGCACGCCACGAGACCGACGAGCCTTATGTCGTCTCCTGGAACGGCACGATGTTCACTTACTTCTTCCAGCACTGCTGGATCGACTACCGCCGCTTCGAACCCGACGACCCCTCGCTGTTCGGCGTAGAGAACCCGCGGGTCGACTGGTTCGAGAACACCCGACGGGCGTTCCTCACGCACCGACGGCGTTGTGTCGAGAAGGCGGGGGAGTACAAATCGCTCGGGCCGGACCTGTGGGGTTTGGGGCCATGCCTCGGCTTGAACACGCCCGGCGCCAAAAGCTATTTGGTGCAAGACCTGACGCCCAATCACAGCGGCCTCGATATCTGGCGCGGCGGCACGGTGGCGCCTTACGTGGCCGCCTCGGCGTTGCCGTTCTTGCCCGACGAGTCCCTGGCCGCCCTGCGGGCGATGAAGAAGCTGCGTGACGGCCGCGGCGAGCCGCTCGTGTGGCGCACCCCCGAACGCGGCGGCTACGGCTTCCTCGACAGCTTCAACCTCGACCAGTTGCACGCCCCCGAGTCGTACATCGGCATCGATGTCGGCCCGATGCTGCTGATGATCGAGAACGCCCGCACGGGACTCCTCTGGCGTCTGTTCCACGAGCACCCGGTGGCGCGCATGGGCGTCGCCCGCTTGGCGTGGCAAGAACGCGCGGCGGACTGAGCGAATCAAAGTTTGCTTGCACAATCGCGCAAGAAGAGCAGAGGACGCGTTGGCCGCGCCCTCTGCTGTGGTCTTGAAGGAATAATCGCCGCGTCCCCACGATGCGGGCCGCGGCGGTATCAATCGATAGTGTCAAACGCCCACCGATTCGGCCAGAGCCTCATCGAGGGCCTCGTAATATTCTTCGCCGAGCGAATACTCGCTCTCTTCGTACTCATCGTCTTCCTCTTCCTCGCCACCGCGGTAAGCCATCGCCATGGCGAGAAGAGAATCTTCTTCTCGCTCTACAGCCCCGATGTCGGATTGAGCGACGCTATCGTTGTTGCCGTCCACCGGCCGGGCGTACCCGCGCTGGTCGGTCAACGGGGCGAGGCTGTCGTCGCCGTTGTCGATCGCATCGCTGCCCGATAGCAACGCGTGGGTCATCGTGGGCCCACCGTAGAAGTCGAGGGCGGCGAGTTTCGCGTCGAGCGTGCCGGAGCCGCCGACTCCGACGATGTTGCCCTGGTTGTTATCCGTCAGGCCGCCATTCGTGGCGGCGTGGCCGATCAGGTTATTGTAGCTGTCGCTCGTGTTGACCGACCCCACGATATCGGAATCGGTCGACGTGCCATGGTTCCCTGCGACGATCGTGTTGTTGAGCGTCACGTCCGAACCGTAAACGATGTAAACGCCGCTGTAGATATCGGAGAAGTTGTTCGCGATCGTCGCGTTGGTAATCAGAACGTCATCGGCGTTCGAGAAAAAGAGGCCGCCGAACCCACTGGTGCCGGTGTTGGTCGAGATCGTCGAGTTGGTGATCACCGTGTCGTCCACACGGATCAGCGCTACGCCACCGACGTTGGCCGCCGTGTTCAAGGCGATGGTGCTGTCAACGATGTCCAGCGTTAACAGCGGGTACTCGTCATCAGTGGCGAAACCTCCCCCATAATAGCCGGCGGTGTTGTCGTTGATCGAGGACCGCTCGATCACGGCGTAGCCGCCTTGGACCGCAACGCCCCCACCCACGCCCCCACCCACGCCCGCTGTCGTGCTCGTCGCGTCGTTGTCGTGGATGTTGCTATTGAGGATCGTGAGGTTGACGTGTTGGCCGTAGCTGTATACTCCGCCGCCGTAGCTGACGGCTTCGTTGTTGTGGATCTCGACGCCGTCGAGCGTGAGGTCGCCCTGGCTGTAGACGCCGGCGCCGTCGGCGGCGGAGCCCTCGGTGATGGCGAGACCCTCGATCGTGGCTGTGGTTCCCGCCGTGACGTGGAACACCCGGGTCTCATTGTCACCGCTCACGGTGAGCAACTCCGATCCGAGGCCGTTGATCGTCACGTCGCTGTCGACCACCAACTGATCCGCAACGCCGTCGCCTGTTTGGTCCTCGAGCGTGATCGTGTCGGAGACGCAGAGCAAGTGGAAGTCGAAATCGATGGTCTCGGCGCCGTCGCGAATCGCCGCCTCGTGCAAGGCTTGACGCAAGCTCAACTCGCCCGATTCGATGTCCCTGTCCTTAGGGGTGTTGACGACGCTCGCGAGCTGCAGCTCGTAGGCGCCGATGTCGTCTTGAGCGCCGCCAACGCCGTCGCCGTCGACGGAGCGGGCGAAGCCGCGTTGGTCCACATCGGGGGAGAGCGAGCTGTTCGCGTTGTCGATCGCGTCGCTGTCGGCAAGAAGGGCGTGGGCGAGCGTCCCGCCGCCGTAATCGCCCAACGGCGCCAAGTGCGGGTCGAGCACGCCGCCGCTCGACGCGGTGCCGATCAGATTGCTGTTCTCTCCGTGGTCGATGAAGGTCCGTTCCGCCGTGTTGAGCCATCCGATCAGGTTGCTCGAACTGGTGACGTCAATGATTCCACGGATGTCGTCCGCGATGCTCCCGATCTTGTTCTCCGCAACAATCGAGTTGTTGAGAAGCAACGAGCTCGCGGCCCCATAGACATACTTCAGATAGATGCCGGCGCCGAGTTGGGTGCTCTCGTTGTAGGCGATCGTGGAGTTTGTGACCTCAACCGGATCGACGACCTCTTGGATGTAAATGCCGCCGCCAGGACCGTTGAGCGATTCGTTGTGCGAGATCGTCGAGTTGATGACCTCGGCGGAATCGATTTGCAGGGCGAGGATGCCGCCGCCCCAGTTGCTAGCTTCGTTGTAGGCGATTGTGCTCGAGTCGACCACAAACGAGGTGACCGCATCGTAAGGGGCTACGCCACCGGCCACGACCGCCTGGTTGCTGGATAAGGAACTGCGTTCGATGAGTAGTGTTCCCGCTTGAGCCGAGGCCCCGCCGCCAATGACGGCGGTGTTGTTATCGACGACGCTGTCACGGATTGTCAGTGAAGTCGCGGTTGACCCGCTATGGACGCCGCCGCCAAACACGCTCGACGTGTTGTCCTCGATGACCACGTGGTCGAGCGTCAGGTCGCCGCCGTTGTAAACGCCGCCGCCGTTAGTCGTGTCGCCGCCGGTGATCGTGACTCCGCCGATCGTCGCGGCGACGCCCGACGCGACTTCGATGACGCGTGAGGCGCCGTTCGCATCGATGACGATCAGGTCTTCGCCCAAGCCTTCGATCGTCAGATCGCTATCGATCAACAGTTGCGAGGCTAGCGTGATCGTCTTGGTGGAGGAGAAGAACGTTGGGTCGAAGTAAATGGTCTGATGACCAGGCTCGTTGTAGGCGATCTCGATCGCTTCACGGAGGCTGAGATCGCCTGCCGACGTGTCGTTGTCGTCGACGCCCTCGTCCGTATCGACAATGATCCCCGTCGAATGCGTCTCAAGGGCGCCGCGGTCCACCGTGTTGGTCCCGTCGTTGCCGACTCCGGCAATGTCGTAAGGCCTTGAGACGCCGCGTTGATCGACGTTCAGCGAGACGCTCGTGACCGGGTTGATGGCCAGGGCGTCCGAGCCGCTGTCGATCGCCGCGCTATCGACGAGCAAGGCGTGGGTTGGGGTGGGGCCGCCGTTGTCGCGAAGCTCACCGAGAAACGGCGTGTCTGACGCCACTACGTTCGGCAGGGTAGTCTCGCTGATCGAGCTGCCGCTGATGTTCAGCAGGTCGGGGCTGTCGCCCACCAGGTTGTGGCTGCTGTCGGCGGAGTCGATGCGTCCGGCGATGTTGTTCGGCGCGGGCGATACGCTGTAATCGTTGTTATCCGAGACGATCGAGTTGTTGACCTGGGTTGTGGCTCCATCGACATCGGTCGTGAAGATACCAGCGCCTTCGACGCTGGTGTTCTGCGTGATAGTCGTGTTAGTAAAGTAAGCGTCGATCTTTTCGGAGGCTCCGGCAAAAGTGCCGATCCAGACGCCGCCTCCTTGAGATTCTCCGCTCGTCTCGGATAGTGTTTGGTTCCCAGAAACCGTCGAGTTGATAACGACCAGTTCGCCGTTGTACTTACTGCAGGCGAAGATGCCGCCACCCTGGTAATCGGCGGAGTTGTCATCCAGCGTTGAACCCGCGATGGTCAGGTTCGGTTTGTCGAGACCGCTGGAGTCGCTGTAGAAGTAGGCGTATACACCGCCGCCGATGCCTTTGTGGACGGAAGTCGCAAAACCTTCTTCCGAGTACGCATTATTGCCTGACGTGCGACTGTCGACGATGTCGAACGTAGTGCCATGTCCTAGCCATGTAGCAATGCCACCGCCACGTTGTGAGGTATTGTTGAAGAATGTCGAGTCGGCGACCGATATTTCGGCGTCGATGAGCTCATTCGCCTCGAATATGCTTCTGTATGTCGATACGTATAGCCCGCCGCCGTCGTGTTCGGATGTATTCTCGGATAGATCGGATCCGGTGATCGATAGCTCAACCGGCATGCTGCGGATAGGAGATGCCGCGTAATAGTCGCTGCCGTTGAGTTGGGCGAAGACCCCGCCGCCATGACCGTCAATGTTGTACCAGTCGATGGACCGCGCTGCCGTATTTCCTGAGATCTTGCTGTTCTCTATGACATGCTCACCTTCAAAGGCAACCAGACTTAGTCCACCCCCTTTGCCTTTGCCATCGAAAGCGTCGTTCTCGCCTGCCTGGTTGCCAGTAATGAACGTGTCGCTGATCTGAAGCGGCGTAGCGTGTCCGTAGCCGGTAGAAACCGAAACGCCACCGCCCGAGCCTTGGGCGGTGTTGAAAGCGATCTCTGAGTCATCGATGATCAGCGAGTTCCCGTACGCAACGGGGGTGTAGACGCTGTTAAAAGAAATGTCGAGCGCGACGCCACCGCCGTCACCAGAAGAAACGCCAGCCGTGTTGCTGGAAATCGTGCTACCAATGATTTTCCAGACGTGGTCATCCGTGCGGGTGTAGCCATAGATACCACCGCCGTCTTCGTCCGCGGTGTTGTGGGTGATGCTTGAATTCTCGATGAGCGTCTCACCGCCGCCAGCGCCCGATGTGCTGCTGTGGCTGACATATAGTCCGCCGCCCTGGTCGGCGCTGCCGTGCGAGATTGATGAATCGATGATGCTGACCGTGGGGGCTACAGCCGATCCACTGAAGCTGGCGTAGATCGCCCCCCCGTCGCTGTTCGAGTGGCTGTTCCCAAAAGAGCTGTTCTCGACTTCGATCGACGAATCGCCCGTGTAATAAATGGCGCCACCACTGCTGTTGGCGCTGTTGTCAGTGAAGCTGCTGCCTTCGATCGATACGTCGACAACCCCGCCTGACGCGTTGTCGACATAGATTGCCCCGCCAGCGCCGCTTGCCGAGTTGCCAGAGAATTCCGTGTCAAGCACTTGCAGGCTGCCCCGCGCGCGATGGTAGATCGCCCCGCCGCTGGAAGACTCGTTGTCTACGAATCGGCTGTCGGAGATCGTCAGGTCGATGTCACGCGTTTCGT
This sequence comes from Pseudobythopirellula maris, assembly GCF_007859945.1. Taxonomy (GTDB): domain Bacteria; phylum Planctomycetota; class Planctomycetia; order Pirellulales; family Lacipirellulaceae; genus Pseudobythopirellula; species Pseudobythopirellula maris. The sequence continues at coordinate 1,153,261 of NZ_SJPQ01000001.1, read as the reverse complement.
TGGTCGAGATCGCTCCGCCCGAGCTGCGGTCGCCACCTGTGAACTCGATCCCGTCGATCACGAAAGAGTGGCTCACACCGGAGGCGAGATTGTTGATCTCGAAGATGCGAGAGTTGCTATCGGCGACGATTGATAGCTGATCCCGCCCCAGCCCTTCAATGTCGAGCCCGTCGGTGATATCGATTTCGCCATCGGTAAGGTTCAGCACATGCGGCCCGGCGCCCAGGTCGAAATCGATGACGTCGTTTCCACTGACGTTCGTTGTGTTGTTGGCCGCTAGGATTGCCTCGCGCAACGAGATCTCGCCGTCAGAGCCCGGAGTGGAGATCAGTGCGGCGATCGAACTGGTGTCGCTGTCGTTGTCGAGGATATCCAGTGTTGTGCTCACGCTGACCGCCGCCAGCACGCGGCGGTCTTCAAGCGACTCCATCTTTAAGTTGCGGCGTCGTGGTTGGCGGCCGCGATTCGAGCCGCTTGGCTTGGCGCGTTTGAATCCGAGTTGGGTGAGCGTGGTGCTCCAAGAAGCTGGCAGTCGGCGCATAGCAATCTATCTCCCTCATGGAGTATGTGGCTAAGGGACGTGTCTCTAGGGGGAACCCCCCAGGAACGAAACATCCATAACGCAGCGAAACTGGCTCTGGCTAGAATGTTGCAGGCGAGACAAGAGGTGCGCAGACAAGTGGAGCGATGTTGTGCCCGAACGACCCGAATATAAGGCAACAGCGCAAGTGGTCAACACTTGTAATGAGACAGTATAAAAACGGTACTCTGGGTACACACGAAAGAATGTTTGGCGGCAGTCTTATCAGAAGTGCGTATCACCGATCTTATCGTCGTTTACAAAAACTGCGCGAGCTAACGCTAGTGGCGCCGCACCTTCCAGGTCTCGCACTGATGGCGAACGCTTCTGGTCGATGTCTTTTGCAGCCATGCATCAATGTCAGTTCTTAGTTCCCAGACGCAACACGCGAAAGTGTTTGCAGTCACACATCAGCATCTACTGCATCAGAAGCGATGTCGCAGTCGGCTGTCAGCGTGGATGAGAAGTGGCCGGGGTCTCCTGCGCCGCACGCTCGAAGAGATCCGCGTAACCCGGTAACCGCCAACGAAGCCGTTGTGCTTCCGCACTTCGTCGCGGTTGCACGGCAGCTATTGCTATCGCAAGTAAGGGGGCTGGGAGGCTTGCCTGATGAGAGGCGCCTGTTTTAGATCAGGGCCGCGTGAAGAAAAGATGAAGCCCCAGGAAAAAAGCGGAGGGCACGGGACTCGAACCCGCAACCGGTTTCCCGGCACCTGAATTCCAATCAGGCCGCTAGCCAATTCGCCTACCCTCCGTTTTTGCGTGGCTGGTGTCCGCCTTAGGCGGTATGGCGCCACGCGTTGTGCGAGCTGTTGCTCGCGGCGTTTTCTCGGTGGCCTGGCGATCCTCGGCTTGGGGCAAGCCGAGGGGCCGAACGAGAACGCGGCTCAAATCATGGCCGCGGACCGCCAAAGTTTCAATCCGCCTCAGTCCATCGCCCGGGCGCCTTGGATCAGGTTGATAAACTCGTTGTTCGACTTGTACTTGCCGAGCTTCGAGGTGAGCTGCTCCATGGCGTCGACGTGGTGCATGCTGCTGAGAGTGCGGCGGAGCATCGTGGCGGCGTGCAGGGTCTCGGCCGGCAGCAGTTTCTCCTCGCGACGCGTGCCGGACTGGCCGATGTCGATGGCCGGCCAGATGCGGCGGTCGGAGAGCTTGCGGTCTAAGACGAGCTCCATGTTGCCGGTGCCCTTGAACTCTTGGAAGATCAGCTCGTCCATGCGGCTGCCGGTGTCGATCAACGCGGTGCCTACGATGGTCAGCGAGCCGCCCTCTTCGAAGGCGCGGGCCGTGGCGAACAGCTTCTTGGGGATGTCCATCGCCTTGATGTCGACGCCGCCGCTCATCGTGCGGCCGGTGTTGCCGACCCACTTGTTGAAGGCCCGGGCGAGACGCGTGATCGAGTCCATCAAGAGGAACACATCCTTGCCCATCTCGGCGAGCCGGCGGCAACGCTCGATCGTGAGTTGCGAGAGACGCACGTGCGACTCGACGTCGCAGTCGAGGCTCGAGGCGAACACCTCGCCGGCGACGTTGCGCTTCATGTCGGTCACCTCTTCAGGCCGCTCGTCGATGAGCAGCACGATGACCGCGATGTCGGGGTGGTTGGTCGAGACGGCGTGGCTGATCTGTTGCATCAGCACGGTCTTGCCGGTGCGGGGCGGGGCGACCACGAGCGCCCGCTGGCCCTTGCCGAGAGGCGCCAGGAGGTCGACCACACGCGTGCTGATCGGCTCGGCTTCGGTCTCGAGCCGGATCCACTCTTCGGGGGTGATGGGCGTGAGGTCTTCGAACTTCTTGACGTTGGTGTAGTCGTCGGGCGCCGCGCCTTCGACGTCGAGCAGCTCACGCAACCGCGGCCCCTGGCCGCGGCGCTGGTGCTGCACCATGCCGGAGAGCAGCAGACCTTCGCGGAGGCCGTACTTCTCGATCATCGTGCCGGGCACGAAGGGATCGGTCCGCTCGCGGGTGAAGTTGGTGGCCGGGTCGCGGAGAAAGCCGTAGCCGTTGGGGTGCATCTCGAGCACGCCGGAGCCGGGCGTGAGCGGCAACGGCTTGCCGTCGTCCCCCATGTAATTTTGGGGATTGTCTTGGCCGTTGTAGCCGCCGTTGTTGGCGCCACCACCACCGCCACCGCCGCCTCCGCCACCACCACGCCGGCGGCCGCCGCGTTGTTGGCCGTTGTTGCGGTTGCCTTGGTTGTTGTTCTTGTTGCCGCCGCGGTAACGTCCGCCAGAGCGATTTTTCTTAGCCATGCTTGATCGGGGAGTAAGGCTCCCCTGCTGAATTCGTGTTGGGACGCGGTGTGTGGCGTCCGGAGGGAGTGGGCCGCCGTGCGAAGGGGGCCGACTTGTGGATAGGGCTGTTGCTGGGAATGAGCCTGTGGGTTCAGGCCAGTCGGTATCGAGGTGTGGGGGTAAGGTCCGCAGAAGAGCGGCCTTCAAAAGAAAACCCGTCAAGAATGTGTTGCGAAGCTGGCGTCGTGGTCAGGCGTGCGCTTCGTGGGGGGCTCGCCACCTTGTGGGGGGTGAACTTTGGCTGGGTGCAGGCGCTGGGGCCAATCGCCGTCTGATCGCTCGATCGCGTTGAGACTGGCCTTCCTGGTCCGTCGTGAAAAAATGTCATCCGTGTCGCAGCGAGCCGCCATGGCTTCGCTGTTTGGCTTCACCGTCTGGCGCCGCAGGATCCCATCGTGTGGTCAATTCGCAGCGGGCGTCGCTCGCTAGTGCTTGACTTGCCTCAAAGCGCTGCACGGGTGGGATCAGCATCCGCTCGGCTTAATGGGCCCACTCTGCTTTCTGGTGGATTGGCTTTCTGGTGGATTGGCTCACGTGGGAGTCAATTCTCCTCTTGCGGCAAACCTGCGGGCAGTCAACGAGCGTGCGTTGATGCGTCATCAGGCCATTGGCCACACGCCTGCGCCCCTCGGCGCATCACTCTGTGAGTCGTGTTTGCACGGATCTTGGCCGGGCAGGGGGGACTCCATGGCATCAGCGCTAGGGCCTGATGCCTAACTTCAAACGAACACCCCCCTAGACCCTGTAAAGCAGGACGCCGGTTCGCAAAGCGCCGATAGCGGCAGCCAACAAACGGCACGGCGAACGCTTCATGCGGCCGGCGGGGCGACGGGGCCCGACGTAGGGGCCCCGGGTGGTCCAAACGGATGGTTAGCCCGTTTCTGACCTGTATTACAGTCCAGTTCGCGAGTTCCCCTGGCAATCTTGGGGGGGATTTTCGCCCGATCGACCACGAATCTCTATCGCCAAGGCATGGCCAAGGCCGGCTAGAGAAAACGCCAGCGGTCGATACTCGCTGGTCGAAAACTTCAGAACGTCTGGCCGAATCGAGCTTAAGAAAGCCCCTCTTCCGAGGGCCCCCCCGCGGCTACGCATTTCAGCACTGACGGGTGTGGCGAAGGGCGAGCCACTGCTGCCCACCGCACGCAAAGGAGTATTCCCCACGAAAAGGGCGAAGTCAAGCCAAGTTTGTGCAAATCCGGCCCCCCCGACCGTGGGACACCGGTAAAAAGCGGCTAAGTGTCGGCCCTATCGCCACGGCGCCGGCGCCGCAGCGATGTGGATAATCGTCAAAATCTCCCCAAAGTGAACACCACGGAGATGACGATGAGCAACGCAGCTAGATATTGCGTGACACCGCGCCCCGGTCGAACACAAGGACGTTTTCGATGCCCTCTCGCTTATACGTATCCGCCGCCATGTTGGTTTTGGCGCTGACGGCGACCGCCTCCGCCCAACAGGGTGTGGCATGGCGATCCGACCTTGCCGCCGCTCAGCAAGAGGCTCGCAGCAGCGGCCGCTTGGTGCTCATGCACTTCTGGACCGAAAGCTGCGGCCCGTGCAAGCGGCTCGACGCGATGGTGTTCAACCAGCCCAACGTGGGCGCCGCGATCGAGTCGCGCTACGTGCCGGTGAAGCTCAACGCCAACGAGTCGGCCGAGATCGCCCTGAAGATGGGCGTCACACGCGTGCCGACCGACATCGTCGCTACGGCCGATGGCCAAGTGGTCGAGCGGCTCATCAGCCCCGCGACGCCGATGGATTACATCGGCAAGATGACGCAACTCGCCGCCGCCCACAGCAGCCGACCGGGCGGCGCCTTCGACCAAGCCGCGGCCGCAGCGCCGCAGGCTTCTCAGTTGGCCCCGGCGGTCGCCAACTCGGCTTACGCCAACCTCAGCCTCAGCAACAGCGACATGCAAACCACCGCCGGCGCAATCGCCAGGGCGACCGGGTCGCCCGCCGCGGCCGCCTACACAAACCAACCGACGGCGAATCCCGGCGGCGGAAGCCGCTACGCCGGCGTGGCGGCAGAGACTTCGTCGCCCTACGCCTCGCGTCCCGCCGCGCCCGCTGCGGCGAGCGCTGCGCCAGTCGCCCCGCCCGTTGCGGCGGCGCCCCCCGCGAGCAATCCATACTTCCAGGCGGCCACGCAGGCGCAAGCACCCGCCGTGCAGCCGCCCGCCGTGCAGCAAGTCGCCGCCCAAAAAACGACGCCGAGTGTCGAACCTCAATTCGGTTTCGATGGCTACTGCCCGGTGACGATGAAGCAGCAGTGGCGTTGGGTGAAAGGCGACCCGCAGTGGGGCGCCGTGCACCGCGGCAGCACCTACTTGTTCACCGGCCAAGAGCAACGCGACGAGTTCCTCCGCGATCCGGACGCCTACAGCCCGGTGCTCTCGGGCGTCGACCCGGTGGTGGCGCTGGAGCAGCAACGCAGCGTGCCGGGCAAGCGGGCGTTCGCGTTGGAGTACGGCGGCAACTTCTACCTGTTCTCCAGCGAAGAGACGCTGAGCAGGTTCTGGGCAGACGCCGACCGCTACGCCAACGGCGTGCGGGCGGCGATGAACCCCGCCGGCGGCGGACGCCTGGTCCGCTGAGCGGTGAGGCGTGGCGTATCGCTCACTCGTCCTTGATGCTGCGTTGCAGCTGGATGACCTGAGCGCGAACCTCTTCGAGGCCCGGGTTGAGCCGCAGCGCGCGGCGGAACGATTCAAGGGCGGCGACGGGGTTGTCTTGCAACAGGTAGCACTGGCCCATGCCCGCCGCCGCCGTGAAGTGGTAAGCGTTGATCTCGAGCGCCTGATGGCAGTCGCGGATCGCCGCCTCGTATTGGCCCTGGTGGTAGTACGCCGTGCCGCGCTGGCACCACGCCTCGGCGATCCAGGGCGATTCGTGGATCAGCTCCGTGGCGAGCCGAACCGCGTCTTCGTGTCGCTTCGTGTGGTTCATCCGCACCACGTTGCGAAGGGTGAGCCGCTGCTCACGGCTTCCCACACGCCGCCACAGCTCGATGATGCTGTTCTCAGCGATCGCACGCACGCCGCGGTCGCGGTCGGTCAGCGCCCGGCCGACCACCGTGTTCGACGAGTAGTCGCCCATGTAGCCGATCGCCAGCACCGCCGCGCGGCGGGCCGTGCGGTCGCCAACACACGCCAGCCGCTCGAGCGTCGTGCAGGTGTAACGCTGCGCGACCTGCTTGATGTACTCGGCCGAATCCTGGTCGTCCAAGTAGCGCTCGTAGCAGCGCACGATGGCCGGGAGGCGAGTGGTCGGGTCTTCCATAGTTGCGGCTCGGGGGGTGATCCAACAGCGGCGTTTGAGGGCCTGACGCGGCGCCGCACTCAAGGGCGCTCTGGCGTCGACTCTCTAACCCGAGTGTAATCAGACCTGCGAACCGCACAACGAAAAAGCGAGCGGGACGATCGCGCCAAACCCCTTTATTTCCCGACGAATTCTGCTTGACGTATGCGCGCGACCGATTATGCCCGCCCGCCGCGACGCGCCTTGCTCGGCGCCGTCGCGCTGCTGTCGATGGCGGCGGTGGCGGCGGGTGATCCCGGCGAACCGGCAGCCGACGTCAGCCCGCGGCGCGAGGCCAGCGACGCGTTGCGGGCAAAACTCGCAACGCCGCTGCAACTCAATTCGGCGGGCGAGGCCGAGTTGCGGAAGACGCTCGCGCAACTCGCTCGTGCGGTCGACGCGGAGCTGTTCGTCGACCGCCGCATTGATCCGACCACGCGCATCCGTTTATCCGTAGGAGAGACTTCCTTCGGGCAGGTGCTCGACCTCCTCGCCGAGCAAGCGGGCGCCGAGTGGGCAGCCGCGGGCGATTTGATTTACGTCGGACCGCCCGGAACGCGCCAGGGGTTGCCTGTGGCGCTCCGCGACGCGCGGCGACGCGTCGCCAAGCTCAACGGCCGGTCTCGCAGAGCGTGGCGCGCAAAGCGGGCCATCGACTGGGAGCGACTCGCTACGCCCCGCGCGCTCGTCGAGCGGACCGTCGCGCAGGCGGGGTGGCGGCTCGATGACGCCGACGCCGTCCCCCACGACCTGTGGCCCGCGGGCGCGACGCCGGAGATGCCGCTCGGCGAGCGGATGACCGTGCTGCTCTACGGCTTTGGCCTCGATTGGCGGCCCGAGCAGCGGGGCAGGACGGTGGCGATCGTCCCACGCTGAGCGTTTGCGGCCGATCGGCGCGAGACCGGCGGCTACGCGTTCTCATAAAAAAAGACGCTCCCGTTGGGAGCGTCTTGTGGGTGATTCGTTTCCGCTTCGTGCGGCGCTCAGCAGCCGTGCTTGTCGAGCTTCTCGCGGAGCGAGTCGGCGGTGAACGGCTTGACCAGGTAATCGGACACACCTGCCTGGATCGCCTCGAGCATACGCGACTTTTCGGCCGCGGTCGTGACCATGATGATCGTCACGTTGGGGTCTTGCTCGCGAACCTCCTGGATCAACTCCAGGCCATTCTTGCGCGGCATGTTCCAGTCGGTGAGCACGAGGTCGAACTCGCCCGGCTTGAAGATGCCGATCGCCTCTTCGCCGTCGATCGCCTCGATGGCGCCCGGCACGCCGACATCGTTCAAAGAGCGGACGATGATCTTACGCATCGTGCTCGAGTCGTCGACAACAAGGACCCTGGAGCTCATCGATGCTTCGTTTCTTAAAGAGGGGGACCGCCCAAGTGGTGTGGGGGCGTGCCGGCGGAGGGGGGCGCTTTCCCACTGGGCTTTGGCAGCCAGCGGGACGCGAATCGCACGGGGGGACGCGGACGCAGAAACCTAGGCCACGAGGGGCGGCTGTCAAACAAGCCTGCCGGCGCCGTGGCGGGGGCAGCGAAGTGCGCTAACCCCTACAGACGTTCCAAGAGGCCGTAGCCGATCGGCTACGAGCGTCAGAGCAACGCTCGGGTCAGAAGAACGAGCGAGTCTTCGGCTGCCGCCGGGTAGCCGGCGCTCAAAAAGTAGCCAAACGCTCCTTCGCCAACCGCTGATCAGCTAGGCGCTCATCAGCGATCCGAGCTGATCTCGGATCGCGCTTTCGATCGCGCCCTTGAACATGGCGGCGGTGATCGGCAGATCGCCTTTGACGTGGAGTTTGTTCTCTTCCACGGTGAGTGTGCCCGCCACGCGGTACATGCCCATCACCTTGAAGCCGAAATCGAGCTCGTTGTCGCGCCACGTCTGCTCGACATCGGTGATTTGGCCGCCGTGCTTCTCGGTAAGCTGCTGCGAGAACCCCATCAGCCGTTCTTTGGCGCCTTCGGCGCTGAGCGGGTGGGGGATATCCAGATCGATCTTGGGCAAGGTAAACGCCTGAGAAGAAAGGGCGGGCGGCTGGGGGGCGGACCGAAACGGTCGGCCGGATTGGGCGGACCCGGGAGACCGGGCCTAGCCAATCATAACTCACACGGGGAGCGGGGCAGGGAGGGACGCGTCACGCCCGGCTATCGGCGCCGTCGAGCGAGTCGAGGCCGGTGTTCTCGTAGTCGAGGCGGTCGCCGTTGTGCCACAGCGGGAGCCCGTTGCTGGCCCGCTGGGCGAGCACGCTGACCTTCTCTCCCGAGCCGGGGAAGGCGTCGGTCGAGTCGAACTCCTTGTCGTCCGGCTGAGGCTCGAAGTCCCAAATGCCCTCGCGGACGGCGTCAATCACGCTCTTGTTCATCGTGCTTCGCTCCTGGCTGGGGCCGCCTGGCGGAAGGATTGCCGACGGCGGGCTTGGGCGTCGCCGAAACGGCGACACCCGACGCTTGGGCCCACGGGCCTCTACGCACTGAGCCTCGACGCGGCGGTCTCCTCAAGGGGTCGTCTTGGCGGGCGGGACGGGGCCACAGCAATACCGTGGAAACCACCTCCTTGGAATGCGCCAGAGCCGAGTATCGAGAATTGGTGCTAGCTGTCAAGTTTTTTCGGACGCCGCAAGGCTTTCCGGATGCTCGGCTTGGTTGGGTGAGCCTTCGGGTTTGACGATCAGGGAGAGTCGAGAGACCAGCGCGGCCGAGAGCGTCGCCTCGCGGTCGCCGTCGCAAGCGGCGCCCCGCACTCCCACCAAGGCCGCCCCTAGCCCCACGGCCCGGGCGACGCCGCTTTCGTCGAGCGAGCCGGCGAGCAGCAACGCGACGCCCTGCTCGCGCGCGGTCCGAGCGAGCAGGGCAATCCGCTTGGGCTCAAGGTGGGAGAACAAGTCGCCGCTTTGCTTGGCGTGGGTGTCGACGAGCATCCACGCGCCGCCCCAATCGGCCGTGAGGCGGAGCACTTCCTCGGGCGGCAGGCCGTCGCAGTCGCGCCAGTCGGCGTAGGCCGCCATCGCGAGGCGCCGACGGATCGAGTCGCTGGCGAACAACTCGCCGATTCTTTCAATCGCCGCGGGGTCGCACGCCGCTGCGGCCGTGCCGATCTTCGCCGCCCGCACACCAAGGCCCAGCGCGGTTCGCACCCGGCCGGGCGTGGCGTGGTCGACCGCTTCGCCGGCGGCGGCGGAGAGGGGCCGCTCTTCGCCGACCGCTTGGACGATGCGGCGCAGTTCGTCGTCGGCGACGGCGCCAAGTGCGCCGGCCGTAGGCTCTTTGGCGTCGACCCAGTCGGCGCCGCCGCGGATCGCGTCGAGCGCTTCTTGGCGGCTGCGTACGCTCACCAACAACCCCGCGCGAGGGCTTCGCTCGTGAAGAGAGTCGGTCTCTGGCCCGTTGAGGGGCGCCGGCGATCGGTGGGCGTATTGCGGCATGAAGGGGCCTGCGGATTTCCCGGATGAACGGGTTGTAACGCGCCGCGGTGGATAACCGTGGCGGCTGAAAGTATCTCACCTAGGTCGCCCAACGTCACTGGCCGATAGTGCGGCCTAATCTTGGTGGTCGCGCGTCGCTCGGGCTGAGCCTGGTTGCTCGCCTCGCTGCCGACGCCAAGGCCACGTAGACGCCCAGCAACGTCGGGCTTATTCTTCTGCGAGCGCTCCAATGAGTGGGGCGCCGCGAAGTGCAAATACCTCAGGCGGTTAACGAGAATGACTGATTCAACGAACGTCGAACACCATCCGGCGACAAGCAGCGGCCCGGTGCTCGCAGCGATCTTGGTTGTGCTGGTGCTTTACGCCGTAAGCCTTGCAATGGGCTTGCCGCAACAGGGGACCGAAGCGGTGGTCGCCGGCCACGCCGCCCATCACGACGAGCATTCTGAGCACGCGGATGGCGAACACGCTGAGGGCGAACATGCTGAAGGAGAGCACGCTGAGGGAGAGCATGCCGAGGGAGAGCACGCTGAAGATGAGCATGCCGAGCCGCCACTGGCCGACCCTGAGCAAACGGTGGCCGATCATCCCTCGAACGCCCCGCCGATTTGGATGGTCGCCCCCTTCGCGTTGATGTTGGGCGCGATCGCGATCTTGCCGCTCATTCCCGCCACCGAGCATTGGTGGGAGTCGAACGCCAGCCGCTTCGCCGTGGCGTCGGCCTTGGCGATCCTCACGTTGGCCTACTACGGCGTGATGCACGAGGCGCCGGTCGAGGGCCACTGGCCCGCCCACCACGTGGTCGAGGCGAGCGAATCGGGGCTGAACCTCGACACGGTCGGCGCGATGGTCGCCAACGCGTTGTTCGCCGAGTACGTCCCCTTTATCGTCCTGCTGTTCAGCCTCTACACGATCTCGGGCGGCATCCGCATCGAGGGCGACCTGCAGGCCAACCCGATGACGAACGCCATCTTTATGGCGGCCGGCGGCATCTTGGCCAGCTTTATCGGGACCACCGGCGCCGCGATGCTGCTGATCCGTCCGCTGCTGGAGACCAACCAAGAACGCAAGCACGTCGTCCACACGGTCGTGTTCTTCATCTTTATCGTTTGCAACTGCGGCGGTTGCCTGTTGCCGATCGGCGACCCGCCGTTGTTCCTTGGCTACCTGCGCGGCGTCGACTTCTTCTGGACGTTGCAGCTGTGGCAGCCGTGGTTGATGTGCAACGGCATCTTGCTGGTGCTCTACCTCTTGGTGGACGAGCTGTTCTACTACCGCCGTGAGACCGAGGCGGACATCACACGCGACATCCACCACATCCGCCACTTGAAGTACAGCGGCGTGCTCGTGAACCTGCCGCTGCTGCTGGGCGTGGTGGCCGCGGTGGCGTTCCTCGACCCCTCGAAGGCGTTGCCCGGCACCGACTGGCACCCCTGGATGTACTTGCGTGAGATCGTGCAGATCGGGCTGGTCGGGGCGTCGTTGTGGCTCGGCAGCAAGGCGGTCCGCGAGGCCAACGGCTTCAACTACCACGCGATCCTCGAGGTGGCGGCGCTGTTCGTCGGCATCTTCATCTGCATGCAGCCCGCCCTGCAGATCCTCAACGAGCAGGGGCCGAAGCTCGGCATCGACGGGCCGCTGGCCTTCTACTGGATCACGGGCGGCCTCTCGAGCGTGCTCGACAACGCCCCGACCTACGTCGTGTTCTTCGAGACGGCCAAAACGCTCTCCCAGGTGCCGGGCGACGCGGTCGTCGCCGGGGTGAGCGAGTCGCGGCTGGTCGGCATCGCGCTGGGCGCCGTGTTCATGGGCGCCATGACCTACATCGGCAACGGGCCGAACTTTATGGTCAAGGCGATCGCCGAGAAGTCGGGCGTCAAGATGCCCAGCTTCTTCGGGTACATGCTCTACAGCTGCTGTTTCCTGCTGCCGGTGCTCGCCCTGGTGGGCTGGCGGATGGTCGGCTGAGCGGGAGGCTGTGAGTGAGACCGCCCTGTCGGGGGGCGGCCGTGCGCTCTAAACTCGGGCTTTCCCCGAGAATCGAGCCCCGAGCACGCCCCCCGTGTCGCACCTGTCGATCCACACCCCCGCTGAACTCGCCGACTACTGCGAGCGGCTCAAAGACTGCGACCGGATCGGCTTCGACACGGAGTTCGTTTCCGAAGACACCTTCCGGCCGCAGCTCTGCCTGGTGCAGGTGGTCTCGAAGGAGGGGATGGCGGTCATCGACCCGCTCGACGTGCCGGACCTCACGCCCTTTTGGCGGGTGCTGAGCGAGGGCTCGCACGTGACGATCGCCCACGCGGCGCGCGAGGAGATCAACTTCTGCCTGCAGGCGGTCGACAAGCCGCCTGTCAATCTGTTCGACACCCAGATCGCCGCGGCGTTCTGCGGCACGGAGTACCCGGCGGCGTACGCCTCGGTGGTGACCAAGCACCTGAAGATCCGCGTCCAGAAGGGCGAGCAGCGGACCGACTGGCGCCGACGGCCGCTCTCCAATGATCAGATCAACTACGCCCTGGAAGACGTGCGGCACCTGTTCCCGTTGCACGACAAGATCATGGGCCGGCTCGAGAAACGGGGCCGCGCCGAGTGGCTGGCCGAAGAGACCGAGTCCTTCGTCCACGAGGTGACCGAGGCCCGCACGCGGGAGCGTTGGCGCAAGGTGTCCGGCGTGGGCAACCTGCCGCCGCGCAGCTTGGCGATCGTCCGCGAGGTGTGGCGCTGGCGCCAGCAAGAGGCCGAGCGCCGCGACCTGCCCCCCAAACGCGTGTTGCGCGACGACCTAATTGTCGAGCTCGCGAAGAAAAAAGACTCGCGTGTCGAGAAGCTGCGGGCGATCCGCGGCATGCAGCACGGGCAGCTGAAGCGGTCGACCGAAGACATCGCCCACGCCGTCCAATTGGGGCTCGACGCCGACCTGGACGGCATCACCGGCCCGCGTCGTAAGCCGCCCCCGCCGCAACTCAACCTGCTGGGCCAGTTCCTGGCTCCTGCGATCACGAGCCTCTGTCGGCGCGCCGACGTGGCGGCGAGCCTCGCCTGCACCGCGACCGACCTGCGCACGCTGATCAGCGACCGCCTCGGCTACAGCAGCAAGCACGATGACCCCCCATCGCTCGCCTCCGGCTGGCGCGCGGAGCTGGTGGGCAATCTGATCAACGACCTGCTGGCGGGTAAGAAATCGATCCGCATCGGCAACCCCAAGAGCGAAGAGCCGCTCGAATTCGACAGTGTCGAATAGACCGTGTCGAATAGCCTGAGTGCGGGTCGAACAGTGCTCGCCTCGTGAAATGCCCATCGGCGTCGATTCTTGCCGCAGCGGGTCCCTGGGGCTTGAGGTGGGGGCCGAAACGCGGTTCCCCGGGGCCCAGGGAGGCCCTTTTGGCTCCGCTGCCCGGTTTTGCCTCCCGAGTCGCGCCGGACTAGAGTGTAAGTCGAGGCCCATTGCCCCGATCTCTCTGCTTCGTTCCCTCTTCCTTGGCTCGGCCGTGTCTCTTTTCGGCGAAGAATCGCTACCCTTTGACTCGTCGCGGTTTTCGGGCGTCGCGCGGGTCTTCCCGTTGCCGGACCTGGTGCTGTTCCCCCACATCGTGCAGCCGCTGCACGTGTTCGAGAGCCGCTACCGCGAGATGGCCGAAGAGGCCGTGGCGGGCGACGGGCTGATCGCCATGGCGACGCTCAGCCCCGGTTGGGAGCACGACTACGAGAGCCGCCCGCCGGTCGAAACGTTCGGCTGCCTGGGCAGGATCGTCACCCACCACCGCTTTGAAGACGGCCGCTACAACCTGCTGCTCTTGGGGCTGCGGCGCGTTCGGTTTGGCGCCGAGATCGACCCGCCCCGTTCGTTCCGTCGGGCGCGGGTCGAGCTGATTGACGATCTCGAGCCAACGCTCGCGTCGTGCGATTGCAAAGCCTTGCGAGACCGGGTGACCTGGGCGCTCAAGCAAAACTTGCCGCACGGCGAGCCGCCCGAGATGCTCCAAACCGCGTTGGACGAAGCGTTGCCGCTCGGCGTGTTATGCGACTTGGCGGCTTACACCTTGCCGATCGCTCGCTCGGAGCGTCAGCGGCTGCTCGGCGAGGCCGACGTGCTGCAACGCACCGAGCGGCTGCTCTCGTTGATCGAGACCGGCCCCGCAGCGGCCGAATCTCCGCTCGCCGCTGGCTCGTCTCCTTACCCGCCCCGCTTCAGCAAGAACTGAAGCGTCGTCTACTGGTCGCTGCATTCGTCCGCTCGAACGCGACGACTTGCGAGACGCGGCTACGTTGCGGGGCCGTTGGGGTGTACGATAGGGGCATCACGCGGCGCCGGCCGCAAGGCCCCCGCTCTCCGTCCCGCCTCGGCATGGATTCTGAACGCCAGCGCATCGAGGAAGACCTCCGCGGCTTGATCGCCGGTGAGGTGCGTTGCGACGACCTGTTCCTGCAGCTCTACGCCTGCGACGCGAGTCTCTACGAGATCCGCCCCACGGCGGTAGTGCTGCCGCGCGGCACGGCCGACGTGTCAGCGGTGCTGCGCTACTGCACCCAGAACAAGCTGCCGGTCCACGCCCGCGGCTCGGGCACGGGCCTAGCGGGGGGGGCGGTCGGGTCTGGCGTTGTGATCGATTTCTCGCGCTACATGCACCGCGTGGTTTCGTTGGGCGACGGCGAGGCGACCGTGCAGGCGGGCGTGGTGCTCGACGACCTGAACAAACGGCTGGCGGCCACGGGGCGGGTGTTCGGGCCCGACCCGGCGATGTCGAACGTCACGACACTCGGCGGCATGGCGGCGGTCGACGCGAGCGGCAGCCACCGGCTCATCTACGGCTCGGTCCGCGACCACGTGCGTTCGATGCGCGTGGTGCTCTCCGACGGGCAGCAGAGGACGCTCGGTTCCCCACCGGCCGGCGGAGCGAGCGAGCCGACCGACGAGCCGCTGGCGATCGAGACCCTGTTGGGCGATTTGCTCCGCGAGCGCAGGCCGGTGATCGAGGAGCACGCCCCCAAGTGCCCCGTGAACGGCAGCGGCTACGCCTTGGAGAGGGCGATGGCGACCGACCCGATCGACCTCGCCCAGTTGGTCGTCGGCAGCGAGGGGACGCTGGCCCTGATCACCGAGCTGACGCTCGCCACGCTGCCGTTGCCCGCCTACAAGCACACGGCGCTGCTGTTGTTCGACAGCCTCGACAAGGCGGCCCGCGCGTCGCTCGAGATCGCCGCGCTGGGGCCCAGCGCGTGCGACCTGATGGACCGCCGCCACTTGGGCCTGGCGCGCGACACCGACCCACGCTACGAGGTCATGCTGCCCGGCGCCGCCGAGGCGGTGCTGCTCGTCGAGGCCCAGGGCGACAGCGAGCGGGAGGTGCGCGACCGACTGGCCGAGATGATCGCCCGCGTGAGCGACGTCGAGCGGCTCGCGGCCGGCGCCTTCCTCGCCGAGAGCCAAGAGGAGCAGCGGCTCTTCAAGCGGCTGGCCGGACGATTCACGCCCACGCTGCACCGCTTGAAGGGCAACCGCCGGGCGGTCTCGGGTGTTGAGGACATCGCGGTGCCCCCCGCCGCGCTGCCGCTTTTCTTCCGCCATATGCAAGAGGCGCTCAAGCGGCGGCAGGTCACCGCCTCGCTCTTCGGCCACGCCGGCCACGGGCAGCTGCACATCCGGCCGCTTTTGGACCTCTCGAACCCGGTCGACCACCGCAAGCTCGAGACGCTGGCCAGCGACCTGTACGACAAGGTCTGGCTGCTGGGCGGCACGGTGAGCGGCGAGCACGGCGACGGCCTCAGCCGCACGCCGTTCAGCTCGCGCCAGCACGGGCCGCTCGTGAACGTCTTTCGCGAGGTCAAGCGGCTGTGGGACCCGTTGGGGCTGCTGAACCCGGGCAAGATCGTGCCGCAACCGGGCGCCCGCATGACGCACAACCTGCGGCTGGTCTCGCCCGTCTACGGCGGCGACCAGGGCGAAGGGCAGGGCCCCCCCAAGGGGGCGCTCAAGCCCTCCGCCGCCAAGAGCGACCCGGTCGACTTGCAGCTCGCCTGGGGCGTCGAGGAAGCCGCCTACGCCGCCCGCAACTGCAACGGCTGCGGCGCCTGTCGCACGACGGATGAAGACACTCGCATGTGCCCCATCTTCCGCTACACGCCGCGCGAGGAGGCGTCGCCCCGCGCCAAGGCGAACCTCATGCGGGCTGTGCTCACCGGCGCGCTGCCCCCCGAGGAGATGTTCAAGGACGAGACCAAGAGCGTCGCCGACCTCTGCGTCCATTGCCACATGTGCCGCGTCGAGTGTCCGGCGCAGGTCAACATCCCGCGGCTGATGGTCGAGGCCAAGGCCGAGTTCATCAAGACCAACGGCCAGCGGTTCGACGAGTGGTGGTCGACGCGGCTCGACTTGGTCACTGCGTTCCTGTCGCGCACGCCTTGGCTGGCGAACGCCGCGCTCGGCGACCCGCGCGTCCGCTGGCTGCTGGAGAAGACGACCGGCCTGGCCCAGGGCCGCAAGCTCCCCAAGATGAACCGCCGGCCTTACCTGCGCGAGGCGGCGTCGCGACGGCTCCACCGGGCGAGCGCCAAGGACAAGCCGCTCAAGCTGCTCTACTTTGTCGACACCTACGCCAACCACTGGGACCGCCAGCTCGCCCGCGCGTTCGAGCTCGTGCTCGGGCGCCACGACGCCGACTTCTACGTCCCCAGCGAGCAGTCGCAGAGCGGCATGGCGCTCATCGCCCACGGCGCGCTCGACAGCGCCCGCCGGGTGGCCGAACGCAACATCTCTCTGCTGGCCGAGGCGATCCGCCAGGGCTACACCGTCGTGGCGACCGAGCCGGCCGCCGTGCTCGCCCTGACGCACGAGTACCCGCAACTGCTGGCCGACGACGAAGACGCGGCCCTCGTGGCCGAGAACACGTTCGAGGCGTGCCACTTCCTCTGGCGGTTGCACCAACGCGGCGGGCTGAAGCTCGACTTCAAGCCGCTGCCGATGACCGTCGGCTACCACGTGCCGTGCCACCTCAAGGCGCTCGAGATCGGGGCCCCGGCCGAGAACCTCATGCGGCTGATCCCCGACCTGCGTGTCACGCGGCTCGAGAAGGGCTGCAGCGGCATGGCGGGGGCATACGGCTTGCAGCGAAAGAATTACCGCCGCAGCCTGCGGGCCGGCCTGCCGTTGCTCTCGACGCTCCGCTCGGGCGCGTTCCAGGTCGGCGCCACCGAGTGCGGCGCGTGCAAGACGCAGATGCAGCAAGGCTCGTCGATGCCGACACTCCATCCGATCAAGCTGCTGGCGCTCAGCTACGGGCTGATGCCTAAGCTGGCGGCCGAACTGCAAGTGCTCGCGTCGACGGACTCCGACACGAGAGAGCCCGCCGCTGCCGAGGCCCCTTGAGGGAGTCCCACGCAACGGAGGCCCCCGCCTCAGGAACCCACGCCATGAAGATTCGCGTGCTGCTCTTCGCCGGCGCCCGTGAGGCGGCGGGCGCCGACTCGATCGACGTCGAACTCGCCGACAACGCCGTTGTGGGCGACGTGCGGCGGGCGATCGCCGATCAAACGCCGCAGCTCGCGTCGCTGGCCGAGCGTTCTCGCATCTCGGTCGGCGCCGCCTACGCCACCGACAGCGATCCCGCCCCGCCCGACGCCGAGTTCGCCCTGATCCCGCCGGTGAGCGGCGGGTAGAATGCGGCGGGGGGAATTGCAAACTGCAAATTGGTGATTGCAAATTGAGAGGGCCCCCCGACAATTTTCAATTTGCACTAATCAATTTGCAATTTGCAATCACTCCCGCGTCATGCCCGAGCTAACCCACACCCCGATCGACACCACCGCAATGCTCGCCCGCGCCCAAAGCGCAACGGCCGGCGCGGTGGTGCTGTTCGTCGGCGTCACGCGTGAGTTCACAGGCGATCGCCAGACGCAGCAGCTCGATTACGAGGCGTACGCCGAGATGGCTCTCGCCGAATTGGGGCGTCTTGAGGCCGAGGCGACCGAGCGCTGGGGCCTCGCCGCTTGCGAGGTGATCCACCGCCTCGGCCGTGTGCCGCTCGCCGAGGCGAGCGTGGCGGTCGTCGCCGCCTCGCCCCACCGCAGCGAGGCGTTCGAGGCCGCTCGCTGGTTGATCGACACGCTCAAGGAGCAGGCGCCGATCTGGAAACGCGAGACCTACGCCGACGGCGCGACAGAGTGGTTGCACCCCGACCCTTCGGCCGCCGCGTCAGGGGGGGAGCCATGAGCCGCTCCGAGACGAACGCGCCGCTCGTCGACCGCTTCGGCCGCACGCACACGAGCATGCGTTTGAGCGTCACCGACCGCTGCAACCTGCGTTGTCAGTACTGCATGCCGGACGGCCCGCTCAAGTTCCTGCCGCGCGCCGAGGTGCTCACCTTTGAGGAGATCACCCGGCTGGTCGCCGTGGCGGCCACGATGGGCGTGCGAAAGCTTCGGCTCACCGGCGGCGAGCCCTTAGTGCGAAGCGAGCTGCCGCGACTGGTGACGATGCTGCGTACGATCGACGGCGTCGACGAGATCGCCCTGACGACCAACGCGTTGCTCTTGGCCGAGCAGGCCGAGCCGCTCCGTCGCGCGGGCCTCGACCGACTCAACGTGAGCCTCGACACGGTGCGCGACGAGCCGTTCCGCGAGATCTCGCGCCGCGACGGGCTCGGCCGCGTGCTGGCCGGACTCGAGGCGGCGGGCCGCGCCGGCTTTACGCGGATCCGCCTCAACGCGATCGCGATGCGCGGCTTCACCGAGGCCGAGGCCCCCCACCTCGCCCGTTTCGCCCGCGCGGGCGGCTACGAGCTCCGTTTCATCGAGTACATGCCGCTCGACGCCGACGGCGGTTGGCAGGCCGACCAAGTCCTCTCGGGCGCCGAGCTGCGTGAGCTGCTCGCCGCGGAGTTCGGCCCGCTCGAGCCCTCCGCGCGCCCCACGCCAAGCCAACCCGCGACCGACTACCGCTGGACCGATGTCGAGGGCCCCGGCGCCGTGGTTGGGTTTATCAACCCCGTGAGCGAACCGTTCTGCGACGCCTGCGACCGGCTGCGGTTGACGGCCGAGGGCCAGGTGCGCAACTGCCTCTTCTCCACCGAGGAGTGGGACGCCCGCGAGTTGCTGCGCAGCGGCGCCGACGACAACGCCCTGCGCCAGCTGCTGAGTGACTGCGTCGCCGCGAAGAAACGCGGCCACGGCATCGACGACGCCGAGTTCGTGCGGCCCGAGCGGGCGATGTATCAGATCGGCGGATAGGAAGAGGGAATGACGTAGCTCGAATGACGAATGACAAAAGCTCAGCCGGCAGGTTCGTCATTCGTGCTTCGTCATGCTGATCGATTCAAGTCACGACTCGCCATCAAACAAGCTTTGTAGCACTCTGAATGTCTCCTGCTCGCATCTACCTCGACAACGCCGCCACGAGCTGGCCCAAACCGCCGGCCGTTTACGACGCCGTCGACCGTTACCAGCGTGAGATCGGCGTGCCCGCCGGGCGGGGGTCGCACGGCGCAGCGGTCGAAGCGGCGCGGGTGGCGACGGCGGCCCGCGATGGCGTGGCGCGGCTTATCGGGGCGAAGGACCCGCGTTCGGTGGTCTTCACCGCTAGCGGCACCGACGCGCTCAACCTCGCCCTCTTCGGACTGCTTCAAGCTGGCGACCGGGTGGTCACCACCGTGTGCGAGCACAACTCCGTGCTGCGGCCGCTGCACGCTTTGGCCGAGTCACGCGGCGTGCGGATCGAGACCCTCGGCTGCGACGCCCAGGGCGTGGTCGATCCGGACGATTTCCGCAAGGCGCTCGCCGAGCCGACCCGATTGGTCGCCGTCACCCACGCATCGAACGTCACCGGCGCCGTGCAGCCGGTCGCCGAGATCGCCCGGCTGGCGCACGAGCGGGGCGCGCTGGTGCTGGTGGACGCCGCCCAAACGCTCGGCTGGCTCCCGCTGGACGTGGGCGAACTGGGGGCCGACCTGCTGGCGGCGCCGGGGCACAAGGGGCTCATGGGGCCGCTCGGCACCGGGCTGCTGTGGCTGGCCGACGGTTTGGCGGCGCATGTAACGCCCCTCCGCCACGGCGGCACCGGCGCCCACAGCGAGTCGCCCCGCCAGCCCGACACGCTCCCCGAACGCTTCGAGGCGGGCTGCCTCAACATGCCGGGCGTCGCCGGTCTGGCGGCCGGCGTGGCCGAGCTGCTCGGTGCCGAGGGCCCGCGGCTCCGCAGCCAGAGCGAAGCCGCCCACCGGCGGCTGCTCGCCGGGCTGCAAGCAACCGAAGGCGTGCGGCTCCTCGGCGCCGGCGCCCCGCAGCGTGTGGGCGTTGTGAGCCTCGTCGCCTCGGGCTACGATCCCCAGGAGCTGGCGATGACGCTCGAAGTCGCCGCCGGCGTTGAGTGCCGGGCCGGTCTGCACTGCGCTCCACGCTTGCACGAGGCCCTGGGAACGGCGTCCCAAGGGGGGACGCTCCGCCTCAGCCCCGGGCCCTGGACCACGGACGCCCAACTCGACACGACCCTCGCGGCGCTCGCCGGCCTCATGGCGGCCGCCGCGTCTTGAACCAACGACTCGCCTAACCGGACCCGAATCTCGATGCCCAGCCCCAAGGCCAAAGCCAGCTCCCAACCTTGGTACCACGAGGGTTTGCGTTTCAAGTGCAGCGGCTGTGGCGATTGTTGCACCGGCGCCCCCGGCTACGTGTGGCTGAACAAGGCCGACATCGAGGCGATGGCCGCCGAGACGGGCCTCGAGGTCGCGGAGTTCGAGTCGCGCTACGTCCGTGAGGTGGGCGTCCGCAAAAGCCTGATCGAATACGACAACGGCGACTGCGTCTTCTTCGACCCCAAAAGCCGTGGCTGCACCGTCTACCAGGCGCGCCCCCGGCAATGCCGTACCTGGCCGTTCTGGGATTCGAATCTCAAATCGCCCGAGACCTGGGCCGAGACCTGCGAAGCATGCCCAGGCAGCGGCAAGGGCAAGCTCTACCAGCTCGACGCGATCGAAGCCCAGCGGGCGGTTGTCCGCGTCTGAGGCAACCTGCTGGCGCTCTTTTGAGCGATCGCGAATCCTTTTTGCCGTTTCTGCAGGCTGGGTAAAGTTTGCCGGTCGAGCCGACGATAACGGTAGTAGCGGATCGGTCGGGCGACAGGGCTTGTCGCGGCGATCGAGACCCAAGCCATTGCAGTAAAAGGATTTGCGTCGAATGACGCGACTTTTGGGCTGCTGGGACGAGGGTGAATTCTGCTAAGATCTTTGACAACTTGGGGTTAGATCAATTCTCACGACGAGAGTCGTTGGCTGAATCGTCTATTTCATCCGACCCGCGGGGGCCGCGCGAGGTAGGCTCAGCTTGACTCTAGTCGTTGCTATATTTACACTTGGGTTAATTGCTGACGCTCGTTTGGGCGTCTCAAGGGGCCGTTTTGCCTCGCCTCCCGGATTCGTGCGACGCCAAGCGTCGCGAAGCCTCGCAGCCATCCACCGGCCGCATGGCGTTTCCTCCCAGAGGACCTTGTCGTGACCAAGAAAGAGATCGTCAAAACCATCTCGGAAGAGATCGGGCTGACGCAGCTCAAGACGAAGGAGATCGTCCAAAAGACGTTCGACGCCATCGTCGAGACGCTGGTCGAGGAACGCAGGATCGAACTGCGTAACTTTGGCGTCTTTGAGGTCAAGAAGCGTGCCGCTCGCAAGGCTCGCAACCCACGCACCGGCGAAAAAGTCTCCGTGCCGGAGAAGTTTGTCGTCACTTTCAAGCCGGGCAAGGAGATGGAGGAGCGTGTCCGCGAGCTCGAGCGGCAAGCCGCCGAAGAAGCGGCCGCCCGCGAAGCCGCGGCAAACGCCGCCAGCACTCCGACCAATCCGCTAGCGAACGGCGCTCCCCCGAGCGCCCCCAACGCACCAAACAACGCAGCGGTAAGTGGTTACGACCACAGCTCGGTCGACTACCAACGGCCCCCCGGCCAATAGAGGCGGCCCTTCGGCCGATCTTGGCCGCCGCCCATCTCGCTCAACGCCGCCTCGAGACACGTCTCGACGCCCGCCGCTCATTTACCTATAAGGCCCCGCCGGCTCACCCGCCGACGCAGGCCCTGGCAGGATGCTAGATGTTGGAGTCGTTCTAACCCCAACCCGTTGGCTCGAAACCGTTTCGGGCCAGTGCTGAGTGAGACAACCCGACCGACGAAACGCGTTTACCGCCCCACCACTGCGGGCGGCCAGCGACACGCGTGTGCTCAAGGAGGAGTGCAGATCGATGCGTAAATGGATCATGGGCTTCGTAGCGGCCGCCATGCTGACCAGCAGCACCGGCTGTCTTGTGCCGATTTACTCGGCCGACCCCGCCCGCCGGGCCCAGCAACTGATCTACACGTCGGAGGACCTCCGGTCGTTCCTCGACGAGTGGGAACGGATCTGGTTCCTCGACCAGCCAAGCCATATGAAGCCCTACCGCACCAGCGGCCTCGTGCTCTAAGCACGCCCGGCCCCCGGCTTGTCGGAGGGTGGAATTCACGAGCACGGCGGCCAGCCCCCAGGGCTGGCCGCCGTGCTGCGCTTACGGCTCGGCGTTTGTGCGGCCCTGCGCCCGTTGTTGCCCGGCGGCACGACCGGTAGGATCGCGACCACGCCCGCCCGCTCTGCTTGGAAGCCAGCCTAGCTCTGTCGCCAGTCCCGCTCTGAAGCACGTCCTGCCCTCTCGCCGCCCCGCATGTCGCTTCCCGCTCCTCCCGCTCCCACAAAGCATGTCGATCCCGCGTCGGTCGACCTGAAGGTCGAGCTCGGCCGGCTGACGCTTCCCAACCCGGTTCTTGTGGCCTCGGGCACGTTTGGCTATGCCCGTGAGATGGCGGCGTTCGTCGATCTCACCCGTCTGGGTGGTGTCGTGCCGAAGACGATCACCCAGGAGCCTCGCCAGGGCAACGCCCCGTGGCGCACGGTCGAAACGGCGGCCGGCATGCTCAACTCGATCGGCCTCGACAACGACGGCCTCGAGGCGTTCCTGGCCCATCACCTGCCCTACCTCGCTTCGCTCGGGGCGCCGGTGGTGGTGAGCGTCGCCGGCCGCACGCACGACGAGTTCGTCGCGATGTGCCGCCGCGTCGGCGAGGCGTCAGCCGCGGGGCCGGCCGCCGACGCGATCGAGCTCAACATCTCCTGCCCGAACGTGTCTCACGGCGTCGACTTCGGCGTCGACCCGGCCCGCTGCGAGGAACTGGTTCGCGACTGCCGCTTGGCGACCGAGTTGCCGATCGTGGCGAAGCTCACGCCCAACGTGACCAGCGTCGCCACGATGGCCAAGGCGGCCGAGGCGGGGGGCGCCGACGCGATCGCGCTGATCAACACCTGCCTCGGCATGGCGGTCGACTGGCGCCGCCGGCGGCCGCTCCTTGGCAACGTGGTCGGCGGCCTCAGCGGCCCGGCCATCAAGCCGATCGCGCTGCGCTGCGTCTGGCAGGCGGCCCAGGCGGTCCGCACGCCGATCGTCGGCGTGGGGGGCGTCGCCACGTTGGACGACACGATGGAGTTCCTCGTCGCCGGCGCCAGCGCTGTGCAGCTCGGCACGGTGAACTTCTACCGCCCGACGGCCAGCATGGAAGTGCTCGACGCCTTGCCGGCGGCGATCGCGAGCCTCGGCGCGGCAAGTGTGGCCGAAGTGGTAGCAAGCCTCACGACGGGCCTGACGACGAGCGCCAGCGAGCCGCAGGCGATATCCCCCTCCCCTTCCAGGGGAGGGGGATAAGCGCCGCCGAGGCGGCTTGATTCCTCTTCCTCCCCCCTGACCTCCGACCTCTCACCTCCAACCTCTCCCAAAATGCCCGCACTCTCCGGCATCCAGCCCACCGGCCCGTTCCACTGGGGCAACTACTTCGGCGCCATCCAGCAGTACATCGAGCTGCAGGACACCGAGGCCCAGTCGTACTACTTCATCGCCAACCTCCATGCGCTCACCACCGTGCGTGACCAGGAGCTGCTCAGGCAGTACACCCTGAACGGCGCCATCGACCTGCTGGCCCTCGGTCTCGATCCCGACAAGGCGGTGCTGTTCGTCCAGTCGGACGTTCCCGAGGTCAGCGAGCTCTGCTGGCTGCTGCTGACGGGCACGCCGATGGGCCTCTTGGAACGTTGCGTCAGCTACAAGGACAAGATGGCCAAGGGCATCAAGGCCGACGCCGGCTTGTTCACCTACCCCGTGCTCCAGGCGGCCGACATCTTGGCGTACGACGCCACGGTGGTCCCGGTGGGCGAGGACCAGCTGCAGCACATCGAGGTCTGCCGCGACATCGCCCAGTCGTTCAACCACCACTACGGCGAGGTCTTCACGCTGCCCAAGGGCAAGGTGCTCGACCAGTCGGCCCGGGTGCCCGGAACCGACGGCGAGAAGATGAGCAAGAGCTACGGAAACACGCTCGCCGTGTTCGAAGAGGAGAAGAAGCAGCGCAAGCAGATCATGCGGATCCAGACCGACAGCCGGCCGATGGAGGACCCTAAGGAGCCGGACGGCGACGTGCTGTTCGACCTGCTGAAGCTCGTGGGCAGCGAAGAGGAGATCAGCGAGATGGCCGCCACGTACCGCAAGGGCGGCTTCGGTTACGGCGACGCCAAGAAGGCGCTGGCGAACGCCGCCGAGCGTTACTGGGGCCCGGCCCGCGAGCGCCGCGCCGAGTGGGCCGCCAAGCCAGACGCCGTGCGCGAAGTGCTCGCCGCCGGCGCCGCCAAGGCCCGTGCGAAGGCGGGCGAGGTGCTCGGGCGGGCTCAGGAAGCGTGTGGCGTGAAGAGCTGGTAGGTGGCCCAATAATCGTTTGAGAAGCGTTTCGCAGAAGTCGTTTAAAAAGTCTTGCGCGCAAACGGCCGACTGCAGCGCCCGAAAAACGCAGCCTGGCGGCTTGGAATGACGGCCTCTTCCGTGAGAACGCAGCCGGCTTGGCGATCGCGACACCCTGCGGCGCCCAATTATCTTTGTAACGGCCGTTTCACCTAATTTCGACAATCGCTTTTGGGCCGAGCGCGCAGCAGCGATTCTTGGCCACTCGCGATTTTGTTGTAGGTCGGGCGCCCCGTACGACTTGCGACGTTCTTTCGGCGGCGGCGAATCGTCGTAAGTCGCGCAAAGAAATTCTTGGCCGCGCGTTTGAGTCGCCTCACGCAAAGCCGCCAAGACGCGCAAGAAGAGGGCAGGGCCATCGGGGCTCACAGGGCTCACAGGGCCGTGCGATGACACCCTGGGGCCACTCGAGCGCCCCACAAAAAAAGGCCCCCGGTCGACTGACCGGGGGCCTTTTGCGATGCGATCGTGTTGGCGGAGGTTTAGCGACGGCGAGCCGCGAAACCAACCAGACCCAGCACGGCGAGGAGCGCCGAAGCCGGCTCGGGCACGAGTTCGAGGTAGACGTTGTCGAAGTGGACGCCGCCGTTGGCCGAGCCAAGAGCCGAGGGGCCGCCCAGGCGGACGACGTCGAACTCGAAGGCCGCGTTCTGCGTGATGCTGGCCACCAACGTGCTGTTGATGTTGCCGTCACCGTTCAGGTCGAGCGTGAACGTCACCTGCGAGTCGGTGATCTCGGCCCTGTAGGTGTGCCAACCCTCGACCGGCGTCTCGTCGGCAATCGGGGCGCCAAGGTCGTCGACCAGGTTCGGGAAGGCGACCCACGCGCCGGCACTGCCGGCGCCGAACAGGACGGTCCGGATGGCGTAGTGCGACGGGCTGTTGTAGTGGCCCATCTCGATGATGTTGGCGCCCGCGGCGGCGCGAAGCCCGGCCGAGTTCCGCTCGTTGTTCGAGTTGGCGTCGTCGTAGATGTCAGCCTGGAAGATCAGAGTCTCGCCAGTGCCGGGGTAGACGCCGGGGAAGCTGAATTCGTTGATATTAGCGGCGGAGAACGAGGCGCCCGTGCCGGGGTGCGAGAGCGACTGGCCGGGGTTGCCGAGGCCGGCGTCGAGCGTGCCGTCGCCCAGGGTCCACGTGCCGCCCAGATCGGCGGTGTCGGTGTAAGACTCAAAGTCTTCGGCGAGGATCGGCGCCGCGACGGCCCAGGTGGGCGCCACGAGGCACAGTAAAGCTGCAGTAGCGATCGACTTCATGGGAACTGACTCCTGGAGTGGTGTTTCACGTTGGTGCGGAGAAGCGCATCTAGGAAGAACGCAGCAACACGTCTACTCACCGTAAACGGAACCCCGAGAAAAGAATATCGCTTTGGCGCAGAAACCTCTTGCGCTATACGCACACCCCCATCTGGAGCCCTGGGCTTGCGTAAAACCGCGGGCGACAGGTGCGCATTTGCGCTGGGCTCGGGAGTACGAACCATCCGTTTACGGCGGACAACGCGCAGCGACCGTAGCCTAGCGTCTGGCCAGCCACCCCATGCATGAGGCCCGAAGGGCCGAGCGTATGAGAGCCCAGTCTGCAGCCCTCGGGTCGGGGGTGCGGCGTTCACTTCGACGCCCGAGTGCTTCTTCGGGGCGGGGCAGGGAGGCACAGAGATTGCTACTGACTTCGTCAGAAACCGCGTGATGTGCGCGCGGTCGTACGCAACCCCTCACGGATCGTCGGCTCATGGCAAGCGTTTTTGAAGAAGGTCAGCGGGTGAAATGGAAGTGGGGCGAGGGCTATGGCCAGGGGCGGGTTAAGAGCCGGTTCACCAAGAGGGTGACCAGGAAGATCGAGGGCAACGAGGTGACGCGCGATGGCTCTCAGGACAACCCCGCCTACTACGTCGAGACCGAGGATGGCGGCAAGGTGCTGAAGCTGTGGAGCGAGTTGGAGTCTGCGTGATGGCCGCTTCCCGTGCAAAACGTAAGGCGCTGCTGACTCCCGACGGCCGGTACATCGTGGTCGACGGCCGGTTGTGGCGCGCCACGAACCCCGCCATCCCGGCCGACGAGCGTGAATCGTTGGTGCGTGAGCTGATGTCCGCGAGGCGAGCGGTGAAGGCCGCGGCGGACGACCCCGAAGCGATGCGGATCGCCCGTCAGCGCGTTGACTCGGCCAAGGTGCGGTTAGGCGAGCGGGGGCCGGTGTGGTGGGAGGACGGGCAGCCTGACCTCAACCGGCGCAAAGTGGAAAACACGCCCTACGCCGACTGGCGCCGCGAGCAGACGGCGGGCTGAGGCGCTGAGGCCCAGCTGAGCAGCCCAATTGAGCAGCGCAGTTGAGCAGCGCAGTTTGGTAAGGTGCTTGCTGCCCGCTATTCGACTCGCCACAACACAGCAAGATCCATTGTGAGGCGGTTCGCTTGGCCACAACAAGCGTGGTCATGGCGCCCGGCCGTCCTACGCCAGCCCAGGGCAACGCCCTGGGATTCCTCACCGAATGCCACCAATTTCTCCACGACTTTCGTGCCGTTTGATCGATTCCGACAGCAGATGGCCAATCTTCCAAAACGCGACGATGTTGAGGGCAGTGAAAAACCCGAATATCCCACAGGCGACCGCTGGATTCCTGGAAATAAACTCGCCATCTCCACTGGGGAATATATGGGATTCAGCCAATTCAATGCACGCAATAAGGTACGCGATTGCCCCCTGCACGATCATAAGGCAATAGACACTAACAACCGTCGGAAGAATACGCGCCGGGGTATTCTGACGAAGAAAATACGAGTACCACCCCAGCGTCCTACTCCCAACCTCTGATTCAATATACTCGTAGATATATTTACTGATGAGTATTATACGCGAGTCTAGATGCTCCCAGCGCATCGCAAACAACCATGCGACGACGGGATAAATAATCAGAACTATCTGAGCGGCGAGCGAATCATACTCCGAAAGCACTATCATAGCGCCGAAAACGGCGATGGATGCGGCGACAATTTGGGCGCGCTGCCGGATTCGCATGTCGATCGAGGTGCGCAGCGATACATACTCAGCTGTTTTCGCCTTAAGAACCTCTGGATCCACATTCGGCTCAATAGCCTCCAGACCAGTGGCATCTGTCATGTCTTATCTACCTCAGCTATACGGTTATTTCATGACACGTTAGGGCAACTGAGCAATCCCATCTGCACCGGTCAATACATGCCCTGGTAACTCAATGGCGGCTATCGTTAATTTAGTTCAGGAGGCGCGCAAAGAGAGAGTGCATCCATGACGCCTGTCCTACCAAGCTATTCCTTTGTTCCTTCGTGGTTCAATCCCTTCTGAATCACTCCTCAAACCGCCACACCGCTCCGAGCGTCCGTACGATCAGCGCGTCGCCCACGATCGCCGGGGAAGCGTTCACCTCGTCTTGCAGGTCGACGTGGGCCAGCTCGCGGTACTTCTCGCCGTCGGCGGCGAACACGAAACCCTCGCCCTCTTTGTTGAAGGCGTAGATGCGCCCCGAGGCCGCGACGGGGGACGACCAGAACTCGCCACCGAGGCGTTTTTTCCATAGCTCTTTGCCCGTGGCCGCTTCGCGGCAGGTGGCCACGCCGCGGTCGTCGGTTGTGAAGAGCAGGCCATCGACCAAGATCGGGCCCGAACGCTGCGGGGCGTTGCGGCCGGTGCTCCAGGCGACGTGCGACTCGGTCACTTCGCAGTGGCCGTCGGGCCTGACCGCCGCGAGCGCCAGGGGGCTGCCGCCGCCGGTGGTGACGTAAATGCGGTCGCCGTCGAACAGCGGCGGCGTGGCGGCGTTCATGCCGCCGTGGCGGAAACGCCAGAGTGGTTGGAGCTCGCCACCCTCGGCCGGCAGGCGGTAGGCGAGGGTTTCGGCCGCCGCGGGGCTCACGAGCTGCTCCTCGCCATCGACGCGGATCACGCGCGGCGTGCCGTACGCCTTCTTCCAGTCGCCGCTGTCGGTTTGGTAATCGATGTCGCGGTCGCGGCGCCAACGGGTCTT
The DNA here is from genome assembly GCF_007859945.1 of Pseudobythopirellula maris. Classification (GTDB taxonomy): domain Bacteria; phylum Planctomycetota; class Planctomycetia; order Pirellulales; family Lacipirellulaceae; genus Pseudobythopirellula; species Pseudobythopirellula maris. The sequence continues at coordinate 1,124,878 of NZ_SJPQ01000001.1, read as the reverse complement.
GCCGGTCGCCTTGTCGAGACCAACCAGGAACTGGAAGTCGACGCCGTCGAACTGGACGATCAGCTCTTCGCCGTGAACGATCGGCGACGAGCCGGGGCCGCGGAAGTCGTCGCTCACAAAGTCGCGCCGCTCCCAGAGCGTCTTGCCCGTGGCGGCGTCGAGACAGGCCGTGCCGTAGCTGCCGTAGTGGACGTAGAGCCGGTCGGGCTCAATGAACGGCGTGCAAGAGGCGTAAGTGTTGGTCGGGTGACAGAACCGCGGCTCGGCGACTTCGAACACCACCCGGTCCCAAACGATCTTGCCGGTCTCCAGATCGAGACAGAGCGCCGAGAGTTGCTTGCCGTCCTCGGTGGCGGTGGTGAGATAAACCCGATCGCCCAGCACGACGGGCGACGACCACGCGCGGCCGTGGACCGGCGTTTTCCATTTGAGGTTCTCTTCGGGCCCGAACGCGACGGGCGGGTCGGCGTCCTCGGCGACGCCCTCGCCTTCGGGCCCGCGGAACCGGTTCCACGGTTCATTGCCCGCGGCGATAGGGGCGAGCAGGGTGAGTAGCGAGAGGGTCAGTAGCCCAAAGAAAAGGTTGCGCGCCATGAGGTTCCGTGCGGTGGGGCTGTTAGCTGTTGGCAGATGAATGTGGGAGGCGTCTCCGACGCCGATGGCGTGTTGCAGACCGGCGATCGTAGGCATACCTCTATCGGCGTCGGAGACGCCTCCCACAAGCTTTGCTTACGCTCTCACGGTCTCGTTTGCGGCCCTGGTTGTCGGGGCCGTAGCCTTGCGGCCCGTGAGGCGTAATCATAGCAGAGCGACCGCACGGTTCACGCGCCGGATGCCGATGGCCCGTTGCACAGACGCCCCCTCCGTAATACCGACCACACTCCCGGCTGATTCTCTATGCAATTCCGCACCCGCGCCATCCACGTTGGCCAAGACCGCGACCCGCAAACCGGGGCCGTCGTGCCGCCGATCCACCTGGCGAGCACGTTCGTCCAGCCGGGCGCCGGCGAGTGGGGCGAGTTCGATTATTCTCGGAGCGGCAACCCGACCCGCAAGAACCTCGAGCAGACGGTCGCCGACCTGGAGGGCGCCTCGGCGACCGGCGGCGGCGCGTTGGCGTTCGCCAGCGGCATGGCGGCCATCCACTGCGTGACGGCGATGCTGCGCTCGGGCGACCACGTGCTGGCCGGCAGTGATATCTACGGCGGGGCTTACCGGCTGCTGCACAAGATCATGAACCGCGCGGGGGTCGAGGTCACGCTCGCCGACGCGACCGACCTGGATGAGTTCGAGAGGGGATTTCGGCCGAACACGAAGCTCGTTTGGGTCGAGTCGCCCGGCAACCCGCGGATGTCGATCACCGACTACGCCGCGGCGGCGGAGATGGCGCACGAGCACGGCGCCCTGATGGGGTGCGACAACACGTTCGCCACGCCGGTGCTCTGCCGGCCGCTGGAGCTGGGCGCCGACATTGTCATGCACTCGGCCACGAAGTACTACGGCGGCCACAGCGACCTGATGGGGGGCCTGTTGGCGGTGGGCGATAAGTCGCTCTTCGACGAGTTGTACTTCGTCCAAAACGCCACCGGCGCGATCATGGGCCCGTTGGAGTGCTTTCTCACTTCGCGCGGGATCAAGACGATGGAGCTGCGCGTCAAAGAACAGTCGCGCACCGCCCAACGCTTGGCCGAGTGGCTCGACGGCCACGCCAAGGTGAAGCGGGTGCTTTACGCCGGCCTGCCCACGCACCCCGGCCACGCGATCGCCAAGCGGCAGATGCAGGGGGGCTTCGGCGCGATGATCACGTTCGAACTCGACGGCGACTTCGCCGAGACCAAGCGGTTCTGCGAGGCGACCGAGCTGTTCCAGCTGGCGGTGAGTCTTGGCGCCGTGGAGTCGCTCATCGAGCAACCGGCGAGCATGTCGCACGCCAGCTACGACGCCGAGGACCGCGCGAAGCACGGCGTGACCGACGGCCTCATCCGGCTGTCGGTCGGCCTCGAGGCGTTCGAGGACCTCAAGGCCGACCTCGATCAGGCTTTCGATTGAACCACAGAGGCGCAGAGGGCGCGGAGGAAGAAGAAAGGGAATTAAGACTAAGAATGGGACGCGGATGAACGCGGATTGAAAAGATAGACGCGGATGAAGGTAATTTTGTATCCGCGTCTATCCACTTGATCCGCGTTCATCCGCGTCCCATTTTTCGTTCTTACTCCGTGTCCTCTGTGCTCTCTGTGGTGAACTCGATCGCCCCAAAGGTGACCGGCAGGTCGATGCACGTGGCGAGGCGCCCCAGGTACTCGTCGCGTGAGATCTCACGGGCGCCCAGGCTGCCGGTGTGCGGGGTCCACTGCTGGATGTCGAGCAGCCGGTAGCCGCGCTCGGCCGTGTGGCGCACCAGGGCGGCGAGGGCGACTTTCGAGGCGTCGCGTTCGCGGTGGAACATGCTCTCGGCGGCGAACAGCCCGCCGATCGCCAGGCCGTAAACGCCCCCCACGAGTTGGTCGTCCTCGGGGGCCCCGAGCCACGCCTCGACGCTGTGTCCCCAGCCGAGCTCGTGCATATGGGTGTACGCCTCGCGCATCGCGGGCGTGATCCAGGTGCCCCCCTCGCGGCCCTTGCCGTTGGCGCAGCCCTGCATAACGCGTGCGAACGCCCGGTCGGAGGTGACGGTGAACTTGCCGCTGCGGATCGTTCGCGCCAGCCGCCGCGAGACGTGCATCTGGCCCGGCTCGAAGACGGCCCGCGGGTTGGGGCTCCACCACGGCGTGGCGTCGTCATCGTCGTGCGGCCAGGGGAAGATGCCGTGGCGGTAGGCGTCGAGCAGCCACTCGGGCGAGAGCTCGCCGCCTAGGCCGATAAAGCCGTCGTCGTCGGCGCCCTCGGCCGCCGGGAAGTAACGCGAAGGCTCGAGCCGCCCGGTGCGGGGGGGCCCGTAGGGCGGCTCGGCGTCGGGGGGCGGTGCTTCGGGAGGCATCGCCGCAACTTAGCCTGAGAGAGCGCTCACCGCCAGCGCGCCGCCTGCGGCCGCCGCCCACGCGGGGCGCAAAAAAAATGGCCCGGCCGCCGGGATACTCCGGCGGCCGAACCATGCGGGTTGTTGCGGGCGGCTCTGGCTACGGGAGGCTGATCTGGCTGAGCGACTGCTCCCATCGCAGGTCAACGAAAACGCCGTTGTCGTTCGCTTCGGTGAAGCTCACCCGGCAGAGGAACCGCGGCTTGAGCCACTCGGCCTCGGCCGCGGTGCTGACGAACGGTTGGAACGCCTTCGCCGAAGCGAAGCCCTCGAGCAGGCTGGCGGTTTCTTCGCCGTTGAGCTTGGGGACGACCTGCCCGACGTACTGGAGCTTGCCCTTCACCTCGCTCGCCAACAGCACATTGCGCAAGCCGCCCTGCGGGTCGAGTCGGTAGCCGATGATCAAGCAGTCCGCCTTGACGCGCGGCTTGGCGGGGACCGGCTTGCCTTCGGCGTCGCCGCCGAGTTCGCCGGCGCCGGCCTTGCTGGCGAAGTCTTCCATGGACTCTTCGAAGCCCTTCTTGCTGTCGGGCAGCTCTTGCGCTTTCTCGGCGATCGCGCCGAGCAGGTTCGATTTGGTCGGGGCCTCGATGTTCCAGTCGAGCAGCCGCTCGTAAGGGATGCCGCCAATGATCAGCGTGGCGCCGATGACGCCCGTGAGGGCGAGGTTCAGGCCGTTGAACAAGATCAGCCGCTTGGGCAACAGCTGCGCGGACTTGCTCCAGTGACGCAGCGGCTTGATAACCACGTCGAGCAGCCCGCTCTCGGAATCGGTGATCGACGAGAGGATGAAGCAGCCGATGTGGCAGCTGAACGCCAGCACGAGGCAGCCGATCAGCTGGCTCACGGCCCACAACGTGCGTAGCGACTCGTCGGGGCTCATGACCGTGGTGTAATAACGCACGCCGATGCTCGTGCCGATCACCGCGATCGTGGTCGCGATGAGCGCCCATCCCCACAACGGGATGAGGTTCATCCAGACCTCCAGGTGCGACGTGGTTTGCTGCACGGCGACCGGGGCGCCGTCGTCATCGGTTGGCGCGGTCTCGACCTCAACGTGCATGCCGAGCACCGAGTACCACCCGCAGCTCGGGCAGATCGAGCATTGGGCGTTGGGGAACCCGACGCCGCATTTTTCGCAGTTGAGCGAGACCTCGGCCACTTCGGCCAACGGGACTTCGCGTGGGGTCGAAGGCTCTTCGAGCGTGGGGGCAGGCATCGCGGGACCGTGGCGTTCGGGTTGGGCGGATTAGGGCGATCGGGCGGGCGCCGGAGTCAAAGCGCGTTTCCAAACCTTAGTTCACAAACCCGCTAGCGGCCCGGCGGAGGGGGTGCTCCGGGCGCACGGGGAGTGAAGATTCGCGGCCGGCGCCGCTACGACCCGACCCGGCGCCCGGCGCCCGGCGCCCGGCGCGTGGGGCGGCAGCCTGCGGGAAATGGCCCCCAAGCTTGGATCGGCTATAATCGGTTCTTGTGGGCCGGGGTGGTGAACGCCACGCCCGGCCGCCGCGTAAGGGCGTAAGCCGACCGTGCGGCGTCGCTCGGGCGTCGCCCCGCCTGCTGACCAGCTGCGAAGAGTCGAGATACGCCCCCAAGACTAGAGACCCGCCCCGAAGAAATCCCGGCGCCGAAGGCATGGAACCCAGCTCGCACGACCACACCCCGCACGACCCTGCGTTCAAGGGCGACGCGTCGCACGACGACTCGATGGTGAGCCCGCCGGCAACGCCCACCAGCCTCGAAACGGCGGCCCCGGTTGGCCCGGCGAGCGACTCGCCGTACGCCAAACCGAACCTGGTGATCAAAGACCCCGACCCGTACGCGTTCGCCAACCGCATCCGCCGGCTGACAATCGCGCTGTGCGTGATCAGTTGTGTGGCGCTCGCGCCGTTTCTGTACGAGCGGCTCGGCTACCAAAGCCGCCGCGGTCAGCTTCGCGCCGACTACGAATTCGCCAGCGAGCACATGGGCGAGATAGCCCCCCGCATGGTGGAGTTCAGCATGGCGTCGCGGATGGTCGCCATGCGCGCCGGGCCGAGCGTGGTGAGCATCCACCGCCCCGGCGCCCGCGGGCAGATGGGCCAGGGGTCGGGCGTGGTGGTCGACGCCAAGGGGTACATCGTCACCAACCATCACGTGATCGGCGACGCGCCGTCGCTGATCGTCGAGATGCAGGACGGCAGCACCCGCGACGCCACGGTGGTCGGCTCCGACCCGGCGATGGACCTCGCCGTGCTGAAGGTCGACGCCAACGGGCTCATCGCCGCCGAGTGGGGCGACAGCGAACGCCTAGAAGTGGGCGATCTCGTCTGGGCGCTTGGCAGTCCGTTCGGCCTGTCGAGCAGCATGACGTTCGGCATCGTCAGCGCGAAAAGCCGCCGCAGCGGCAGCGGCGTCACGCGGGCGTTGTACCAGGAGTTCTTGCAGACCGACGTGGCGATCAATCCCGGCAACAGCGGCGGGCCGCTCGTCGACGTGCAGGGCCGCGTGGTGGGCATCAACACCGCGATCCTCGGCGATTCGTACCGCGGCGTGAGCTTCGCCATCCCGAGCGAGTTCGCCAAGGACATCTACCTGAAGCTCCGCGACAACGGGCACATCGAACGCGGCTACCTCGGCATCGAGCCGCAGGCCTTACCCGAAGTTGCCCGACGCGCGTTCGGACTCGACTTTGGCGAGGGGGTGTGGGTTGCGCAAGTCATGCGGCCCAGCCCCGCGCAGCTCGGCGGCCTGAGGCAGGGCGACGTCATTTTGTCGTGGAACGACCACGCGGCGACCGATCCCACGCTGCTGAGCCGCGAGATCGCCGCCAGCGACATCGGCTCGACCGCCGAGGTGAGCATCAAAAGGATGGTCGCCGGCGAGGTCGTTGAGCAGATGCTCGAGGTCGAGGTCGGCAGGTCGAGCGCCTCGGGGCGGTAAACGCCGAGGTTCTGTGAGCCCGGGACTGTCTCGCCCCGTCGCCTTGGCGTCTACTGCACGAACTGGGTCGGTTGGGTCCGCAATCGTTCTACCAAGGCCACGAGGTTGGGGTTCCCGCCTCAATAGGTCATGGGGGCTTGGTCATTGAGCCTCCCAGGACGGGACACAATCAGCCCACGAGCCCGCACAACGCCCTTCCTCCAGGGGATTCTTCCCAGAGAAACGCCGTGGACCTGCACGCCGCACAAGACGCCAAGGAGCAAGTACGCCAAGCGACCGACATCGTCGACCTGGTGGGGGGCTACATGCAGCTGCGCCGCCAGGGACGCGGCTACGTGGGCCTCTGCCCGTGGCATGACGACACGCGGCCGAGCATGCAGGTGAATCCCGACCGGCAGTCGTTCAAGTGCTGGGTCTGCGACATCGGCGGCGACGTGTTCAGCTTCCTGATGCGGATCGAGGGGCTCGAGTTCCGCGAAGCGCTCGAGGCGCTCGCCGACCGGGCGGGCATCACGCTCGCCGCTTCCGCCCCGAGCGGCCCGGCCGGCGGCCCGGGCGACAAACGCGCCTTGCTCGCCGCTTTGGCCTGGGCCGAGGAGCGGTTCCACCGCTGCTTGGTGAGCGACCCCGCCGCCGAACCGGCGCGGCGTTATCTCGCCGAGCGCGGCGTGTCGCAGGAGAGCATCACGCGGTTTCACATCGGCTACTCGCCCGACGGCTGGGACTGGCTCGCCAAGGGCGCCGCCTCCACACCCCACTCTTCGGCCGTGCTGGAGCGTGTCGGGCTGATCCTGCCGCGCAAGAGCGGCCAGGGCTACGTCGACCGGTTCCGCGGCCGGGTGATGTTCCCGATCCGCGACCTCAGGTCGCGGCCGATCGCGTTCGGCGGGCGGGTGCTGCCGGAGCTAGCAGCCCGCGAGGCGGCGGGCGGCTACACGCCGGCCAAGTACGTCAACTCGCCCGAGGGGCCCACGTACTCCAAGAGCGATCAGCTCTACGCCCTGGACCTGGCCCGGGACTCGGTGCAGAAGCTCGAGCAGATCGTGGTGATGGAGGGCTACACGGACGTGATCATGGCCCACCAGCACGGCGTGGAGAACGTGGTGGCGGTGTGCGGCACGGCCCTGGGCGAGCGTCACCTGCGACTGATCCGCCGCTTCACCGATAGCATTGCGCTCGTGCTCGATGGCGACGAGGCGGGACGCAAGCGTGCGAACGACATCCTCGAATTATTTGTGGCGAATCAGGTCGATCTGCGTATTCTGACCTTGCCCGATAACATCGATCCGTGTGATTTTATTGGTACGCCCATGGAAGGGCAGACCGAGGGCCGCGGCGCCGACGCATTCCGAGCGTTGCTTGCCGCCGCCCCCGACGCGATGGAACACAAACTGCGCACGGCGACCGAAGGAATGGTCCTTACCGCGGACAACACGCACGACGCCACGCGGGCGGTTGAGCAAGTGCTCGCCACGCTCGCCAAAACGCGCGTCGGGCTAGGCGAAGCGACTTCGGCGGTCATGCTGCGTGAGCAGGGCCTGGTCGCCCGCTTGTCGCGCCGCTTCGGCTTGGCCGAAGAAGCGATCCGCCGCCGGCTCGCCGAACTGCGTCGCGGCGAGGGCCGCCCCGCGACGGTGCGTCGCGAAGAACCGTCTTTAGAGGAGACCGCGCCGCGGCTCAAGGCGTCTTCGCTCCCGGTGTGGGACCGCGAGGCGCTCGAGCTCATGCTGCTCGACCACTCGACGGCGAACGAACTCGTGGCCGGGCTCGAGCCGGCCGACTTCCGCTCGGAGCTAGGCCGGCGGGTGTTTGACTTCGCGTCTCGCGCGCTCGACCCGGACCGCCAAGAGGGCGCCGTGGTCAGCCGCCTGATGCTCGCCAGCGAAGACGAGCGGCTCAAGAGCCTGCTCGTCGAGCTCGACGAATCGGCCCAGGACCGCGCCGAGAGCGACCGGGCCCGCCGCGTTCACGACTTGCTGATCGGCCGCCAGCGTCGCCGCGACGACGCCGACACCCAGGCCGGCATCAACGCCTTGAAAAGAGGAGACCTCGACCCGACGCAAGAAGCCGAAACCCTCCAAAACTTGTTCGCTACCCGCAAGAACCGGCAGGCCGGATCCTAGTCCACGGACGGACAGGAAGCCTGACCGGCGAGTCGCACCCGCTCGCGCTTCGTCCCGCGCCCGCCTTACACGCGGGGCGTCGCCAAGCGACTCACCCATCGCCACCTCAGCAGCGTGCATGAAGCACGCGAGGAGTCGAACCGTGACCCTACTCGATAGCAATCTTTCGACGATCTGCGCCCTCGCCAAGAAGCAGGGCTACCTCACCTACGATCAGGTTTACGCCTACCTGCCCGACGAGACCCACGGCACCGAGAAGATCGAAGCGCTCCTGGGCGCCGTCGAGCGGATGGGCGTGGAGCTCGTGAACGCCCCGCGGCAGGCCTCGGGCGAGGCCTCGCAGACCGCCGATGGCGGCGACCGCGGCCACCTGCTCAACGATCCGATCGCGAGCGGCTCGAGCGACCCGATCCGGATGTACCTCTCGCAGATGGCGGAGATCCCGCTGCTGACGCGTGAGGAAGAGATCGCCCTGGCCAAGAAGATCGAGCTCACCCGCAAGCGGTTCCGCCGCAATTTGCTCCGCTCGTTCTACGCCCTCGAGGCCACCGTGAAGGTGCTCGAGCAGGTCCACGCCGGCGAGCTGCCGTTCGACCGCACGATCAAGGTGTCGCTCACCGAGGGGCTGACCAAGGAGCAGGTGTCGGCCCGCATGCCGACGAACCTGGCCACGCTCCGCGGCCTGATGACGCAGCAGCGCAGCGACTTCGCGTTGATGTCGCACCACGGCGCCACGGCCGAGGCGAAGGACGCGGCGCGCGGCCGCTACCTGCGTCGGCGTGAGAAGATGCTCACGCTGGTCGAGGAGCTGAGCCTGAGGATGCGTCGCTTGCAGCCGCTCATCAAGGAGCTCCAGCAGTTCTCCGAGCGCGCCGACCACCTGCACAAGCTGCTCGACGAGCTGCGCGCCTCGGACGCCCCGGCCCACCGTTTCGCGCCGGTGCGGGCCGAGCTGCGGGCCATCGCCCGCCGCACGCTCGAAACGCCCACCAGCCTCCGCTGCCGTGCGGACGCCGTGAGGCGTCAGCACCGCGAGTTCGAGAACGTCAAACGCGAGCTCTCGGGCGGCAACCTGCGGCTCGTCGTGTCGATCGCCAAGAAGTACCGCAACCGCGGCCTGTCGTTCCTCGACCTGATCCAAGAGGGCAACACCGGGCTGATGCGGGCGGTCGACAAGTACGAGTACCGCCGCGGCTTCAAGTTCAGCACTTACGCCACGTGGTGGATCCGCCAGGCGATCACCCGCGCGATCGCCGACCAGGCCCGCACGATCCGCATCCCCGTGCACATGATCGACGTGCTCACGAAGCTGCGCAACACGGCCAAGCGGCTCCAGCAGGAACGCGGCCGCGAGCCGAGTGTCGAGGAGATCTCGCTCGCCTCGGGCGTGTCGCTCGAAGAGACCGAGCGGGTGCTCGACATCGGCCGCCACCCGGTGAGCCTCGACCGCCCGATCGGCGACGGCGACGACTGCAGCTTCGGCGAGTTCGTCGAGGACCACTCGACCGAGAACCCCACCAAGCTGGCCAACAACGGCCTGTTGCGTGAGCGGATCGACGAGTTGCTCAAAACGCTCACCTACCGCGAGCGCGAGATCGTGCGACTCCGCTACGGCCTGGCCGACGGCTACTCGTACACGCTCGAAGAGGTCGGCCGCATCTTCAAGGTCACGCGTGAGCGGGTCCGCCAGATCGAGGCCAAGGCCGTGGCCAAGCTGCAGAACCCGGTCCGCAGCCAGATGCTCTCGAGCTTCGTGCCGGAGTTCCCGCTCGTGATGGACGACGAGGTCGAATCGGCCGCCGCCTGAGCGGGGCGTGCCGAACCGCAAGAAAACGCCACGCGACCGCCGATCCGCTCGGCGGTCGCGTTTTTTACGCGCCGGGGGCGTTCAGGCGGCAAGCCACGCGAGCCCTAGGGCCTTGCCCGTGGCGTTCGCAGCCGTGATAAAGGCGATTGGCTTCTTTTCCAACTCCTTAGCGCTTACTCCCCCCGCGCCCCTTTTACCGCGATCGACGCCATGCCGACGACTATTTCAGCTGCGGCCCTTCGCGACCTGCACTTTCTCCACAGCCAGCTGGCCGACCTACGCGGCCGCCTGGAGCGAGGCCCCAAGCAAGTGATGGCCCACCGGGCGAATGTCGCCAAGCTCGAGACCGCGGTCGCCGAGTCTCACGAGTTGGTCAAGCAAACCCGTATGGCGGCCGACAAGAAGCAGCTCGACCTGAAGACCGACGAGGCCCGGATCGAGGGGTGGAAGGGCAAGCTCAACACCGCCAGCAGCAACAAGGAGTTCCAGACGCTCAAGGAGCAGATCGAAGCCGCCGAGATGGCCAGCAGCGTGGCCGAGGACGAGATCCTCGAGATGCTCGGCCGGGTCGACCAATACGTCGCCGGCGCCGCCAAGGCGGAAGCGACCCTGCAGGCGGGGCGCGACGAACTGGAGAAGGTCACCGCCAAAGTGAAGGAGACGGCCGCGAAGCTCCGCGACGAGATCGGCCGACTAGAGGTCCAGCTCACCACGGCCGAGAGCGCGCTCCCGTCGGAGTTCAAGGACGACTACGAACGCGTCATCCGCAGCAAAGGCGCCGACGGGCTGGCCGAGTCAGAAGGCGGCGTGTGTGGCGGCTGCGGCCAGTCGATTACGCTCAACATGCAGGGCGATCTGAAGCTCAACAAGCCGACATTCTGCAAGTCGTGCGGCTGCCTGCTCTACACGCCGGCGTCATGAGCGGGGCCTCGATCCCAGGGGCCAGGGGGGAGGGGGGAATCCCCCATCCGCCGGCATTTTAATTGCACACGCTTTAGCCAACGCTTGGCTCTTTACATCGCTACGCCGAATCGCGACAATCTCCTTTCGTAACACGAGCGGGACCCTCCGGACGCCAGGGGGTCCTGCTTCTTTTTTTGCCCAACCGCTTCTTCCCGACGAAGCCCACCGCGAACCGATCACGGCACGACCATGAGCGACATGCTCCCGATGACCCGCACCGGGTACGACAAACTGAAGGCCGAGCTCGAAGAGCTGGAAGACGTGAAGATGCCCGCGGTCGCGATTCGCATCGCCGAGGCCCGCGCCGAGGGGGACCTCAAAGAGAACACCGAGTACCACGGCGCCCGCGAGTCGCAGGGCATGCTGCAGGCGAAGATCAACCTGCTCAAAGACAAGCTCTCCCGCGCGTCGATTGTCGACATGTCCAAACTGCCCAAGGACGAGGTCGTGTTCGGCTGCACGGTGAAGGTGAAGGACCTCGACTTCGGCGACACCGAAGAGTTCACGATGGTCGGCGCCGGCGAGGAGGATTTCGACGAGGGCAAGATCAACATCACGAGCCCGCTCGCGAAGGGGCTCGTCGGCAAGAAGGTGGGCGAGGTGGCCGAGATCGAGGTGCCGGCCGGCGTGAACAAGTTTGAGATCCTCGAGATCTCTTTCGAGGACTGACGAGGTTGAACCGCCAAGTCGCCAAGAGCTCCAAGCCTGAACCGCCACTACCGCTGGAGGGGCCTCCGACCCCTCTTGCATCCTCTTGATTTATTGGCGCGTCTTGGCGTTTTTGGCGTCTTGGCGGTTCCTTAACGAAGCACCAGCCGCGTGGCCAAACCCCTTGCCGATCTCGCCGAGCGCAAAGCGCAGTCGAAGCGCGTGCTGCGGCGGCTCAAGGCGGATTACCCCGAGGTCGAGTGTGCGTTGGCGCACGACTCGCCCGAGCAATTGCTGGTGGCCACGATCCTCTCGGCCCAGTGCACCGACGCCCGGGTGAACATCGTCACCAAGGAGCTGTTCGCCAAGCACCCCACGCCGGCCGACCTTGCCAAGCTGCCGATCGCCCGGCTCGAGGGGTTTGTGAAGAGCACCGGTTTCTTCCGCAACAAGGCGAAGAACATCAAGGCGTGCTGCATCGAACTCGTCGAGAAGCACGGCGGCGAGGTCCCCCAAGACATGGACACCTTGGTCGGCCTGGCTGGGGTCGGCCGCAAGACGGCGAACGTGGTGCTAGGCACGGCGTTCGGCTTGGCCACGGGCGTGGTGGTCGACACGCACGTCGGCCGCCTCAGCCGTCGGACCGGTCTGACGGCCGAAAAAGACCCGGTGAAGGTCGAGCGCGGCTTAATGGAGATTCTCCCGCGCAAAGAGTGGGTCGACTTTTCGCACCGAATGATCTACCACGGACGTCAGATTTGCGACGCCCGCCGCCCGAAGTGCGACGAGTGCTCGATGCGGAAGTTCTGCCCCCAGATCGGCGTTTGAAATTGGGAACCGCCAAGTCCCCAAGGACGCCAAGGAAGAAGAATTGGACAGGATCAACGGGATGGGCATGATTCCAGCAAGAGCCTCATCCCGTCGATCCTGTCCAACAATAGCTTCTTGGCGTTCTTAGCGACTCGGCGGTTTCTATCCTGACAACTCACCAACGGCACACGCCATGATCTTATCGGGCCAAGAAATCCGCGGTCGCATGGGCGGCGACATCGTCATCGAGCCCTACGCCGAGGAGCGACTCAACCCGAACAGCTACAACTTGACGCTCCACAACGAGCTGATGGTCTACGAGGAGCTGGTCCTGGACATGGCCAAGGCCAACCGAGTGCGGCGGGTCGAGATCCCCGAGGAGGGATTGGTGCTCGGCCCGAACCAACTCTACCTGGGCCGCACCGTGGAGCGGACCACCACGCACAACCTCGTGCCGCAGATCGAAGGGCGTTCGTCGGTCGGCCGGCTGGGGCTCTTCGTCCACGTGACGGCGGGCTTTGGCGATGTGGGCTTCAGCGGCTTTTGGACACTCGAGATGTTCGCCGTCCAGCCGGTGCGGATCTACCCCGGCGTGCCGATCTGCCAGATCTTCTACCACGAGATCAAGGGCGAGATCACCGAGTACGCCAGCAAGTACCAGCACAACCGCGACATCCAGCCGAGCCTGCTGTTCGAAGAGATCCGCCCCGAGCAAGAAGGCGACCCCCAGTTGCCGCTCAACTTCGGCATCGAGCGGCCGCGCGCGACGACGTGAACGCGGTTTGTCTCCCTCCCCCACAGTGGGAGGGCATATGTCTGACTACATCACCGCGAAGTAGTTCTCGACCGCGAAGTCGAAGTTCTCGCGCGACATCACCGGCGGCTGCTTCACGTAGTGGCAGTAGTTGCGGATCTGCAACAACAAGTCGCGCGGCTGGCAGCAACGCATCGGCCGGTTCACAGCCAGGTAGTGTGTCTGGATCACGTAGTCGACCGCCTCCTGGTTGTACTCGACCTTCAAGATGCGGGCCATGATCTTCAGCAGCTCGCGGAAGGCGCTCTCCTCGGGGTCGACCACCTCGATCTTGTAGGGGATGCGTCGCAGGAACGCGTCGTCGACCAGGTCCTTCGGCTCGAGGTTCGTCGAGAAGATGATCAGCTGGTCGAACGGCACCTGGATCTTCTTGCCGCTCGACAGGTTGAGGAAGTCGTAGCGCTTCTCCAGCGGCACGATCCAGCGGTTGAGCAACTCGTCGGTCGTCATCCGCTGGCGTCCGAAGTCGTCGATCACGAGCGTGCCGCAGTTGCTCTTCATCTGCACGGGCGACTCGGAGACATTGGTCACGGTGTTGAGCGTCACCTCGAGCGAGTCCATCGTGAGCTCGCCGCCCACGACGATCGTGGGGCGCAGGATGCGGACCCAGCGGTGGTCGATCTTGCGGTCGTCGATCAAGCCCTCCGAAGCGGTGGGGGGCGCCTCCTCGTGCATGCTGGGGTCGAACAACCGCATGATCTCGCCGTCGATGCCGATCGCGCGTGGTATCCAAATGAACTCGCCGAAGGCCTTGGTCACCCGCTCGGCGATGCTCGTCTTGCCGTTGCCCGGCGCGCCGAACAGGAAAAGCCCGCGACCGGAGTTGATCGCCGGGCCGAGCCGCATGAGCATCTTCTTGTCGATCAGCAGGTCGTCGAACGCGCGGTGCAGGTCCTCCTCGGTGGGGTGCTGGTCGGCGATCGTTTGCTTGCTGACGCTGTCGACGTATTCCTTCAGCGGCACCGGGGCCGAGCCGAAGTAGGTGCAGTGCTCGGAGTACTTCTTGGCGAGATCGCGGCCCTTGCCGGTGAGGGTGTAAACGTAGTCGTTCATCACCGCGGCGTTCTTGTGCGCCACGAGCTGGTCGTCTTTCATGCCCTGCATCATCGGGTCGATGAGGCGGAAGGGCATTTTGACTTGATCGCAGAGGTCGCGGCCCGAGGCCTCGGCGCGGGCGCCGAGGTACTTGAGCACCAGCGCCTGCACCTCGCTCTCGCTGACGCCCGCCTCGCGGAACGAGTTGGGCTCGACCGGAAACCACGTCTCGCCTCCGCCGACAACGGCGTCGGCGTCTTGCGTTGCGGCTGCTTTCATGGCTTCCGGTTGTGCTGTGGCCGCGGGCGGTTGTTGGGGGGCGGGCTGCGGGCTGGGCTCTCCGGCGGGGGGGGCCGCTGGGCCGGCGGGGGAGATGCCTTCCATCTCCGAGTTGCTGGTGAGCTGGTGGATGCGGTCGAGCAAGGCCTCGAGACGGCCGTCGCCCGGTGGCCCTTCTCCCGCCTGCCGGTCGGCGGCGTCCATGATCACCGTGTCGTTGTCCGTGGCGGTGCGTGCTGGAAAAGACATGGGCGCTCGCGGGGCGTGAGATCGTGAAGGCGTGGGCTCGTGCGGCGTGGCGAGCCGCTCGGCGCAGCCCACGGTTAAGCTTAGGTCGCCCCCGGCGGGGAGCCGTGCGTTGGTTTGCCCGGGTCGAATCCGCCCGCCGACGCGTCGTACCGGTTGTGCGGGTGGCGAGGCCGACGACGGCTGGCTACGGCCGCTACTCGCGGGGATACGAAAAAACAGATGTTGGTTTGCTGCTTCTCGGGCCCTGCTCGGCGAGTGTGTGACATGCTTGTCCTGTAGTCCGTCGAGAATAGTCTCAAAGAACAACCTTTCCCGTTAGACGTCCCCCCCTATCAATATGCTCGAAGCCGCCACGCAGTCTCCCACGGCGCCAGCCGCAAGGCCCGTGGCGCCGAAATTCGAACCTCTCTTCGAGAAGCTCGGCAAGCTGGCGCCGTTGCCCGGGGTCGCGCACCGGGTGCTCGAGATCGTCGCCAACGACGATTCGTGCGCCGACGACCTGATCGAGGCGATCGAATGGGACGCCGCCATTTGCACCAGCGTCTTGCGATTGGCCAACTCGGCCCACTGCGGCCTGCGTCGTGGTGTGGCCGAACTCAAGGGCGCCGTCACCCTGCTGGGCTCCGACCGGGTCTGCAACCTGGCGGTCACCGCCTCGATGAAAAGCGTGCTCGGCAAGTCCGCCAAGACCGGGCCCCTCGACCAGCACCAGCTGTGGAAGCACTCGGTCTGCGTGGCCGCCTTGAGCCAAACGGTCGCCAAGCAATGCCAAACGGCGGACCCGGAAGAGGCGTTCCTCGCCGGGCTGCTGCACGACATCGGATTGATCGTGATGAACCAACACCTCATCAACGAAACCGAGCTGGTCTTCATCGAACTGCAGAACGGCACAGAGCTCACCGTGGCGGAGCAGTCCGTGCTCGGTTTTGACCACGCCCAGCTCGGCGCCCACCTAACGCGGTGCGCCCGCTTCCCCGACAGGTTGGTCCACTCGATCGACGCCCATCACCAGCCGCCCAGCAACTCCGGCGGGCGCCCCGGGTTACTCGACACGATCTCTTTGGCGAACTACTTGGCGACACGGCTCGGTGTGGGCTCGATCGCCAATCGCCGCCTGCCGCCGCCCGACGCGCAGCACCTCCAGCGGTTCGGCCTAGACCGCGACTCGCTCCGCGATCTCTGGTCCGAGGCCGAGCCGACCGTCGAGAAAGCGCTCGACATGGCCTCGGTCTAAGCGCCCGCCGCGGAGTCTGGCGATTCCTCAGGCCCCGGGATAGATTCGATATCTCTATCTCTGGCGCCTGAACGGCCTCTCGCGTCCGCCGCGCGGCTTTGCCCCTCGATCCTCTGATCCTTCACGTGCGACCCATGCAGATCGTCATCACCGCCGTTGGACCCGACAACCGAGGTTTGGCGGACCCGATCGTGCACTCGGTCACGAGTCTCGGCGCCAACATCGCCGAGATCCAGATGTACGACCACGACGCGGAGTCGGTGTTCTCGATGCTCACGCGCGTGGAGATCGATCCCGGCAAGCTCGACGTCGTCCGCGAGGCGATGGACCGCGTCGGCCACGACACCGGCCTGTCGGTGAGGACCTGGACCCCCGACATCACGGGCCGCAAGCCCCGGCTCGCGATCTGTGTGACCTACCGCCCGGAGACGCCGCTCGCCGTGCTGCGGGCGATCCGCGACGGGCACATCAAGGCGGAACCCGCCGTGATGATCAGCAACCGCAGCAAGCTGCGCGGCGTGGCCGAGCAGTTCGACGTGCCGTGGCGGCAGATCGGCGACGCGAGCGGCGACCCGGACGACGGCAAGCTGCTCGAGATCTGCGATGAGCTCGGTGTGGATTACATCGTGCTGGCGCGCTACATGCGCGTGTTGCCCGCCGCAAGCTGCTGGAGCTACGCCGGCGGCCGCATCATCAACCTGCACCACGGGCTGCTGCCGAGCTTCCCCGGCATCCGTCCTTACCACGACGCGCACCAGAACCGCATGCTCACCTACGGGGCGACGTGCCATTTCATCGTGCCGGAGCTCGACGCGGGCAACCAGATCATCAACCAGCAGGCGTTCACCGTGGCGCCGGGCGTGCCGCTCGACGAGATCGTCCGTCGCGGCCAAGAAGACAACGAGCCGAGCTGCCTGGTCGAGGGCGTGCGGCGTGTGGTCGAGCGCGAGGTGAGCCTGCACTTCAACCGCGTCGTTGCCGGCGGCGGTTGAGTCAATTTTTCAAAGGCGTTGCGGGCCGCGGGTGCGGTCCGGAGATTCTTTTGTAATCCCTACAAACGCCGGGGAAACCGGGGTTGCGGCGGTCTGACGCGCCCCCTATTCTCCCGCCGCCTCGGTGAGCGCCGGGGCGGTCTTCTACGCAGACCCATTTCAACTCAAGCGAATCGATCGAGCCGATCAGAGCCGCCCCGCACCCCGTGTGCGCGGCGCGTCTCCTTCGTTCGGCCTCGGGGTACCCTCACCTATGACCGATCTCGTCCGTACACGTCGCCCACATGCCGTGAGCCTCCGCCTTTTCGCTTGCCTCGCTACGATCGCCTTGGCGACCGCGGCGTCGGCGCAAGACGCCCCGATGGCCAGCGGCGCCGTGGTCGGCGGCCCGAGCGGTTACAGCTCGTCGGGGATGACGTACGTGCCCTCGACCGGCGATCACATCCGCGCCCGGTACAACACGCAGAGCTACGCCCAGGAGCTCGGCAACCTCGACATCGGCACGATGCGGACCTGGGAGTACGGCGACGGCATGCTGTTCTTCGACGGGCAGATGACGCTCAACGACGAGTCGCGGGTCGGTTACAACGTCGGCGGCGGCTACCGCTGGATGACGCTCCCCATGTTCCCCAACAGCCCGGACGACGCCAAGATCGCCGGCCTGAGCATCTGGGCCGACGGCTCCTCGACCGGCGGCTCGAACTTCTTCCCGCAGATCGGCCTCTCCGCCGAGCTGCTCGGCGACAAGCTCGATTTCCGCGCAAACGCCTACATCCCGGTCGGGCCTCGCACCCAAACCCGCGACTTCAGTCCCACCGGTGAGCTGAGCTACTCGGGCAACTTCCTCGGCATCGAGACGATGGGCGTCCGCGACACCGCGCTCAACGTGGGCGAGTTCGAGATCGCCCGCCGCGTGGGCAACCTCGAGGCTTGGGGCTTCGCCGGCGGCTACGGGCTCTCGGGCGGCGACTACGACGCGATGGGCGGCAAGATCGGCCTACGCGGCTACGCCACGCCCGACCTCGCGTTGCAGCTGGCCCTGACGAACGACGACGAGTTCGACACGAACGCCGTGTTCAGCCTCACCTGGTTCATCGGACGCACCCGCACCGACAACATGCCCAACGGCACGCTCGAGGACCGCTTCCGCGAACCGGTCATCCGCAACGACTACGTGGCCACGGCCCAAGACAGGGTCATGGCCGTCGAAGGCTTGCTGATGAACGCCGACAACGAGGAGTTCCGCATCGTCCACGTCGACTCGACGGCGGGCGCCGGCGGCGACGGCACGTTCGAGAACCCGTACGGCAGCCTCGCCGAGGCGGACGCCGGCAGCATGTCCGACGACATCATCCTGGCGCACGCCGGTTCGGCCTTCGCCAACGACCAGATCACGCTGCAAGAGGGGCAACGCCTGCTGGGCGAGGGCCTCTACACGAACCTCGCCGGCGTCCAGGCCAACGTGGAGCACACCATCACCGACGGCGATGGCGAGACCTTCACCTTGCCCGAGACCGCCACGAACGCCTTCGCCACCGCGGCGCCGACCGTCGACAACACCGGCATGGCGATCACCGCCATCACGCTGGGCGACGGCAACGAGGTCAACAATTTCAACATCACCGGCGGCACGACCGCGGTCGGCTCGGCCGCCTACCCGGGCGGCGGCGGCGACCCGACCATCAGGAACCTCGTCGCTTCGAGCACGACCGGCAACGGCATCGACCTGAACTCGTTCCTGCGGACCGACCCCGACTCGTTGGTCCAGTCGATCGAGTTCAACGTGCTGCTCGACGAGATCCAGATGAGCGACATCGGCGGAATCGGCATCGCCATCAACGGCAACGAGGACGGCGACACGAGCGGCTCGATCCTGCGGAACGAGAGCATCGCGATCTCGAACGTCGGGATCACGGGCGGCGCCGGCGTGGGCATGGACATCCGCAACACCGACGACGACACGATCACAACGATCGACAACTACGAGTACGACGGCGGGACGACCGGCCTGGGCGCCATGGCGTTCACGAACATCGACGGGCCCGCTATCAGCACAAACGTGGTCGTGACGAACAGCACGCTGACGGGCGGCGCCACGGGCGGCGTGGCCACCGGTGTGGCGATCAACTCCTCGGCGGGCAACTTCAGCTTCGACGGCACGAACTCGATCACGAACCTGAATGGCACGACCTTCGCCATCACCGGCGACGGCGGGTCGACAGTCGTCGAGGGCGACGTCACGGTCGGCGCCGACATCACGAACAGCGACGGCCTCGTGGCCGAGATCAGCGACCTCAATAGCGGCACCACGGACATCTCGTTCACGGGTGACATCGTGAGCGACAACGGCGGCGAGGGGATTAGCGTCCACACGAACCGCAACGCGAGCGTCGCGTTCTCGGGCGACGTGTCGCTCGGCGCCACCACGCAGCTGACCGGCGTGGGCGTCGACCTGGACGACAACGGCGCCGCGGCGAACGCCGACGCCGCCTCGGTCAACTTCACCGGCGGGCTGGCCATTCGCACGAACGGCGCCACCGGCTTCCAGGCCACGGGCGGCGGCACGGTGGGCGTGGCGGGCGACGCCAACACGATCAACTCCGCGACGGGCATCGGCCTCGACCTCGGCGGCGCGGCGGTCAACGACGCCGTGGCGATCGACGCGACCAACGGCCTGAACTTCGACTCGGTCAGCGCGAACAACGCCGCCAACGGCATCCGCCTGCGGAACGTGACCGGCGGCGCCATCGCGATCGGCGCCGACGACGCCACCGGCGCCGAGGGCGGCACGATCGGTTCGACCACCGGGGCCGGCGTGCTGGCCCACAACGTGGCCGACGCCACCTTCAACGGGGTGACCGTCACTTCCTCGGCGACCAACGCCTTCGAGGTCACCAGCGACAACACCGACGCGATGGCGGTGACCATCAACGACTCGACCGTCAACAGCGCGACGGGCGCCGGCTTGCGGATCGACGGCACGGCCGCCAACGCCGACAACATGACCATCGCCGCCACGAACCTGTCGATCGGCCCGGCGGCCCCGGGGCCGGCCAACGGCGTCTCGATCGCCAACTTCGGCTCGAGCAGCACGGCCGACTTCAACAACGTCGACATCGCGAACACGACGGGCGACAGCCTCGTGATCACGGACAACGAGGGCGACATCGACTTCGATTCCGACTCGTCGATCACCAACACCGCCGCTGGGGCCCGCGTCGTCAACATCACGGACCAAGCGGGAGGCACGATCAACATCGTCGCCTCGGTGGACGACACCACCGGGACGGGCGCCGGCATCAATGTCTCGGGCGGCACGGGAGGCACGACGATCTTCCGCGGCGCCACCACGCTCACCACCACCGCGGCAACGCCGGCGGTGAACCTCAACAACACGGGGCCGCACTCCACGCAGTTCCTGATGGACTCGACAAGCCCGCTGGAGATCGACAGCACCAACGGCGTCGGCTTCATGTCGCAGGGCACGGGCTCGGTCGTGGTCGCCGGCGAGGCGAACACGATCACCTCGGCGAACGCGGCCGCCCTGAGCATGACCGATTCGGCGGTTGGATCGGGCGGCGTGAACTTCTTCACGGTCGACTCGACCGGCGCCGCCAACGGCGTCGTGATCAACGGCACGACCGGCACGGAAGCGATCGCTCTGGGCAACGACACGACGGCGAGCACGCTGAGCTCAACCGCCGCGGCGATCAGCGTGACGAACGCCTCGAACGTCGACCTGCTCAACTTCGACGCCAGCACGACCGGCGCCACGGCGATCGCTGTGACCGGCGGCGCCGACTCGTCGAACGTCGAGCTCACCGCGGTCCGCACCGGAGCCGGCGAGGACATGACCGTCACCCACGCCGGGGCGGGCGCCCTGACGGTGACCGTCAACGACGAAGACACCGCGGGCGACTCGACGATCGAGAACGATCTGGTTGTCAGCCGCACCGGCACGGGCAACCTGACCGTCAACCTCGACGACGTGAACGTCAACGGCGAGGTGACCAACACGCTCTCGGGCGCCGGCGACTACACCCTGAACACCGGCGGCTCGACCGCGATCGTCGGCGACGTGACCACCACCTACTCCGGAGGCGGAGCGGGCGACGTGACCCTGGCGATCGACGACACGACGATCGGCGGCAACCTCACGAGCTCGCACGACGGGTCGGGCGACCTGACGCACCTGATCACGGGCGCCACGACCACGATCACGGGCAACTTCGACGCCGAGCACACCGGCACGGGCGACCTGACGAACACCGTCAACGCCGCCACGATCAGCGGGACCTACACCGCCGAACAGAGCGGCGCCGGCGGGGGCGACGTGTCGAATCTGCTCACCAACGCGAACATCAACGGTGCGTTCAGCACGTCGGTCTCCAACGCCGCAAGCACGGGCGCCCTGACGACCACCAGCACCGGAACCGACTTCGGCGCCGCCTACTCGACCACCCAAAGCGGCAACGGCGGGCACACGAGCTCGCTCACGGGTGGCACGGTGGTCGGCAACCAAACCGCCGCACACACCGGCGGGGCGCTCACCTACACCCTCAACAACGTCACCTCCTCGGGCAGCCTGACGATGACGCGTTCCGGCAACGGGGCGTCGAACGTCCAGCTGGTGAACGGTTCGCTGGCTATGAACGTCGACATCGACGCGGTCGGCAGCGGTCAGTTCGACTTCCTCGCCGACAACATCGACATCGGCGACAACGCCCTGGCCACGACCGCCCTGGACATCTCGCTGGCGGGCACGCTGGACGAGAACGACATCTCGATCACCAACTCGACCCTCACCGCGGGCGACGCCTCGGCGCTCAACCTCGCCTTTGCGGGCTCGAACCAGGACGTCCGCTTCGAGCTGTCCAACACCGACGTGACAAGAAACGCCGGCGCAGCGGGCGACATCGGCGTGATCGCGACCAGCAGCACGGCTCGACTCGACGCCACGGTTATCGGCTCGAACGTGTTTAGCGGGGTTGGCGCCGCCGCCTTCCAGATCGCCAACAACTCGGCCGGATCCGAGATCATGCTCAACCTCGACGGCGCCAGCGCCTCGGGAACCGGCACGATCGACCTGGTCAACACGAGCGCCACCCCGGCCGACTTCTCGATCCTCGCCGAGGACGATGCCGGTGTGGACGTGAACAACCGCAACAACGGCGACGTGACCTTCGAGGGCGCCTTCCCGGGCAATGTGGCCGACTTCTTGCTCGACCCGGACCTCGACGTCACCGCCCCGCAGAACTGATCGCAAGCACAACACGGCCCGCCGCGGCGGGCCTCTATCGCACTCCCCCCCGGAGGCGGGCGTGGGCGCCCTCTTGGCGCCCGCGGCCGCCTCTTTTTTTGCGCGCCGCTCGGCTATCCTAGACGGCATGCTATCGCGTGAACTCTCCTGCAAGGCGTGCGGCTGGCGCACCGTTTGTGGCCTGCCCGACCTCATCAGCCGCCTGCGACTGGTCGGCGTGCTGCGCCGTGCGGCGGAGCCGGCCGCGGGGCTCGTGGCCGAGTTGCTTCCCGACGCGGTCGGCCGGATGACCTGCCCGCGGTGCAAGGAGATCGGGCTCACGGCCGCCGAGGTCGAGCCCGATGACGACGCGGACGACTGGCTCGCCGCCGTGCTCTGCGAGCGGTGCCGCAAGCCGATCCCGCCCGAGCGCCTCGAGGCGTTGCCCGGCGCCAAGCGGTGCGTCGCCTGCCAGGGCGAGAGCGAGGCGCCCGGCGACGACGACGCGCTAGAGCCCGATTTCTGCCCCAAGTGCGGCGCTCTGGTCGAGCTGCGCGTGAGCCGCGGCGGCGGCCTCACCCGCTACCGCCAGTTCTGCACAGCCGGCTGCCGGATCTAGGTTCAGGTCATGCCCTGTAGGGAACGCCCTCTGCGGCGTTCCGGCCCGGGGTACCAGCGCCGCCTTCGGAATCGACACGGCGACACGAGCATCGGCGTTCCAACCCACCCGCCGGGGCAGGACCGCCACAGAGGGCGGTCTCTACAGGCCGAGTCATCAAACCCCGATGTCTTCGTTCCATAGCTCCGGCTTCTCGGCGATGAATCGGCGCATCAGCTCCACGCACTCCGGGTCGTCGACGATCTCGAGCTCCACGCCGCGCGAGCGGACGTAGTCTTCGGGGCCCTGGAACGTGCGGTTCTCGCCCACCACCACACGCGGCACGCCGTAGAGCAGGGCGGCGCCGCTGCACATGTCGCAGGGCGACAGGGTGGAGTAGAGGGTCGATCGCGCGTAATCGGCCGCGGTGAGCCGGCCGGCGTTCTCCAGGGCGTCCATCTCGGCGTGCAGCACGGCGCTGCCTTGCTGCACGCGGCGGTTGTGCCCTCGGCCGGCGATCTGGCCGTCAATCACCAGCACCGAGCCGATGGGGATTCCCCCTTCGGCTAACCCCAGGCGGGCCTCTTCGAGGGCGGCGGCGAGGAAGGGGTCCATGCGTATTTCTCCGCAAAAAACGACGCCGCTGGCGGCGAGATGTCCAAAACGCGCCCCGAGGGGTTAGGCCGGCGAGTGGCCCCGCGGGGGCGGGGCAATTAGACTAGAGGGCTACCCTCGCAGGCAACCTCACGGCCCCACCTTCCCCGCCCACTCGCCCCCCGCCCCCACGATGACCCCCGCCCCCCGGCCCGAAGCCTGGACCGAAACGACTCCTGTGCAGGTGCGTCGCACTTTGCGTGGCGTCGTCTTGGTGTTTGCGTTGGCTTGGTCTTTGCTGGCGACGCCCGTCGGGGCCTCCGACTGCTTCGAGACCAAGGACTTCGCGGCGCCGATCGAACAGGTCGAGCTCTACATCGCCGAGCATGGCGCCGATAACGTGCTGCTGGTGGTCGACATCGACAACACCATGCTCTCGATGGCCCAGGACCTGGGGAGTGATCAATGGTTCGAGTGGCAGTCGTACTTGCTCAAGCACGAGCCGGATTCGCCCGAACTGGCGGCGACTGACTTCGACGGGCTGCTCGAGGCCCAGGGGCTGCTGTTCACGCTCGGCAAGATGCGCCCGCCGCAGAGCACGCAGCCCGCGCTGATCAAGCGGGTGCAAGAGCAGGGAGTGCGGACGCTCGTGCTCACGTCGCGTGGCGACGACTTCCGGGCGGCGACCATTCGCGAGCTCGTGGCCAACGGCTACGACTTCCCCGAGACCGCCGTGACGCCGGCGACGCCCAAGGCGGGGCCTTACGCGCCGTACGACCCCAAGGCGCCGATGGCGGCGGGGCTGACCCAAGAAGAGTTCGAGGGATTCGGCCTCGGCCAGCCGCGACCGGTGAGCTACGCCGACGGCGTGCTGATGACCGCCGGCCAGCACAAGGGGGCGATGCTGCTCACGATGCTCCACCAACTAGAGAAACAGCCCGAGGCGATCGTGTTCGTCGACGACCACGGCCGCCACGTGTTGCGGGTGTACGACGCCCTCGTGCGGCGGGGCGTCGAGGTCTCGACTTTCCACTACCAGCACGAGGACGACCGTGTCGCCCGGTTCCGCTACAGCGACAAGCGCGATGTGGTGAACCGCTGGCGGCGTTTGCACGATGTGCTCGCCGAGGTGTTCGAGGCGCCCGAAGCATCGAATCCGACTCTCGGCCCCGCGGCCGCCTCTTCCTCGGCCGGCGCCGCGACCGCGCGTTGACTACTCCCCCTTTAGCGGCGCCACGGATGCAGCCCTACGAATTGATCGCCACGGTCGCCTTCGGGCTCGAAGCCGTGGTGGTGCGCGAACTCGCCGCCCTTGGCTACGAAGCCAAGCCGATCCAGCCCGGCCGGGTGCTGTTCCACGGCGACGCCGCCGCGATCGCCGAGGCGAACCTCTGGCTGCGCACCGCGGAGCGGGTGCTGGTCCGCTTGGCCGCGTTCGAAGCGACCGACTTCGGTCAGCTGTTCGACGGCGTCCGCGAATTGCCGTGGGAAGAGTGGGTCCCTGCGGACGGGGCGTTCCCGGTCAAAGGCCGCAGCGTCAAGTCGCAGCTCTCGAGCGTGCCGGCCTGCCAGAAGATCGTGAAGAAGGCCGCGGTCGAGGCGATGCGCGAGGCGCACGGCGTTGAGGAATTGCCCGAGACCGGCGCCGAGCACCAGATCGAGATCGCGCTCTTGAAGAACCAAGCGACCGTAACGCTCGACACGACCGGCGCCGGGCTGCACAAACGCGGTTACCGGCCGGGCTACGGCGTGGCGCCGCTGCGCGAGACACTGGCCGCCGGCGTGGTCCAGCTCAGCTTCTGGCGCCCCGGTCGGCCGTTCTGGGACCCGTTCTGCGGGGCCGGCACGGTGGCGATCGAGGCGGCGATGCTCGGCCGGCAGATCGCCCCGGGGCTCAACCGCCCGTTCGCCGCCGAGGCGTGGCCCGCGGTGGGCGAGGCGCCGTTCCGCGCGGCGCGCGAAGCGGCCGAGCGCCGCCGGCTGCCGCCGCTCACCGAGCGGATCCTCGCCACCGACGCCGACGAGGGGGCGCTCAAGCTCGCTAGGCAGAACGCCGTCGCCGCCGGCGTGGAAGAGGACATCCACTTCCAGCAGCGCGACTTTTCGGACTTGTCGTCCAAACGCGACTACGGCGTGCTGGTCACCAACCCGCCTTACGGCGAACGGCTCGGCGAGCGCGAAGAGATCGAGCGGCTCTACCGCACCATTCCCGACGTGCTGCGGCGCCTCAAGACGTGGTCGCACTCGGTGCTGACGGCGCGGCTCGACTTCGAGGAACTGGTGGGCCAAAAGGCCGACCGCCGTCGCAAGCTCTACAACGGCCGCATCGAATGCACGCTGTTCCAGTACCACGGCCCGAAGCCGCCGAAGAAGCGGGTTGAAGCCGACGAAGCTCCAGCCGCGGAGCTAGGCCAACCGCCCGCTAGCGAGCCGTCCGCTAACGATGCGCAGGCGATTGGTGCTGTCGAAACCACGGATCTCCCCGCCAAGGCCCCGGCGAAGAAGCCCTTTGCTCCTCAACCCAAGGAGCAAGCGTTCGGCGGGCTACGTGACGACGCGGGCCGGCAGGCGGAAGACTTTGCCAACCGGCTTCGCAAATTGGCGCGGCACCTGAGGAAGTGGCCCACCAAGCGCGGCATCACCTGCTACCGGCTCTACGACCGGGACGTGCCCGAGATCCCGCTCGCCGTGGACCGCTACGAAGACGCGCTGCACATTGCCGAGTACGAGCGGCCCCACGACCGCACGCCGGCCGAGCACGCCGACTGGCTCGACCACATGGTGCGCACGGCGGCCGACGCCCTGGAGACGCCGCGCGAGTTGGTCTACCTCAAACGCCGCGCCCGTCAGAGGGGCGACGACCAATACACCAAGTTCGCCGAGCGGGGCGTCGTCAAGCTCGTCGGCGAGGCGGGGCTGCGGTTCCGGGTGAACCTGTCGGACTACTTGGACACCGGGCTGTTCCTCGACCACCGCGTGACGCGCGGCATGGTCCGCGACGCGGCCGACGGCAAACGCTTCCTGAACCTGTTCGGCTACACCGGCTCGTTCACCACGTACGCCGCCGCCGGGGGCGCCACAGAGACGACCACGGTCGACCTGTCGCAGAATTATCTCGATTGGGGGCAGGAGAACCTCAGGCTCAACAAGTTGACCGGCCCGCAGCACAAGTTCGTCCGCGAGGACGGCCGGGCGTTCGTCGAGTCGTTGCCCGAAGAGCCGCTCTACGACCTGGCGGTGGTCGACCCCCCGACGTTCTCCAACAGCAAGCGGCTCGACGACGACTGGGACGTGCAGCAGCACGCCGCGCCGCTGCTCTCGTCGCTGGCCCGGAGGATGGCGCCGGGCGGGGTGATCTACTTCTCCACTAACTTCCGGCGGTTCAAACTTTACGAAGACGCCCTCGGCGGCCTGTCGGCCCACGAGATCAGCCGCCAGACCGTGCCGGAGGACTTTCGCAACAAGCGGATCCACCGCTGCTGGGTGCTGCGGAAGCAAGATTCTCAATAAGGGCTGGGAGTCGTTGCGAGACGACGCACGATGCATCGATTACTATGGGGAACCAATAATCCTTCGGCGCTATAATTCCCTTTTCACATCGGAACCTGATCCGTGAACCATTCAGCTCGCACTCGCGCTTTCCCAGCGCTGGCCGCCGCGTTCGCCTTGCACTTAGCCCTCGGCGTTGTGGGCGTGGAGGCCAACGAGATCGACGACCCATCACTGTTGCTCTTGCCCGAGCCGCCCCACGGGTTCGTCGTCGAGCGGCTGCCTCTGCTCCACGAGGGGAAGTCATTGGGTTTTATTGTTGTCTTGCACAAGCCCGGCTCGGGGGGGCGGGTCACGATGCAGGCCGAGACCAACTTCGACCGCACGACGCGACCGGCGCGGGTCGCCGCCACCAAGGGCTACGTGAACGGCGTCGCCGAGGGGCTTCACAAGCAAGGCTTCAAGATCGCCGAGAAACAGATCCCCGACATCGAGAAGGCAGATTTCTCTCAGCCGGTGGTCGTTAGTATCACTTACGCTAACGACGCGGGGGAGAAAATCTACTCGCGGCAGCGGCTGTTCTTCACGCAACACGGCTACAACGTGAATGTTCTGACGAGCGACCCTGAGGAACTCGAGCTGTTGAGTGAGTGGGCGAGCCGTGTCAGGCCCTACCGCGCTCCGAACTGAAAGGCGCCGCTCAGCTCGGTCACCAGGATCTCCCTTCGCCACCCCGGCTCGTGCAACGGCCAGCAGCGGGCGCAGCCGCCGGCGGAGGCGTTCGTGCGGTCCTCGCAGGCAAACGGCTCGCCGGTGAGCCGCGCCTCGCGCTGGCAGACCAGCTCGGCGGCCGACAGCTCGGGCGGGCCGAGCGTGGCGTTCGAGCGCCGCCACGTCACGCCGTCGTTGTCGAACACCGTCACGACGAGCGGCTCCGGCCAGCACTCCAGCAGCCGGCGGGCGACGAGCTCGTGGCTCGCGGTCGTGAAGACCGCCTTGATTGCCAGCAGGTCGGCGCCGCTGTGGGCGGCCGCCTCAAGGAACCACCGGCGCGGCAGCAGCAGCCGACCGGCCAGGCCATTGGCGGTCGACTCGCGTGCGGTGGGCGACGCCTCGCGCGGGTCGACCCCCAGCAGGTCGAACACCCGGTGCGCGACGTGCTCGCCGACCTCGTGGGCCACGGCCCACTGCCGCCGCTCGGGCCGCGCCTCGTTGGCCAGGGCGATCGCGCCGGCCAGCGGCGCCGCGAAACGCCCCGCCGTTGTTGGACGGCGGTAGCCGACGCGTCGCGCCCGGCCGGCCAACGACGCGTCGCCCGTCACCACAATGCCCAGCCGCCTGGCTAGCCGGAAGGCGTCGACCGGTGGGGCGTCGACCGCCGCCTCCCATAGCAGGTCTTCGGCACAGCGGTCGAGCGCCGCGGAGTGCTCCTCGTGCGTGAGCTCGGACAACATGGCGGCTGAACTCGCTTGAAGGGATTGGGGAAGCGGGGGGGGGTGCCGCCAAGTCGCCTAGGACGCCAGGAAGGGAAAGAAACGAATGGACAGGATTACAGGATCAGAAAGGGATCGACGGGATCCCTTCCATCCGCCTTTTCCTGTCGGTCCCTTCCCAATCCTGTAATCCTGTCTATTTCGTCTTGGCGTCCTTGCGACTTGGCGGTTCTCAAACAGGGTAGTGTAGTTATGTATACTATTCGGTGGCCACGGTTGCAAGCAGATTTGTCGTTTCACCGCTTGTCACTAACGGGCGGCGAACGGCACAATGAGGGGTCGGTCGACGCCCAACGCCTTCCCCTATCCAACGCCCGCCCTTTGACTCAGACCTTCACCAACGAACTCGAGCGCGCCGCCGGCCCCAAGGGGCGGTACGCCTTTATCAGCTTGGGCTGCCCCAAGAACACCGTTGACAGCGAGCGGATGCTCGGCATGCTGCGGCTGGAGGGCTACGAGTTGGTCAACGACCCGGTCGGCGCCGACTTCGCGGTGGTGAACACCTGCGGCTTCATCGAGTCGGCCCGCCAGGAGTCGTTCGCCTCGATCGACGAGATGCTGGACCTCAAGCGCCAGGGCAAGCTGCGCGGGCTGATCGTCTCGGGCTGTTTGGCCGAGCGGCAGAAGGAGCTGCTCCTGGAGCACCGCCCGGAGATCGATCACCTGATCGGCGTGTTCGGCCGCGACGAGGTGACGAAGATCGCCGACCGGCTGGTTGGCGGGCTCGAAGAGCAGCGGCTGGTGTTCCGCCCGGCGCCGGCCAAGCCGCTCGCCGACCAAGGCCGCCTGCGGATCACCCCCAACCACTTCGCGTACCTGAAGATCTCCGAGGGGTGTGATCGCCTCTGCACGTTCTGCGCGATCCCCAAGATGCGCGGCAAGCACGCCACCAAACCGATCGAAGAGGTCGTGGCCGAGGCCAAGGAGTTGGCCGCCGCGGGCGTTCGCGAGCTGGTTGTCGTGGCCCAAGACACCACGTACTACGGCATGGATCTGTACGGCGAGCCGCGCCTGGTCGAGCTGCTCCGCGAGCTGGAGAAGGTCGAAGGGCTCGAGTGGATCCGGCTGATGTACCTCTACCCGATGTACTTCACCGACGAGCTGATCGACCTGATCGCCGGCAGCGAGCGGATCGTGCCGTATCTCGACATGCCGTTGCAGCACATCAGCGACCGGATGCTCAAGCGGATGCAGCGTCGCGTGTCGGCGGCGCCGACCAAGGAGCTGGTCGCCAAGCTCCGCGAGCGGATCCCGGGCGTCGTGATGCGCACGACGCTGATCGCCGGCTTCCCGGGCGAGACCGACGAGGACTTCGCCGAACTGGCCGAATGGATCGCCGAGGCGCGGTTCGAGCGCCTCGGCGTGTTCACCTACTCGCTGGAGCCCGACACGCCGGCGGCGCGGTTGCCGAATCACTTGCCAGAAGAGGTCAAAGCCGAGCGGCGCGACACGCTGATGGCGATCCAGCAGCAGGTCGCCTTCGACTGGGGCGACGCCCAAGTCGGCCGCCAGTGCGACGTGCTGATCGATGGCCCCGTGCCCGACGAGCCCACGGCCTGGATCGGCCGCACCGCGGCCGACGCCCCGGACGTCGACTGCGCAACGTTCGTCACCGGCGAAGGCCTCAAGCCGGGGCAGATCGTGCCGTGCGAGATCGTCGCTCGCAGCGGTTACGACTTGGTCGCCGTGGCGGTTGGCGATGCGCGGTGAAGGCTGGTCACGGGTACGTGTGAATGGAAGCGAATCGCCTGATTGATCGCCCGCCGCTTCGTCTCCCAGCAGAGGAAGAGCTTGTCGCTGCTCATTCTCCCTTCTCAGCATTCGTCCCCATCCGCGCTTATTCGTGGGCTGTCTTCCGTATAAGCTTGAGGCCATGAACGGAACTCCCGATAACGTGCCGCTCGGCAGCCTGCGGAACGTGCCGAACCAGCTGACGATCGCCCGGCTCGTGCTGTCGGGCGTCTGCTTCGCGGCGATCCACGTGGGCTGGTACTTCACGGCGCTCGTGCTGTTTGTCGTGGCGGCCGGCACCGACTGGCTCGATGGCTACTGGGCCCGCCGCTTCAACCAGATCACCAAGATCGGTCGGGTGCTCGACCCGTTCGCCGACAAGATCATCATTTGCGGCGTGTTCATCATGCTCGCCGCCCAGCCCGGCTCGCACGTGCCCGCGTGGGTCGCGGTCGTGGTGACCGCCCGCGAGATGCTCGTCACAGCGCTGCGGAGCTTCATCGAGGCCGCCGGCGGCGACTTCTCGGCCCAGTGGGTCGGCAAGTGGAAGATGGTGTTCCAATGCGCGGCCGCGGGTTTTAGCCTGCTGACGCTCTGGCTGGCGGCGGCCGGCCGGCCGGCCGAATCGCTCCGCCCCTTCGGTCTGACGACCGACGTGTTGGTGTGGATCGCCCTCGCGCTGACGATCTACTCCGGCTGGGGCTACGTGGCCGCCGCGCTGCGGATGACTCGCTCGGCCGCTACCGACAATGAGGCGCCGTGAACGATCTCCCCCAGCCTGTTTGGTTGCCGGTCTACGCGGCGCTTGTGGCCGTGGCCGGCTTCATGGTCTGGACATCGGCGTTCGTCAACCGGATGCGCGACGGCTGCGTGCTCCCTTTCGAGCCGCGTCGGCCGGTCCCGTGGAACGCGGTCGGCATGGCGCCCGGGCTCCTGCTGCTGGTGCTCGCGACGCTCGGCACCCTGGCGGGCGGGGGCGAGCCCGCCGAGACGCTCGACGATCTTGCCTTCATCGGCAACCTGGCGGCGGCGATCGTGTTCTCTTTCGTCGTGCTGCTCGGCGCTCTCGGCTGGGTCTGGCAAGAGTCGGGCGCCAAGGCGAGCGACCTCGGTCTGGCCGGCGGCCTGCGGCGCGTGGCGGGCGACGTGCGACTGGGCGTTATGGGCGTCTTCGCGTCGCTCGTGCCGGTCTACCTCGTGTCGACCGTGCTGGCCCAGTACGTCGAGCCGCCGAAGCACTCGCTTCTCGAAAAGTTGCTCGATCGTCCCGGGTTGAGCGTTTGGTCGGTGATCGCATTTGCGGCGGTCGTGATGGCGCCGATCGTCGAAGAGTATATCTTCCGCGTGCTGATGCAGGGCTATCTGGAGCGGCCCGACGTTCTCGGCCGCCGGCTGGAAGAAGAACCGCTCGCCGAGCAATCGGAAGAAGAGCGAGCAGGGCAACACGCCGAACCGTTGGAGGAGGGCTCCGACGAGCCGCTCGACGACGAGGCGGGGTGGGGCGACGACTTCGTGCCGCTAGCGCCGATCTCCACGCCACGCACGGCGTGGGCGCCGATCGTGATTTCTTCGCTCTTGTGGGCGCTCACCCACCAGGGCCAAGGCTCGGCGCCGGCGCCGTTGTTCGTGCTCGGTTTGGTGCTCGGCTATATCTACCAACGCACCCACCGTGTGCTCCCGTGTTTGGTCCTGCACGCGGTGTTCAACGCTCTGTCGCTGACGATGGCGTGGGCGCTGCTCAAATCGCAGGACCTCGACCTCGATCTTGTACCCGTAGCGCCATGAGCGACGGCGAGCAAGTCGACCTGCGTGAGCACGACGAGGGGGTCGTCGTTCCCGTGCTGGCCCACGCCGGCGCGCGGCGCGAGGGGGTGCTCGGCGTGCGGCAGGGGAGGCTGAGGGTCGCCGTCTCGGCGGCCCCCGAAAAGGGCAAGGCGAACAAAGCTATCGCCGCGGTGCTCGCCGATTTCTTCGGCGTCGCCGCGAGCCGAGTGGAGCTGGCGGCCGGCGCCACGAACCCGCAGAAGCGGTTGCTTGTCCGGGGGCTGGAACGCGACGCAGCGCGCGAGGCGATCGCAGCGAAATTTTGAAGGGATGGCCATGAAAGGGCACGAAGATAAAAAACCGCGGATTCCACGGATCGGATAACTCGGGTGAGGGCTGCCTCGATTCATCCGTGCCCATCCGTGTGATCCGTGGTCTCGTTCTTTCGAACTCATATACGCCTCTTGAGTCCCATCTTCTTCACGGCAAGCAATGGCTCGACGCGATCCGGCGGCGATCCGCGACAGAATGTCCCGTTGTTCGATCGGTGGTTGAATGCGTATTATAAAAGCCTGCCCACCGGCGCCTTAGGCCGCTAGCGTCTGACGGATTAGCGCCGCCGCCGCCGCCCTCGCCTTGCCCTCCCGCGTTTTCAATATTCCATGCGTAAGTCGCTCGCCCGCTTCGGTCGCTTCGGTTTTTTGGTGCTGCTCACGGTCGCCGCCTTTGCGGCGATGTGGTGGGTCAGCTCCAAGAGCGACGGGACGACGGTCTCCGGCTCGGAGGTGGCGGCGCCCTCGCCCACCGTGGCGTCCAAGACGCCGGTCGTGGCCATCGACGCGGAGCCACGGCTCTGCGACGTCACGGTCAAGTTCAGCGGCCGCATCGAACCGTGGGAGACTTACACGCTGGGCTTCGAGATCGGCGGCCGGGTGCTGGAGTTGGGCGTCAACGAAGCCGGGGCGCCGCTCGACGATGGCGACCGGGTCTCCGCCGGCCAAGTGCTGGCGCGGCTCGACGACCGCGTGCTCCGCGCCCGCCAGAGTGAGGCGGTGGCCCAGTACGAGCAAGCGGCCAGCGACATGCAGCGGGCCCGTCGGCTCAGGGAGCTCAACAGCGGGGCGTTGACCGATTCGGAGTACCAAGAGTATCTCACCACGCTCGCCCTGGCCAAAGCGGGTCAGGAGATGGCGGTCAAGAACCTCGAGGATTCGGCGATCGTCTCCCCGGTCGACGGCGTGATCTCGCGGCGGATGGTCGAAGCGGGCGAGTCGGTCGGCGCCAACGACGCGGTGTTCGAGGTCATCGAGAACCGCGACCTGCTCCTCGTGGTCGGTGTTCCCGAGTCGCGAGTCTTGGAGCTTCAGTCCCGCCTGCGGGCGGTCGCCGAGGCGCGCCGCGGCCCGCTCCGTGACCCCGAGGACGGCGTGTTCCGGGCCCGCGTGCAGCTCGAGGGCCGCGACGTGTACGGCGCCCGCTACGACAGAATCGACGCCGAGGTTTACCGCATCGCGCAAACGGCCCACGAAACGACCGGGTTGTTCGACATCGAGATCCGCATCCCCAACGAAGAGAACCGCCTGCGGGCCGGCATGATCGCCACGGCCGAGATCGTCACCGATCGCCTGCTCGCCTACCGGCTGCCGGAAACGGCGGTGCTGTTCCGCTCGGGTAAGTCGTACCTGTTCACCGTCGATCGCCAGACCGAGCCGATGCAGGTGATGTTCTGGGACAGCCAACCGACCGACGTCTGGCGGGCCCGCCGCGTCGACCTCGCGCGGCTCGTCGATCTCGGCCAGGAGGTGCTCGTGCCGGCGGGCGAGGTCGAACTGAGCAACCTCGTGGTCCGCGGCCACCAGCGACTGGCCGACGGCCAACTGGTGCGGCTGATCGACAGCGAGGAAGAGCCCACCGAATCCAATTTCACCGCCGGCCGACTGTAGTAACCGCCGAGTCGCCAAGGACGCCCAGAAAGCATGCTCCGACAGGATCAACAAGATCGACGGGGCAAGAAGTTGCCGGGGCGAACTTGATCCCGTGAACCCTGTCGATCCTGTCAAGATTTCTCCTTAGCGTCTTGGCGGTTCTCTCCTTTTTTCCCAACGTCATTAGCCCGCCCATGAAGATCAGCGAAGCCGCCATCGACCGGCCGCGCATGGTGGGCGTGATGACGCTCATGGTCGTGCTGCTAGCGGTCTTCGCCGCGGTGCAGACCCCCGTGCAGCTCTCGCCGGCGATCACCAAGGCGGTGATCCTGGTCGCCGTGCCGTACCCCGACTCGCAGCCGAGCGAGGCCGAGAACGAGATCGCCCGCAAGATCGAAGACGCGCTCACCGAGCTGCAAGCGGTCGACTTCATGGCTTCGACCAGCATGCGCGGCTCCTCGGTCACGCAGGTCGTGTTCCTCGACGGCGTCGACCCCGACGACGCCCGCCGCGAAGTCAAAGACCTCGTCGACCGCATCCGCAACGAGCTGCCCGCCGGCCGCGAGGTGCAGCCGGTGGTCACCGACATGGACTTCGAGAACATGCCGCTGATGCTGGTCAACATCACCCCGCCGGCGGGGTTCGACGACCGGGCGCTCAAGCAGATCGCCGAGGACGTGCAGGACCAGATCGAGACGGTCGACGGCGTGGCCAACACCCAGCTGTTCGGCGGCAAAGAACGCGAGATCCAGGTCGACATCCACCCCGACTTGGCGGCCGAGTACGGCGTGTCGCTCGCCCAGCTGCGTCAGTCGCTGGCCGACTTCCACGCCGAGCTCCCCGCCGGCGCCTTCGAGACCGGCAGCTTCGACCGCAGCATCCGCAACGAGACCAAGCTCCGCGGCGTCGACGACATCCGTAGCGCGGTCGTCACCCGCCACGCCGACCGCGTGGTGCGGGTCTCGGACGTGGCCACGGTGGTCGACGGCTACCGCCGGGTGAAGAACCTCGCCGAGTTCGACGGCCACGCCGGGGCGACGATCATCGTCAACAAGGAGGCCGACATCAACTCGCTCGGCGCCGCCGTGGCGGTGCGTGAGATGGTCGACAGCCTCCGCGAGCGTTACCCCGACCTCACGTTCTCGATCACCCGCGACGCCTCGCAGGAGATCTGGGTGATGTTCCGCGTGCTCGGCTCGAGCGCGATCTTCGGGGCCCTTTTGGTGCTGGTGATCTTGGCCTGGACCATGGGCCTGAGGATCTCGGTGCTGGTGCTGATCGCCATCCCGTTCAGCATGGCGGTGGCCCTCATCTTCCTGTTCTTCGCCGGCATCCCGGTGTCGAACATGGTGATCTTCAGCTTCATCCTCGTGCTCGGCATGGTCGTCGACGGGGCGATCATCGTCGCCGAGAACATCCACCGCCACATCGAGATGGGCAAAGACCCCGACCGGGCGGCCAAGGACGGCATCGAGGAGGTCGGCGTGCCGGTCATCGCCGCCGACCTCACCACCGTGGCCGCCTTCCTGCCGATGCTGCTGGTGCCCGGCATCATGGGCGACTTCATGTCGGTGATGCCCAAGGTGGTGAGCGTCGCGCTCATTGGCTCGATCTTGGTCGACCACTTCGTGATCCCCACCCTGGCGGCGCGCTGGTACGGCAAGCAGCCCAAGGCGGCCGACCCCGCCGGCGGCGGCGAGGACCTCAGCCACAGCGACTTCCACCACTTCGGTTTCTTCACCCGCACCTACGCCCGCTCGCTGCGGTTCGCACTGGACCACCGCGGCATGGTGATCGTGTGGTGCATCCTGGCGTTGTGGGGCGCCAAGATCCTGATCGGCCACTTGGGATTCAACTTCTTCCCCACCAGCGACCGCGGACAGTTCATCGTCCGCTACGAGCTGCCGCTGGGCTACAGCATCGAGGAGACGCTCGAGGCGTCGCGCGTGATCACCAAGCCCCTGGAGCGTTGGCGCGACACGGGGGCGCTGAAGCATTACGTCACGTCGGTCGGCTCGTCCGGCGGGCTGGCGATGCGCGTCGACGACGACCCCGCCTCCGGACCGGAGTTCGGCCAGGTGCAGGTCGAGATGCTCCCGCCGATGGACCGCTCGGTCGAACAGGCCGACGTCATCCGCTACCTGCGTGAGAACATCAAGCCGCTGCCCGGCATGACGTTCACCATCGAGGAAGTGCAAGACGGCCCCCCCGGCGGGGCCGAGGTGTCCGTGCGGCTCACCGGCGACAACCTCGATCAGATGGGCGCCGTCGCCGAGCGCATCACCGAGCGCATGAAAGGAATCCGCGGAGCGGTCGACGTGACGACCGACTACCGCCCCGACAGCCCCGAGCTGATCATCGAGCCCAAGCCCGAGGTCGTCGGCCTGTTCGGCATGACCGAGGCCCAGATCGCCGCGGCGGTGCAGATCGCCATCGCCGGCGACAACCGCATCCAGATCACACTCGACGACGAAGACGTCGACCTGCGCATCCAACTCGCCGGCGAGTTCCGCAGCAGCCCGCACGACATCGAGCGGCTGATGCTCACCGGCCCCGACGGCCGCAAGGCGTCGATCGGCTCGGTCGCCGAGCTGCGGCGCGACACCGGGCTGTACAGCATCAACCGCTACGACCGCAACCGAGCCGTCGTGGCCAAGTGCAACGTGAACGAGCCGCTCACCGCGGCCCAAGTCTTCGAGATCCTGTCGAGCGAAATCCTCCCCGAGCTCGGCTTCGAGGGGCTCAAGTCGGGCGAGATGATGCTCGAGGGCTTTCCTAAGGCGTATGTCGGGGCGGTCGCCACCCAGGCCGAGGGGGTGCAGGCCGAGTTCACGGGCGAGAACGACGAACGCGACAAGAACTTCGGCTACCTGCTCTGGAGCATGATCATCGCCGTGGTCCTGATCGCCGCGATCCTCGCGATCCAGTTCAACAGCCTCCGCCAAAGCGCCGTGGTCATGGGCGCCGTGCCGCTCTCGTTCATCGGCGTGGTCTTGGGCATGTGGGCCACCGGCTTCCCGTTCAGCCTGGCCACGTTCATCGGCCTGGTGAGCCTCACCGGCATCGTCGTGAACGACGCGATCGTGCTGGTCGACTTCACGAACCAGGCCCGCCGCGACGGCCTCGACGTGCGCGAGGCGCTCATGCAGGCCGGCGTCCACCGCCTGCGACCGGTGCTGCTCACCACCGTGACGACCTGCGGCGGCCTGCTGCCGCTGATGCTCAACATCTCCGGCGGCGCCGAGTTCTGGCAGCCGCTCACCGGCGCGGTGGTGTTCGGCCTGGCGTTTTCCACGGTGCTCACGCTGGTGGTGATCCCCTGCATGTACAGCATGGCCTACCGCCGACCGACACTCACCGAGCTTGGTACGTTCACGGGCTTCGCGGTGCTGCTGTTCGTGATCCTGCCGATGCTGTCTGCGTTTTACGAGAGCATCCGCGTCTTTATCGACAACGCCGCTCTGCTATCCTAGGCGGGTGCGAAACTCCTACGACACTCAAGACACGGTGGTCGCCATCGCCTCGGCCCGCGGCGCCGCGGAGCGCGGGATCGTGCGGCTCTCGGGTCCCGACGCGTTGGGAGTTGTCGGCCGCCTAGTCGAAGTCTGGGCGCCGCCAGAATCGCCATCGGTCCTGCCGCAGCAGCGTGTGCGATTGCTGCTCAGTGGCGCCGAACGCTCGCTGCCTTGCGACCTGTTCGTTTGGCCCGACACGCGCAGCTACACCGGCCAGCCGAGCGCCGAGCTGCACACGGTCGGCTCGCCGCCGGTCTTAGACGCCCTGGTCGCCGCCGCCTGCGCGGCGGGCGCCCGGCTCGCCGAGCCGGGCGAGTTCACGCTGCGGGCGTTCCTCGCCGGGCGGCTCGACCTGACGCAGGCCGAGGCGGTGCTCGGCGTGATCGACGCCCGCGGCGACACGGCCCTGCGCGCCGCGCTCGAGCAACTCGCCGGCGGCTTGTCGGCCCCGCTGGGCGAACTCCGCGCGACGCTCTTGGGGCTGCTGGCCGAACTCGAGGCGGGGCTCGACTTCGTCGACGAGGAAGACGTCCGTTTCATCGAACCCGAGGTCTTGTTGCACCGGCTCACCGAGGCGGCCGCCACGCTGCAAGTCGTTAGCAATCAAGCGGGCCAGCGCGGCGACTCGACCCGCGCGCCGCGAGTGGTGCTCGCGGGCGAGCCGAACGCCGGCAAGAGCAGCCTCTTCAACGCTCTGCGTCAGCGATACGGTGTGGAGCCGCCGCCTGCCGAGGCGCTGGTCTCCCCGGTTCGCGGCACGACC
This sequence comes from Pseudobythopirellula maris, assembly GCF_007859945.1. GTDB lineage: Bacteria > Planctomycetota > Planctomycetia > Pirellulales > Lacipirellulaceae > Pseudobythopirellula > Pseudobythopirellula maris. Next base: position 1,086,875 of record NZ_SJPQ01000001.1, on the reverse strand, counting down.
CGCGACGCGGTGACCGCCACGCTCGACATGGGCGGCGTGGCTTGTGAGTTGGTCGACACCGCCGGCGTCGATGGCGACGGGCCGATCGACCCGATCGACGGCCGAGCCCGACGCTCGGCCGATCGTCTCCGCCAAGACGCCGATCTCGTGCTGTGGTGCGAGCCTCCCGGCGCCCGAACGGTCGTGAGCGTTGCCGCCGAGCGGCGGCTGCGCGTTAGCACCAAGTGCGACCTCGGCGACGAGAACAACAGTCCCTTGTGCGGCAATCCCGCTGCAGGAGGCCGTTGGGCGACCAGCGCCGCCACCGGCGCCGGGCTCGAAGAGCTCGCCCAGGCGATCGCCCACCGCTTGGCGAGCGGGGAGGACGACGACTCGTCGGCCGTCGTTTCGCACACCGCGGCCCGCTGCCGCGAAAGCCTCATCCGCGCCGCCGAGGGGCTCGCCGGCGCCCGCGATCTGGCGGCGGCAGGGGAGGGCGAGGAGCTTGTCGCCTTGGAGCTTCGCGCCGCGCTCGACGCCCTGGGGGCCGTGACCGGGGAGGTGGTCACCGACGACGTTCTGGACCAGATCTTCGGAAAATTCTGCATCGGCAAATAAGACGAGCAGCGGCAACTTTCGCTCCCGCCGCCACTGCGTTAGCATCGTGTGCTTCCCCCCACCCCCCTGGGAGCCCGCGCCATGCCGGACATCGTCGCCCTGATCGACCACGCGGTCTTGCACCCCACCCAAACGGCCGACGACGTGCGCAAGGCGTGCGCCATGTGCGCCGAGCTCGGCGCAGCGAGCGTTTGTGTCAAGCCGTCGCACGTCGCCGTAGCGGCCGAGGCGCTCCGCGGGTCGAAGACCGTGCCGAGCACCGTGATCGGCTTCCCGCACGGCGGCACGAGCACCGCCGCCAAGGCGGCCGAGACCCTGCAGGCCTGCGACGACGGCGCTGTCGAAGTCGACATGGTGGTGAACATCGGCCAGACGCTCGCCGGCGAGTGGGACGCGGTCGCCGCCGACATCCGCGCGGTGGTCGACGCCGCCAAGTCCAAGGGCGCCGTCACGAAGGTGATCTTCGAGACCGGCCTGCTCCCGGACGACGCCACGAAGGTCAAGCTCTGCGAGCTCAGCGAGGCGGCCGGCGCCGCCTACGTGAAAACCTCCACCGGCTTCGGCTTCGTCAAAGCGGACGACGGCTCGCTCAAGTCGACCGGCGCCACCGAGCACGACATCGCCCTGATGCGAGCGAGCTGCGGCCCGGGCGTGAAAGTCAAAGCCTCGGGCGGCGTGCGCAGCTACGAAGACGCCGTGAAGCTCGTCGCCTTGGGCGCCGAGCGGCTCGGCACGAGCGGCACCGAGGCGATCGCCGCCGGCCAACGCGGCGAAACCGCCGCCAGCTCCGGCTCCTACTGAATCAATTAACCACGACGGAACAAAGGAACAACGGAAGGAAAAGCGCCCACGAATACACGTGAATAAGAAGCGAGTTCCCCTGCTTTTTCATTCGCTCTTATTTGCGCGTATTCGTGGGCGGCATCACATCGTTCCTTAGTTCCTTCGTGGTTCACCCCTAACGACCAAGAAACAATGCAAGAACTCTACGCACAGATCGAAGAGGCGTCCGCCGCCATCCGCAAGCATTGGGATCGCACGCCGCACGCCGGCATCATCCTTGGCACCGGCTTGGGCGGGTTGGCCGATCAGATCGAGGTGGAGGCGACGATCGACTACTCGGAGGTACCCCACTTCGCCGTCTCCACGGCCACGAGCCACCGCGGCCGGCTGGTTTGCGGCACGCTTGCCGGCGTGCCGGTTGTGGCGATGGAGGGCCGCATCCACCAGTACGAGGGCTATCCGCTGCAGCAGATCACCCTGCCGGTGCGGGTGATCAAGGCCTTGGGCGCCGAGCTGATGATCATCTCGCAGGCCGTGGGCGGGATGAACCCGCAGTACAAGCCGGGCGACGTGATGGTGATCGACGACCACATCAACCTGATGGGCGACAACCCGCTCGTGGGCGTGAACGACGACCGCCTCGGCCCCCGCTTCCCCGACATGTCGGCGCCGTACGACCCGGAGCTGATCGACGTGGCGCTGGGCGTCGCTCGTAAAGAGGACTTCGTCGCGCACAAAGGCGTGTCGGTCGCCGTCACGGGCCCCTGCCTCGAGACCCGCGCCGAGTACCGCTTCCTGCGTATGATCGGCGCCGACGTGGTCGGCATGTCGACCGTGCCCGAGACGATCGTCGCCGTGCACGCCGGCCTGCGGGTGTTCGGCATGTCGGTCATTACCGACATGTGCCTGCCGGACGCCCTCGAGGTGGCTCAAGTCGACGAGATCATCGCCACCGCCAACTCGGCCGAGCCGAAGCTGCGGGCCCTGGTCGAGGGCGTGCTCGCCCACGAAGCCGCTAAGAAATAGCTAACCACGAAGGAACTAAGGAACAACGAAAGAAGATAAGTTGCCCACGAATACGCGCGAATAATGGTTCAATAGAGAACGCTTATTCGTTCTTATTGGCGTGTATTCGTGGGCAGCTTCCGTCGTTACTTAGTTTCTTCGTGGTTCACTCCAAAAGGACACCCGTTGCAAGGACTCCGCCAGCAGATCGAAGAGGTCGCCGCCGCCGTGCGCCAGCGGACGGATCTGGCGCCGCGCGTCGGGATTATCCTCGGCTCGGGCCTCGGCGGCTTGGCCGACGAGATCGAGGGCGCCACGGCGATCCCTTACGGCGAACTGCCCCACCTGCCGCAATCGACCGCGGTGGGCCACGCCGGGCGGCTGGTGTTGGGCGAACTGGACGGCATGCCCGTGGTCGCCATGCAGGGCCGGTTCCATCTGTACGAGGGCCGCTCGGCGAGCCAGTCGGCGATGATGGTCTACGTCATGAAAGCGCTCGGCGTGCGGACGCTGGTGGTCACCAACGCCGCCGGCGGCATCAACCCGCAGTACCGCGTCGGCGACCCGATGCTCCTGGACGACCACATCAACCTGATGTTTCGCAACCCGCTCGTCGGCGTGAACGACGACGAGCTGGGACCCCGCTTTCCTGACATGTCGGCCCCGTACGATGTTCGGCTCGGCGAGGCGGCCCTGGCCGCCGCCCGGCGCGAGAACTTCGTCTGCCACCGTGGCGTTTACGCCGGCATGCTGGGGCCGACCTACGAGACGCGGGCCGAGTACCGCATGCTCCGCCGCCTCGGCGCCGACGCCGCCGGCATGTCGACCGTGCCCGAGGCGATCGCCGCCCAGCACGCCGCGTTGCCTTGCGTCGCGATCTCAACGATCACCAACGAGTGCTCTCCGGACAAGCTGGGCGAGACCAGCGGCGACGAGGTCGTCCACGCCGCCGACGCCGCTAGCGGCAAGGTTCGTGCGATGGTGCGGGCGGTGCTCGCGGCGGTTGGGTAGTTCCGTGCTCTAAGCCACTCCCCGGCCTTACGGCCCGGGGCTCGCCAGCGCTTTTGTGTTCCGACCTCTCACCTCTGACCTCCGGCCTCTCTCAATGACTCCCGCAGCCCTGATCTCGAAGAAACGCGACGGCGCTGAGCTCTCGGCCGAGGAGATCGGCTCGCTGGTCGACGGTTACGTCGATGGCTCGGTGGCCGAGTGCCAGATGAGCGCGTGGGCGATGGCGGTGTTCCTCCAGGGGATGACCACGGCCGAGACAGCGGCGCTCACCGACGCGATGCTCCGCTCGGGCGAGACTTTCCAGTGGGAACCGCAAACGGATCGGCCGCCGACGGGCGACAAGCACTCCTCGGGCGGTGTGGGCGACAAGGTTTCGATCCCGCTGGCGCCGGCGCTCGCTTGCTGCGGGCTGTGGGTGCCGATGATCTCGGGCCGCGGCTTGGGCGCCACCGGCGGCACGCTCGACAAGCTCGAGTCGATCCCCGGCTTCAATGTCGACTTCGACATCGCCGAGACGCAGCGGCTCGCCCGCGAGCTGGGCTGCGTCATCTGTAGCGCGTCGCCCAAGCTCGTGCCGGCCGACCGCAAGCTCTACGCGCTGCGCGACGTGACGGGCACGGTGCCATCGATCCCGCTGATCACGGCCAGCATCATGAGCAAGAAGCTCGCCGAGGGGCTCGATGCGTTGGTGCTCGACGTGAAGTGCGGCAGCGGCGCTTTCATGAAGACCCGCGAGGCGGCCCACGCCTTGGCCGTGTCGCTGGTGGAGACCGGCAAGCGGATGGGTGTGAAGACAGCGGCGCTAGTGACGGACATGAACCAGCCGCTCGGCCGGCTGGCGGGCAACGCCGTGGAGATCGACGAGTCGGTCGCGTGCATCGAAGGCGCCGGCCCGGCGGACCTGCGCGACTTGACCGTCGCCTTGGGTGGCGAGCTGCTCGCTTTGGCCGGTCTGGCGAAGGACGACGCCGAAGGCCGCACCAAGCTCACCGCCACGCTCGACGACGGCACGGCCCGCGAGAAGCTGGCCGAGATGGTCCACGCCCAAGGGGGCGACCTCGACGCCCCCCGCCCGCGGGCCGCGGCGAGCGAGGTCGCGGCCGAGCGTGCGGGCGTTGTCACGGCGGTCGACACCGAGGCGCTCGGCTGGGCGGTGATCGAGCTGGGCGGCGGCCGCAAGCAGCTTGGCGATGAGCTCGACCACTCGGTCGGCCTGGAGATGCTCGTGCGGATCGGCGACCAAGTCGACGCCGGCCAGCCGCTCGTGACGCTGTTCGCCAACTCCGCCGGTCGCGAAGCGGCGCAGCGACTTGTGGCCGCGGCGGTTACGATCGGGGATGATGCGGCCCCTGAGCCGCCGCTCGTCATCGAGAGGATCGACTGAATCACATGGAAGCCAAGACCCAAGCCGGACTCGTCGCCGCGGCCCTCGGGGTCCGCGACAAGGCGTACGCGCCGTTCTCCCAGTTCTACGTCGGCGCCGCGGTGCTGGGCGACGACGGCAAGGTCTACTCGGGCGTGAACGTCGAGAACAGCTCGTACGGCCTGACGATCTGCGCCGAGCGCATCGCCGCCGGGGCCGCGGTCACCGGCGGGGCCAAGCGGCTCGCGGGCGTCGCCGTGGCGACCGAGGGCGCCCACCGGCCGTGCGGCGCCTGCCGGCAGTTCCTTTACGAACTCGCCGAAGAGACCACGCCGGTCTTGCTCGTCGACTCGGCGACGGGCGAGGTCGCCCACCGTCTCACGCTCGGCGATCTGCTGCCGGGCGGGTTCCGGCTCTCGAGTTAGCAGGCTTCTCGGGGTGGCCCACGCCTGTTCGACACGCCATTTACGCGTGCGAATAATTCCACTTGCGCCCGGCGTGACGACTACTGGCTCTCGGGCGACGGCGCGTCGGCCGGCGTCTGTTCGGCCGGCGGCTTTTCCGCCGCACGCTTGATGCCTCGCAGCATGCCCCCGAAGACGAAGTGGTGCAGCGGCGCCACGGCGTACCAGTAGGCCAGGCCCAGCAGGCCCCGCGGCCAGAAGCGGGCCGTCATCCGCAAGAGCGATTCGTCGGGCGTGTCGGTGGGGTCGATCTCGAACTCCAGCCGCGCGACGCCCGGCAGCTTCATCTCGGCGTGCAGTTGCAGCAAGCGGGGCCGCTCGACGCCCACCACCCGCCAGAAGTCGAGCGCCTCGCCATAGCGTATTTCTTCTCGGTGGCGTCGGCCGCGACGCAAGCCGGGGCCGCCGACAAACTGGTCCATCCAGCCGCGCAGCCGCCAGAGCACGTCGCCCCAGTACCAGCCGTGGCCGCCGCCCACGCGGCAGACCGCCCGGAACACGTGCTCCGGGTCGGCGTCGATGCGGATCGAGCGGGCGTCGCGGAACTCCTTGCCGCCAGCCCATTCGGGGTCGCCCGGCATCGGCCCGGCGACCGCCCAGTGGGTGTCGACCTGGTCGTCGCGGGCGCGGGTCAGCGCGCGATCGATCGCCTCGCTGACCCCCAGGGCCTCGTGCGGCATGAGCCGCTGCACGTCGTCGTTGGTCACGACCACCCGGTTGCGCAGGCCGTCGGCCAGCGGGCGGGCGATGCGGTACGTGACCGGCGTGACAAGGCTGATCCAGGCCGAGCTGAGTCGCGGGGTGAGGACCGGCACGGGAATGATCCACCGCCGCGGCAGACCGATCGACTTGGCGGCGGTCTGCATCAACTCGTTGTAAGTCAGCACGTCGGGCCCGCCGATCTCCAGCACACGGCCGGCGGTGTCGGGCGCGTCGAGGCAGGCGACCAACCAGTGCAGCACGTCGGCGATGGCGATCGGCTGACACTCGGACTGCACCCAGCGCGGAGTGATCATCACCGGCAGTCGGTCGACCAGGTAGCGGAGGATCTCGAACGAGGCGCTCCCCGAGCCGATGATGATCGCCGCCCGGAACACGGTGACCGGCACGCCCGCCGAGCCGAGCACCTCTTCGACCTCGCGACGCGATCGGAGGTGCTCGCTCAGCGTGTCGTCTACCTCGCCGAGCCCGCCGAGGTAGACGATGCGACCCACGCCTGCGGCGGCGCAGCCGTTGGCGAAGTTTTCTGCGAGCCGGCGGTCGCGGTTGGCGTATTCCTCGCCGGCCGCCTCCATCGAGTGGATCAGGTAGTACGCTGCCGCGCAGCCTTTGAGCTGCTCGGCCAGTTCCTTGGCGTCGGAGAGGTCGCTCTTGACGACCTCGACCCCCGGTTCGTTGCGCCAGGGCCGATCGTCGAGTTTCTTCGGGTCGCGGACCAGGCAGCGGATCGCGTAGCCGCGCTCCAAGAGACGCGGCGCCAGTCGCCCGCCCACGTAGCCCGTGGCTCCGGTCACGGCGATGCACTGGCCCGTCTCGGCGTTGTGCTGAGTGGAGGCTTCGGTCATGGCGTCGCGCCGGGAGTTCGCAAGAAAGGAACCAGGGCCCAATGCGGTTCTGGGAAAACCTGGAATACCATCTTATCCCCCACGCCGAACTCGAACGCCAAACCGCTGGATCGGACCGCCGGATCGGCCAACGCCCAAAGGCGCCGCAGGGCGCTGCGAGCATACCACGCGGATCGAACGGACCGGAAGTGAAGGCGGACGGTTTGTCCGCCTGCTTCGATCCGGATAGGCCGGCCGTCGAGGGTCCCCTGAAGACGGCCGGCGAGCGTCAGTTTGGGGCTGTTGCGTTGTCCTTGGTCCGAACCTTGATCGTCCCACTCAGGTTCCAGTGGGCGTGCTCGGCGTTGTCGCCCACACCGCTGGGGATCTTGAGGTCCATGTCGTCGAACTCGTAGGCGATCTCGGCGCCGCGGCCGGTCAGCCGGTCGTACAGGCCGATGGCCAATTCGGGCCAGTTGGTGGTGTGGTCGTTGGAGGGCATGGCGGGGCTCCTTGGGTTGGGTGCAAGGGGTGCGTCGCCCGCGTGGCGACAGACATACCTTAGGAGCTCGCCCCGTCGTGACCAGAAATTTCACCATCGCCCGAGATCACGCCCGCGTCGGCCGAGTACGGTGGCCTACGAGCGGCGACGCCCGCAGACGTAGCCGAAGAGCAAGGCCGTGAGAGCGGCGCCCGTGGCCGGTTCGGGGATGGCCGCCGAGGCCGCTTGCCAGGCGTCGCGCCAAACGGTGAAGTCGGCGGCGTCGACGCGGCCGTCGCCGTTGCCGTCCGCTTGCAGGCCCGTCGTCAGACCTAGCGAGGCGTCGAACCGGGCGCCGTACGAGTCACGCCACACGGCGTAGTCGCCCTGGTCGACCTCGCCGTTGCGGTTGTAGTCGCCCGCGGGGAGCACCGCCCGCAGGGCCGCCTCGCCGAGCAGGGCGTGCGCTTCGCGCGTGGGGTGCACGCCGTCCCAGAAGACGTAGCCGGGCGCGCCGTCGAGGTCGCCGCCGGCCGCCTGCTGCCCCTTGTCGGTCGTGTTGGTAAAGCCGAGTGACGCGGCTTGGTCGATCATCTCGCTGAAGGTCTGTGCGAGGTCGAGCCGGTGGAAGGTCACGCCCGTGTGGGCCGTCTCGATCGTGTCGTACACGCCGCTGAGGGCGTTGTTGTAGTCACGTGTGGTGGCCGAGATCGCCGCGGCCGACGAGCCTCCCAGGTAGTCGGGCGTCAGACCGAGCAGCGGGAGGTTGATGCCGAGCAACTGCCGGGCGCCGACGCCGACGAGCCGCTCGATCTGCGATTGCACCACTCCGGCCGGCGTGGCGACGTTGGTCTGGCCGCCGAGCAAATCGTTGGCGCCGATAAAGACGACGAACAACGCGTTGGGATCGGCCTCCGAGCCGCCGAGCCGATCGAGATAGGCGTCGACCTGCTCGACGAGCGAGTTGAGAAACAACCCGCTGAACCCGCCGGGGCCGTCGGTCTCGGCTCCGCCGTAGGCGAAGTCGTCGCCCCCCACGCCGTCGCGGGTGAGAACGCCGAGGCCGAGCCCCGCGGAGAGATGCTCCGAATAGACCGGCCCGTTGCTGAAGCGGCCTTGGTAGTAGTCGGCGCCGGGGAACACGCCCGCCGTCCAGTAGGCGGTGTTGCCGACGTCCGAGAGACTGTCACCGAACACGATCAAGTCGGAGTAGGGGCCGGCGGCGGCGACAGGGGCGAGCGCGAACAGCGCCGCCGCGAGCACACAACCACGACGCAGCGAATCGAGGCGAATCATTGGGGCGGCCTGGCTCGTTGATATGGCGCTGAGAATCCGGCGACTTACGTCGCCGGCTCGCCGCTCACGCCTGGTGGGCGTGCGCTACGAGCTCCTTGTGGCGCTCGAGGTCTTCCGACTCCATCGCCGCCAGGTAGGGGAGGTTGCGGTACAGGTCGTCGTAGTCGAGGCCGTAGCCGACGACGAACTCGTCCGGGATGTCGAACGCCACGAAGTCGGGCTGCTGCTCGACCTCTTGGCGGCCGTGCTTGCGGAGCAGCACCGCCGAGCGGAGCGACTTGGGATTGAACTCGCGCATCTTGTCCATCACTTTGACCAGCGTGTGGCCGGTGTCGAAGATGTCGTCCACCAAGAGCACGTCGCGGCCGGCGATGTCGAGCATCAGCTCGGCGTTCACCGTGAGCTCGCCGCGGGTGGTCGTGGCGCCGGCGTAACTGGAGGCCTCGATCACGCCGACGCGGATCGGCAAGTCGATCATGCGGATCAGGTCAGAGACCACCACCAAGCTGCCCGTGAGCACGCTGACGATCGTCAGCGGACCGCCGTTGTACGTGCCGGCGATCTCGTCGGCCACACGGGCGACGCCCTGCTTGAGGTCTTGTTCGCTGTAAAGGATCTTCATGTCGCCCGCCGTGGTCGTTGTTCGGTAGTTGAAAGCAAAGTCGGGATGACGCAACGAATAGGGATCGTCAAAGTATCTCCCCTCCCCACAAGGGGGAACGGAGCATCTGTCAGCTGAGCTGTTCAATCGTTTACGCAGAATATCTAGAGCAGTACGCCGGCCACGCACGCGGTCATGAACGCCGCCAGGCTGCCCCCTATCATCGCCCGCAGGCCCAATTTCGCCAAGTCGCCGCGGCGCTCGGGGGCGATGCCGCCGATGCCGCCGAGCTGGATGCCGATCGAGGCAAAATTCGCGAAACCGCAAAGGGCGTAGGTCAGGATCGTGATGCTGCGTGGGCTGAGTTCGGGTGATCCCTCGGCGCCGGCAACCCACTCGCCGAGGCGCTGGTAGGCGATAAACTCGGTGGCGAACCATTTGACGCCCAGCAGCTCGCCGGCGGCCATGCAGTCCTTCCACTCGATCCCCATGATCCACGCCAGCGGTGCGAAGCCGTAGCCGAAAAGTTTTTCCAGGGTCCATACGGGGGGGGCTTCGCCGGGGACGATGCCCGCTCCGTGCAGCACGCCGCCGCTCCAGCCCAACAGGCCGTTGGCTACGGCGATCAGGGCGGTGAACACGAGCAGCATGGCGCCCACGTTGAGCGCGAGCTTCAGCCCGCCGGTCGTTCCGGCCGCCACGGCGTCGAGCACGTTGACGCTCTCGCTCTCGACCTTGATGGCGACCTTGCCGAGGGTTTTGGGCTCTTCGACCTCGGGCTGCATGACCTTGGCGACGAGCAGCGCGGCGGGCGCCGAGATGACCGACGCGGCGAGCAGGTCCTTGGCCGCAATGCCCATGTCGGCGTAGGCGGCCAGCACGCCGCCGGCGATCGTGGCGAAGCCGCCGACCATCACGGCGTTCAGCTCGCTCATGGTCATCGAGGCGATGTAGGGCCGGATCACGAGCGGCGCCTCGGTCTGGCCGACGAACACGTTGGCGGCGGCCGACAGGGTCTCGGCGCCCGAGGTGCCGAGCGTCCTCTGCATGATCCAGGCGAACTGGCCGACGACCCACTGCATGACGCCTAGGTGGTAGAAGATCGACATGAAGGCCGAGAAGAAGATGATGGTCGGCAGCACCTTGAAAGCCAGGAAGTGCTCGCGGAAGTCAGAGCCGAAGACCAACTCGCAGCCGGCGTCGCTGCATCCCAAGAGCGCCATGAAGGCGTCGTCGGCGGTCTCGAACAACTGGGCGCCCCACGGCGTGCGCATCACGAACCAGGCGAACAGGAACTGCAGCGCGAGCCCGCCCCCAACGATCCGCCAGTTCACACGCCCCTTGTGCGAACTCATCAGCCAAGCGAGGCCGATCATCACGAAGAGGCCGAAAAGGCTTATCAGGCGTTCCATGGGCGAGCACTCAGCTGTTAGCTGTCAGCGGTCAGCTTTGCAGAGGAAGGGAAGGGCTGACAGCTGATCGCTGAGTGCTGACAGCTTGGCGGGCGTCAGCCCGTCGTATGAAAAATGCGGTCGCCGGCGTCGCCAAGACCGGGGACGATGAACTTCTGGTCGTTCAGCACCGGGTCGATCTTGCAGACGTAGACCTGGGCGTTGGGGAACTGGTTGTCTTGCAACTGGGCCTCGACGTTCTTGATCCCCTCTTCCGAGGCGATGATCGAGAGGATCTTCACCTGGCCGACGCCCCATTGCTTGAGGGTGTCGAGCGCCGCCATCACCGAACCGCCGGTCGCCAGCATCGGGTCGACCACGAGCGCCACATCGACCGGCCGCTGCGGCGGCAGCTTGCTGTAGTACTCGACCGGCTGGGCGGTCTCCTCGTCGCGGTACAGGCCGAGGTGCCACACCTCGGCGGTGGGGATCAGGTCGAGCACCGGATCGACCATGCCCAAACCGGCACGCAGGATCGGCACCAAGCCGATGCGTGGGGCGAGCTTGGAGCCGGGGGTTGTGGTGAGCGGGGTCTCGACGCTCGTCTCGACGGTGTCGAGGTCTTGGGTCGCCTCGTAGGCGAGCAGCGTGGCGAGGCGCCGCACGAGGGCTCGAAACTCCTCGGGCGAGGTGGATTTGTCTCTGAGCCGGCTGAGGTGGCAGGCGATCAGCGGGTGGTCGACTTCGAAGACGCCTGGCAAGATGCCCTCCACTCCGGTTCGGTGAGGTCGTTTATTCGCGCCCGCCACTGCGGGGGGCGTCGTGGGTAGGCGGGTCGCGTCGGCAAGCCGAGGCGCGCCACCCGACGGGGGCCGCCGGTCAGCGGCACGCGACCGTATCACGGGGGGCGGGGCCTTAAAAAAACAAGGCGGGGCCGCGGCACGCCTCGCCATCGTAATGAGGGCGCCAGCGGATTGAAAGCAGCACGCGGAAAACGGCGCCCCCGGCGCACGCCCGGCTGGGCGTGGAGCCGCGCCCAGTCGCTACAATGCGGGCGGATTGCCACACACCGGGGTCCGATTGCTGGTTCCCACCAACCCTCACCGGAGAGGCTCTGAAAAAGATGCCCCCTCGCAAGATGAACGAGACGAGCCCGATTCGGGGCCTTTGTCTGCTCGCCGCGATTCAGCTCTCGGCCAGCAGCCTGTTGGCTCAGACCCCGGCCAAGCCGGATGAAGCCTCTCTGCGCGTGGCGACCTACAACGTCTCCTGCTACCGACAGAGCCACGGCCAACTGGCCGCGGACTTCTCGACGCCCGACGACGAGCGCGGCAAGAAGCTCGCCGAGGTGATCCAGCGCGTGCGGCCCGATGTGATCTTGCTCAACGAGTTCGATCACGACCCCGAGGGCAAACCGCTCGCAAAGTTCTTGGAGAACTACCTGGGGCGTTCGCAGGCCGGGCTCGATCCGATCGCCTACCCGCACCGGTTCGTCGCCCCCACGAACACCGGCGAGCCGACCGGCGCGGACCTCGACAACGACGGTCGCACGGACGGGCCGGCCGACTGCTACGGTTTCGGCCGCTACCCGGGCCAGTACGGCATGGCGGTGCTGTCGCGGTTGCCGATCGAGCACGAGTCGACCCGCACGTTCCAGAAGCTGCGCTGGCGCACCATGCCCGACGCGCGGCGGCCGATGGACCCCACCACGGGCGAGCCGTTCGACAGCGAGGAGGAGTGGCGGGCCTACCGGCTGCCGTCTAAGAGCATGTGGGACGTGGTCGTGCGGCTGTCGCCCGGGGCAACGATGCACTTCGTTTGCTCGCACCCCACGCCGCCGGTGTTCGACGGCCCCGAGGACCGCAACGGGCGCCGCAACGCGGACGAGATCCGCCTGCTGGCCGACTATCTCTCGCCGCTCGCCTCGGGCTACATCGCCGACGACCGTGGCCGGCTCGGTGGGCTGGCCGAGCACGCGTACTTCGTCGTGGCGGGCGACCTGAACGCCGACCCGCTGGACGGCGGCGGGATCCGGGGGGCGATGGACCCGTTGCTGAAGCACCCGGCTGTCAGCGCCGAGCTGGTCCCACGGAGCGAGGGGGCCGCCGAGAGCGCGCGCCGGCAGGAAGAACTCAACCGCGACCACCGCGGCGACTCCGCCGAGGACACGGCCGACTTCGGCGGCGACGGCCACGGCAACCTGCGTGTCGACTACGTGCTGCCGTCGCGCCGGTTCAAGGTGGTCGGCGCGGGCGTGTTCTGGCCGGAGCCGGGCGAGGCTGGCGACGAGGCGATCACCGCCACCGATCACCGCCTGGTGTGGGTCGACCTGGTGACCGGTGCCAGGCCAGGGGGGAACTGAACCGCCAAGCGGCCAAAGCTTCCCGCAATCAAGTCTCACGCAATCATAATTTCAGCCGGCACGATCAAAGCGCACTTGGCGTCTTGGCGGTTGCCTCTTTGCCAATACCGATGGCTACCGCCGTCGCTTGCCCGTTAGCGAGGCGAGCGTAAGCAGCGCGAGCAGCAGGGTTGCCGGCTCGGGGACCGCGGAGACGAACGGTCGCGACATGATGTTCTGAGCGATCGCCATGCCCGCCTGCTGGCCGAGCGTGTCGTCGAAGTTCCAGTGGATGCCGAGGTAAACGCGGCTGCGGCCGTTCTCGGCCATCGCTTCGGTGAAGGAGTCGAACGTGCGCTCGATGCCGGGCAGCTCCTCGGAGCCGACCGTGAACGTGATGCCGTCCTCGTCGTAGAACTCGATCAGCGAGCCGAACAGCGCGCCGCCGAACGTGGCGTGGCCCGAGAGGTAGGTCGGGAACGGCGGGGTGAAGTTGTCGCCGTTGTCGCCGGGGGCGCCGAGAGGGGTCCAGTCTTCGTCCCCCTCCGTGAGGTCGTTGCCGTCGAGGTCGCCTTGGCGGATGCCGGTCACCGGGCGCCAGAAGTCGTGCTCGAATTTCGAGTTCCAGGCCACCACGCCCGCGTCTGCCATCGCCACCGTGGCCTTGGCGAACAGCTCGGCGTTCTCCTTGACGGTGTTGCCTTCTTGCACGGCGACGGTTTGGAGCACGTCGTTGAACAGCCGCATCGGCGTGCCCATGCCGAGCCGGTCGTAAGCCCAGAAGTTCCCTATCTCGGTTTGCTCAGCCGTCCGCGAGGGGCTGTCGACCGCCCCCAGGTCCTTCACCTCGTTGTAGGCGTCGGCGTACTCTTGGCTGGTGAGATCGGGCATCGGCGGCGGCATGAACTGCGCGTTCGAGCCGAGCGAGAAGAGTTGGACGTCGCCCCAGTCGGGGCCCCAGGCCTGTTGGCCCGGGTGCAGCGGGTCGGGCTGCCAGTGGCCGACCTCATTGGTGGGCTGGTACTGCGATGTGCCTCCCATCCAGCCATCGTTCGCGCGGCGGTCGATGATCGATTGGCCGATCATCGTGCCCAGGTCCAGTCCATGCTGCTTGGCCGCGTTGTTGGGCAGGTGCGAGAGGCTCTGCGTCAGGCCCGCGTCGAGCAACGTCTGCTGGTCGCCGTAAATCGAGCTGAGCACCGTGTAGGCTGCCTGCGCGGCGGCGGCCTTGTCCGACGCGGTGAGCGCGGGCGAGTCGTGGCCCGAGCCGTAGTCGTAGAACATCGTGCCGCCCGGCTTGGTCATGGCCAAGGCGTCGTAGATGGCGAGGTTCATCATCGCCATCGAACGCGAGGCGGCGCCCGGGTTCTGGAGCGACTCGTTGGCGGCGAGAACGTCCGACGCCACGCGGTTCCAGTCGAGAACCACGTCGGCCGCCGCGCCGCCCGCCGAGAGGGCGGCCACGGCCAGCGTCAGCAAAGCTTTAGCGGCGACCCGGCCTGCTGCGATTCGGAGGAGCTTCATGGCGAGTGCTGGTCCTAGGTGAATTCAACAGGTGTTGGAACATGTTGTGGTGCTATCAATGATGTCCGTCATGCCGCGTTTCCTTGCGGCGCCTTCTTATTTCTGTTCGATCGAACCGATGGCGGTATTGCTCCAGACCATTTCTTCAGGCGCGCAAAGCTGCGTCCCCTAGGGGAAATAACCGGGGCCGTCACAGAATGGGGCCCGATGGGGCGCGAGAGATTGCCGGATAGATTGGAGCGCTATGCCCCCCACGAGCGGCCGGCGAGCCGGCGGTCCTGGGGATCGATCAAACGATTAGCGTCTCACGTGGCAATGGTCGATCAGCTCCGCTGCGGTGCAGACGTAGCCGACTAAAAAAGGGCCAAATTCGGCGTAGCGGGCGCTCGCCTCATCGAACCGCATCGCGTACACGATGTCCTTCAAATACTCGGGGTTCTTACCCCATAGTGTAACTCCCCACTCCCAATCATCCAAACCAAGGCCGACAGAAATCAGCTGGCTCACCCGACCGGCGAACGCCATCCCGCTGCGAGCGTGCTCGCTCATCATGCGGTTTCGCTCCTCCTTGGGCAGCGCAAACCAGTTTTCACCGGTTTTACGCTTCTTGTTCATCGGGTAGAAGCAAACCGCCCGATAGGGGGGGAAGTCCGGGGTCAGACGCTGGTGGTTCATCGCCACCAGCCGGTCGGCGTAGGCTTTCACCTTGGTTTCGTAAGGCCCGCTCCCCTCTTCGAGCCCCTCGGTCACGAGCCGGGCGGCGTAATCCTCCACGCTGGTCACGTACTCCGAGATCTCGGTGACCGAGACGAACGAGTACCCGGTCTGAAGCACCTGGCCGGCCGGGCTGGCCATCAGCCTTTGGTGCAGAGCGTCGATCTTCAGCGGGTCGGGGTCGAGCAGCATCAAGCCGAAGTCGGCCTTGTGGCCGCTGGTGATCGAGAGCTGCATGCGCATGGGCGCGTGGGGCGCCTCGGGATCGAGCACAGCGAGAATCGAGTCGGCCACGGCGTCACGCTCCTCCGAGTCCATCGAGGGGAGCAGCACGCGGTCGAAGGAGTAATAGAGGTGGCTGCAGTGCCAGCCGCCGCCCGCCGGGGCGAGAGAGTCGGGTGTGGCGGCGTCGGCCGCTGCGCGATTGGGGGCGGTGGCGTCGGGGCGGGGCATGGCGGGTCGACTCGATCGGGCGGGGGGCGTTCTGCTCAGAGCCGCCAGTCTAGCAGAGCGACGCCGCGGGTTTCAGGGCGTACGCATTCCCTGCGCACCTCCTGACTCAACTCAGCAACAGACGCCCAGCCGCTGCCCTGCCTCGAGGCGTCCCCGATTGCGGTACTGCAAGTAAATCGGCGAGCCCACCCGCAGCAGCGCCTCGTCCAGCAGCTCGAACTCGGTCGCCTTGGCCGCCAGCTCGGCGGCGGTCGCCGCCTCGTACTTGCGCAGGATGCTCGCTCGGACCGATTCGACCGTGCGGACCGACACGTCCAACTCGTTGGCGATCGACTTGTTCAGCCGGCCGCTGACGATCATGCCGAGCACCGCCTTCTCGCGGTCGGTGAGGGCGTCGTTGGATTGGAGCAGCGATTGGTGGCGACGCACGAATTCCAAGCTACGCGTGTCGAACTCGATAGCGCACTCAACGTATCGGCGGAGCTTCTCCAAGGCGATCGGCTTCTCCAGCACCGACCAGGCGCCTTGCTCGTAACATTCGATTACGGTCGAAACGTTCATCTCGTCGGTCATCGCAATCACCGGCGTCGTGTCGCCACGCGAACGGAGCTGCTGCAAGGGGTGCTCGTCTTGACCGACGGGCAAGGCGTTCTCCATGACCAGACAACCTGGCCGGTTGCCCGAGGCCTCTAGTGCGTAGTCCTGCATCGTGGCGAATTCTTCGCACGCCATGCCCCATGCCTTAGACTCGAGCGCAACGCGGGATCGGACCCTTGGGTCAGGATCCACTACATAGACAGTAGGTTTTGTATCCATCGGATTTTCCTCTCACTGGTGCGTGATGCAGACAAATTGGTCTCCATCAGTAACCACGACGAAAAGCGTGGGAGGGCGCAAAAAAATTTTGAGAGGTCGAGAATGTTGCCGCAACGCAACAGCGCATTCTCACTCGTAAAGCTTTTAGCGGCACTGGTTTCCTGCTATCTTGCCCACAGCGTCGGGACCGCGATTTCAATCACCCGCGCAAGTGTTGATGGCCGATCTTTCTTGCCCGAAACGACCCAAATCACCGCCGTCTTACAAGCGATCAGCCAGGGCAACCGGAGCGCCGCTGACCGCCTGATGCCCCTGGTTTACAACCAGATGCGGGATTTGGCTTCGCACTACATGCGACGCCAGCCAACCGACCACACCCTCAGGTCGACCGCCTTGGTAAACGAGGCGTACCTGAAGCTCTGCAAGCAGCATGACGCCGACTGGCGGAGCCGCAGCCACTTCTTCGCCGCCAGCGCGCAGGCGATGCGACGCATCTTGGTCGACCACGCCCGCTCGAAGGGCCGAGAGAAGCGGGGGGGCGGATGGCGCCGCGTGGAGTTTGATGGCGACCTGCTCGAGTCCAAGCGGTGCGACGAGGACATCCTCGCGCTCGACGAGGCGCTCAACAGACTCACCCAACTCGACGAGCGACAGGCTCGGATCGTGGAGATGCGGTTCTTCGGCGGCATGACCGTGCGTGAGGTCGCCGAGGCGCTCGGCGTGTCGAAGCGCACCGTCGAGCTCGAGTGGTCGATGATCCGTGCGTGGTTGCGGCGCGAGCTCGGGGACGAGACCGATGAGCCGTCGACCGAGGGGGCTGTGAGCGGTGGGCCTGCCGACGTGGCTCAAGGCGGGACAGCAGACGGGCCCGAAGGAGGGGCGGATGACTCCTGAGCGTCACGCCCAAGTGAAGGAGGTCTTCATCCGGGCTTGTGAGTTGGAAGGCGACGACCTCGACCGGTTCTTGGGCGAGGCCTGCCGAGACGACTCGCAGCTGCTGGCCGAGGTGAATTCTCTGCTCGCCCACCATTCGCCGCAGACGCTGCTAGGCGGATTGTCGGCCACCCGCGTCGATCCCCACGCACGCACCGCCGAGCCGGCCGCCTCCTGGGGCGGACGCTTGCTCGGCAAGTACGAGGTGAGCCGTGTGCTCGACTCGGGCGGCATGGGGGTGGTGCTCGAGGCGCGCGACACCGACCTCGGTCGCCACGTGGCGATCAAGGTGTTGCACCACAACCTGGTGGACGACGGACCGATGCGCGAGCGGTTTTTCGCCGAGGCACGCGCCGCCGCCGGGTTGCACCACCCCAACGTGATCACGGTGCACGACGTGGCGGTCGACGGCGGCGAGGCTTACCTCGTGATGGAGTACGCCGAGGGGGGTAGCACCGCCGACCGGCTCAAGGAGAAGGGGCCTTACCCCCTCGAAGAGGCGACCCGCATCGCGGCCGACGCTTGCCGCGGCTTGTCCGCCGCCCACGCCCAGGGACTCGTGCACCGCGACATCAAGCCGGCGAACCTGCTGCTCACCGAGGCGGGCGTGGTCAAGGTTTCCGACTTTGGCGCCGCCAAGCAGCTCAACCGCAGCTCGCTGCAGCTCACACGCACCGGCCAGTTGGTCGGCACGCCCGACTTCATGAGCCCCGAGCAGTGCGAGGGCGCCGCCGTCGACCCGCGTACCGACATCTACTCGCTCGGCGCCACCTACTACTGCCTGCTCGTGGGCGCGGCGCCGTACAACGACTGCGGCAGCCTGGTGAGTGTGATCAACGCCCACTGCAACGCCGAGCCGCCCGACCCCTGTGAGGCGGTCGCCGGCTTGCCCACGAGGTGCCGCGACATCGTCTTTCGAGCGATGGCCAAGTCGCCCGCCGACCGTTTTCCGTCGTGCGACGCGATGCTCGACGCCCTGGAGGGACGCACCGACCCGATCGTCGTCGCGTCGCCCAGGCCTGTCGAAAGCCGCACCACCCGCCGGGCGCTGATCACTGGCGCCGCGTTGCTCGCCGTGGCCGCCGCGGGCTGGTGGGTCGGTCGCTGGCCGGAGCAGACCGCCTCGTCGAGAGGCGCCAGTGGCGCCATCGGGCCGACCGATTCGTCCGCGCCGGCCTTCGCCGAAGAACCGATCCGCATCGGCCTGCTGCACTCGCTCTCGGGCACGATGGCCCACAGCGAAAAGGTTATCGTCGACGGTTACTTGTTGGCCATCGAAGAGCTGAACGCCGGCGGGGGCGTTCTCGGCCGCCGCGTTGAGCCGATCGTCGTCGACGGCCGTTCCACCGAGGAGGGTTTTTCCGAAGGCGCCGAGCGGCTGATCGGCGAAGAGAAGGTCTGCACCATCTTCGGATGCTGCACCTCCTCGAGCCGCAAGTCGGTCGCCGAGGTCGTCGAACGCGAGGATCACCTACTCGTTTACTCGGTCAACCACGAGGGAGTCGAAACGAGCCCCAACATCGTTTACCTGGGGGGAGACCCCACGCAGACCGTCATCCCGTGCGCCCGTTGGGCGTACTCCTTCGGCCAGATGCGCACCTTTTTCCTGGTCGGTTCGGACTACGTTTACCCGCGCATGGCGAACGAGATCCTCAAGGACGAACTCGCTTCGATGGGCGCCCGCGTGGTGGGCGAGGAGTATCTCTCGTTGGGGTCGGCCAACGTGCAGGGCGTGGTCGATAAGATCGCCGCGGCCAAGCCTGACATCATCATCAACACGATCAGCGGCGACACACAAACGGCCTTCGTCCGCGCACTCTACCAGAGCGACGTCGGTTCGGCCCACATCACGACCGGAGTAGGCGAAGAGGACCTGCGGAGTCCGAGCCTCGACCACCTCGTGGGCGCCTATGCGGTGAGCACCTATTTCCAGTCGATCGATCGGCCGGAGAACCTGGAGTTTGTCGCCGCCTTCAAGAAGAAATTCGGCAATCGGCGCGTTGTGGCGGCCCCGATGGAGACCGCCTACGACGCGATCAAGCTGTGGGCCGGGGCCGTGGAGCAGGCGGCCAGGACCGACCCGCTGGTCATACGCGACGCCATGCTCGACCAGTCGTACGACGCCCCCAGCGGCTTGATCCGCCTCGACCCCAAGTCGCAGTACGCCTACCGGTATGCGATGATCGGCCGCGTCTCGCCCGCCGGGCAGTACGAGATCGTCTGGCGCAGCGCCGCCCCGATCGCCCCCCAGCCGTACCCCGAGAGCCGCAGCCCCGAGGCGTGGGAGAAAGAGATCGACCAGCTACGTAAGGGCTGGGGCGGCCGCTGGTCGGCGCCGTGACGACGGGCCCGACACGACCACCCAAGGATCGCTGAAGTGCCCTAGTGCGAATCGCACAGATGCGTAGCGTGTGTGGCGGTGTGATTCGGCGTCGACAAGGCGAAAACGACGCTACGGCTACCAGTAGTGCGCTCTAGAAGGCCGCAACTACCATCCCTCGGCGATCTGGCTATCGGCGCGGTTGGCCAGTTTTTGCAACAAGTCGGGGTCGATCGAGTCTCTCACAAAGCGTATCGATCCATCCGCCTTGGCGAATTGACAGCCCCCGGGATGAGGGCTGCCGAAGCCGCCAACGGCGAGCGGCGTCTCGCGGTCGCCACCGCGGTTGATGAACGGGTCATCGCTAGGCGCCCGCTCTTCGCTTTCGGGTTGGTCGTTCATCGCGTCACCTAACCCATCTCTGATATCGCTCATCCGCCCCGCCGGTTCGTACCACTCAGGGGCGGAGTTGTAGCCGTACGAGTACGGGGACGTGTTGGCGAGCGATTCGTTGATCGCCGTACCCACGTTGCGCAGCGTGGCGGGAGTGCCGCTCATCCACCCCAGGTCGGCGCCGCCTTTTCGCAGCTTCTCGCCGAGCAACAGCGTGTAGCCAGGGCCGTCGACAAGGTCCTCGAAACGGAGTTGGCTGTTGAGGTACAGCACCCCGTTGTTGGTCGTGTCGATCGGCGCCTCGGCGTCGTGGTGCACGCCGGCGTAGGAAGACTCGGGATAGTCTTCGGAGTAGGAGCTCGGACAGATCAGCAGTTCGATGATCGTCTGCCGCACCGTGTTGTTGTTCTTGTGGTAGGCGCCCACCGAGTGGTCGAGGTGCTTGTGCCGCACTTGTTCACCGATGTAGGGGAGGATCGCCACGATCCAGCTCTTGTGATCGCCCTCCGGGAGGTTGCGGATCGGACCGGTGGGATTGACCGACCCGCTCGGGAAATGTTCGAACGCCGCCTCGTGGTTGTGGACCCCGATCAGCAACTGCCGCATGTTGTTCTGGCAGTTCGTGCGGCGGGCGGCCTCGCGCGCCGCTTGCACGGCGGGCAGCAGCAAGGCGACCAAGATGCCGATGATGGCGATCACCACCAGGAGCTCGACCAACGTGAAGCCGGGCGTGCGCGGCCGGCGAAAAGCTTGTGCGTTCATGGCGCGGAGTCTCCTGCGCTGGTGGGGGGATCGTTGGGGGAGGGGAGATCGAGGGTCGCCGTGTGACGCACGCGGGCCGCGTCGCCGGGCGGCAACACGGCTTGCGCGACGACACGACGCTCGGCGGCGTCGGTGGCGGGGTCGATCCGGACGAAGACCTCGGCGGCGTAAGACTGGCCGAGGTCGGCGTAAGACTGGCCGAGGTCGGCGTTCGTCAGCCGCCAGGTTTCGCCGTCGTAACCGGCGTCGGCCCGCAACCGTGCCGCGGCGCGGCCGAGAGCGGCCTCGGTCAGGCGTTCCGCCTGGCGTTGCATCAGGAGCGTGCGGGTTTGACGGCGCCCGCGGATCACTTCGGTCGTCCAGCCCACGGCCAACGCCGAGGCGATCACCAGTAAGGCGAGGGCCGCGATCATCACGAACGCCGGGCGGCGTCGGCGGTTGTTGCGAGGCGTCATCGGGCCTCTCCTTGCGCGCTCTCGGCTGCCGAGAAGAGCCGGCGGCGGCGATCGATCTCTGCGACGACCGAACCGCACGGCACGGCCCGCTCCGCACCGGCGTGATCGGCCGCGAGAAAATCGATCCGCAGCAGACGGCCGGCATCGGTTGTGGGCTCGTTGATCTCCCAATCGCAGCCGGTGGGCAAGCGAAAGCGGACGGTCTCCTCCGCCAAGCTCCGTTCGGCAGCCCCGGCGTTCAGGCGATAGACCACTTCGCCGCTTGCCGTGGCGAGGCTTAGCTCGCCGTTGTCGACTCGCACGCTTTGCGACGCGTGGACATCGGTCCGCAGCCGCCGCATGAGGAGATCCAGGTCGCTGGGTCCGCTCGCCTGGTGGCTGAATCGCTGGTTGAGCCGAACGAGCCCCGACAAGCTTGCCCCGACCAGGCCGAAGGCCGCCGTCGAGATGAACACGACCGCGAGAACTTCTACGAGCGAGGCGATTCCTCTTCGTTGGTGGCGTCGATGTTTGCTCATGGCTGCGTCTCCTGCTCGGTGGGCTGTGCCGTGGGAGACGGGTAGACCCAGGCCGCAAGGCTTCGCCTTAGCGGTTCGGCTTTTGGAGTGGGGCGCCAGCTGAGTGTGAGCAGCAAACGTTTGACCGCGATCGGCTCGGTCAGCTCGCGAACTTCGGCCGTGAGCGAGGCTTGGTGGAGGGCCTTGCGGGCGTGTTCGGGCACGCGGAGCTCGTTGAGTCGCTCGGCGGTGATCTTGTCGGGCGGGGCGGAGGTGATCGCCTCGATCGCGTTGTCGAGGGTCTCGGTCGCCACTCGCTCCTGGGCGGTCAGACGCCACTGCCGATCGATCGCCGTGGCGGCTCTGCTGATGAGCACCAAAGCCATGCCGAGCGCCGCCAAGCCAGCGACGACCTCGAGCAGAAGCGACCCACGACGGGGCGGGCTGATTCTCCGGCGGCGCGCGGCTGGATTCATACCAATCCCTCGATTAGCGAGACCAACGGCAAGAACAACGCCACGCACACCAGGCCCACGAAGAGGGCGAAAATCACCGTCGCGATTACGAGCGCCGCCTGCTGCCTCGCTTCCCACCGGTAGGCCGCCCGCTCCACGCCACGGTCGGCGACCGACCGCAATGCCCAAGGCAGGTTCCCCGCCCTCTCGGCGGCCCGCAGCACCTCGGCGTCCGACGCTCGTACCAGCTTCTGCTCGAGCATCGCATCGAGCCAGTCGTCCCCCCGGTTGAGCGCGGCGTAGCAGTGTTGCAATCGCTTGGTGAAACGCTTGTAGGGCAACCGTGGCGCTCCAAACGCGAGCCGCCCGATCCCATCGGGCAACGGCATGCGGTGGTCGATCACCGCGGCGAGCAGCCGCAGCACTTCGGCCCGGCGCCATGCGGCGAAGAGCCAATCGGTCGCCCTGGCTAGTACCGGGTTGTCGAAAAGATAGCAAAAGAACAGCACGATCCCGATAAACGTGAACAGAGCCGTCAGCCAGCCGAGCAACGCCGCGAAGTAGGAGCCGATAGCTTGCTCACTCATCGCAATCAGCGTGCGACTAACGCCGGGGAGTTCGAGATCGAAATCGATAAAGATTTTACGAAACGCGGGGACGATCGCCACCATGATAAACGTCACCACGGCGACCACGACCAGGGCGAGCCAAGCGAAATAGGCGAACCGGCGGCAGAGGCTCCACGCCAAGGCCTCGCTGCCGGGCGGGTCCGCGGTCGCGGTCATCGCCGCCAATGGCAAGCCGCCGTGGGTCGACAAGGAGGCGTAGCCCTGGGCCCTCATCGGGAAGGCTCTTGGGTGCTTGCCGATCGCTTCGGCAAGCGGCGTTCCCGCGGCGAGCGATTGGACAAAACGCCGCACCGAGCGGCCGACCAGGCCTCGGTACCGGCCGAGGTTCTCCCGCATCGCGCTTTCGACGGGGCGTCCCGCCGCCGCCGCGTGGGCGACGACCGACCACGAGTCTCGACGCTGCTGCTCACGGCGGGCGATCAGCATCTCGAGCGAGCTGATCGCCATGATGACCAAAGGGAACACCGCCCAGAACGTCATGCCGACGATCGCGCAGCCGGCCAAGAACAGCAGTGTCCAGCTGATGAATCGTAAAAAGCTCCCCATCAAGCCCCAGGAATGCGCCCCCCGGGCCCCGTTGGCGAAGCGCAACCCGACCTGGATCGCCAGCCCATGGGCGATCGCCAGCAACATCAGCGTGATGGGATTGGTAGCCAAGGAAATCTAACGACCCTTCAGGTCAGCCCCTCGATCAGCTTTACCAGCGGTAAGAACAGTGAAACGGCAAACAGAAACAAGAACCCGAAGACGATCATGGCCGTCAGCGGCGGCAGGGTGAGGGCGAGGTAATCGAGTTGCCGCTGGGCCCGTCCCGAGTAGGCCGAGGCCAACTCCTCCATGGCTTCGGGCAAGTCGCCGTTCAACTCGCCCTCGCGAGCGCGGCCGGCCAGCTCGCGGTCGAAATGAACCGATTCGCTCAACGCGTCCCCCAGGCCAGCCCCATCTTGGCAGCGGCTGGCGGCGCGAACCGTGGCGGCGGCGAGATTGCGGTCGATCAGGCCGGCCGCCGAGCAACGCAACGCGTCGGCCACGGGCGCTCGCGCCGCGGTGTGCGCCGCCAGAAGCCTCGCCAGCATGGCGTGCCCTTCGTTCACCCAGAGCGGGCCGATCAATGGCAACGCCCCGAGCAGTCGGTGAGCGAAAACACTCGACCAGGGCGCCGCCGCCAACAGGACAAACAAGGCGATCGCGGCGAATCCCAGTCCGATCGCCGCGGGCGCGGCTTTGCTGAAATCGATGAAGAACTCGGTCATCCTCGGCAAATTCAACTCAAAATCCTCAAACATCCGTTCGAATTCCGGCGTCACAACTTGGCAGAGGAAGAGGGACAAAGCCGTCAGCACCGTGAACACCAACGCCGGGTAGCTCAGCACGGCCAGCAGCCGCGATCTCAAACGGCGCTCGCTGGCGAGCTGGGTCGACAGCGCCGGCAGCACGGCGGTGAGGTCGCCGCCGGCGTCGGCCGCCGTGCGGAGCGTGCGGCGGAGTGAATAGGGGAAACGGGCGGCGGTCTGCTGGAGCGCTTCTTGGAGCGTGCGCCCCTCCTCGACCTCGAGGGCCAATGCCTCGATGGCCGACCGCGCCCGGCCGCGGTGCTCCTCGCCCAACGCGCGCAGCATCTCGTGCAGCGGCAAGCCGGCTTGGCTCCACAGCGCCAATTGGGCGGCGAGCGAAGCGCTCGCGCCGCTCGGCGTCGGTTCGGAGGGTGAGGCGGATAGGTCCAAGGCGAATGATCTGAGGGAGCGTTGTCGATCAGAACCAGTTGGCGATCTCGACGAGCGAGCGGATGTAAGGCGAGAGCATCAGCACGGCGTAAACCGCCACGACGCCGCCGCCGAGCACCGCGGTGACCGTGGCCGGCAACAGTATCGCGGTGGTGTCGGCCTGGATGGCGGCGCGCTCCTCGTAGACCGAGGCGGCGTAGCCGACCGCTTGGCCGAGCAGCCCGGCGTCGGCGTGCAGCATCATGGCGGGGCGGACCAGCGGCGGCAGGCGTTGGCGCGCCTCGGCGGCGTCGTTCATGTCGCCCCCGCTGCGGATCGTCTCGGCGATCTGTTGCGACGGCTCGCTGTAGCCGCGCCAGCCGGTCGCCTCGGCGGCGAGCTCGAGCGCCTCGGGCAGCGGGGTGCGTTGCTGCAGCATCAGCGAGAGCAAGCGGCAGTACATGGCGGACGCCGTGGTTTGCATCACACGGGCCACGCCCGGCATCAGCCGCAGCACGCCCAACGCCCTGGCTTGAGGACCGTGGTCCCGCGGCCGCAGGAGCCACAGCACAATCGCGACAGCCGCCAGCACGAGCGGCGTGTAAAGAACGACCTGTCCCCAAAATAGCCGCGAGGCATAGAAGCGGTTGCCGCTGGACGTTTGGGTGATCCAATCGTAGTGCGGCAACAGGTACTCGATCGAGTACAGCAGCAGCCCCCAGGCGGCCAGCGCGATGAACACCGGGTAAACAATCGCGAGCCGACAGGTACGCCGCATCCGCAGCGAAAGAGCGAGCGCCTCGCCCAAGCCTTGCAACGCGGCGGGCAAGTTCCCGCTTGCCTCGCCGGCACGGACGAGGGCGGCGTAGTAGCTGGGGAACTCGCTCTGGGCCGCAACCGCGTCGCTCAGCGACTCGCCCGTTTCGAGCCGCTTGGCCAGCCGCACGCCGAGATCGCAGCCGCCGCTTGGCAGCGAGGCCGCGGCCCGCCCGAGCTCCGGTGCGATCGGCAAACCCGCCCGGGTGAGCGCGAGAATCTCAGCGTTCAGCGCGATCAGGTCTTCGAGCTTAGCGGGGCCTGCCATCGTCGCCTTAATGCCGCCTGGGAGAAAAGTGCTACTCGGCGCCGCCGCTCGACGAGGGCTCCCACCCTAGCACCCGATCGACCTCGAGTCGATCGGTCACCCCCGCCGCGACGAGTTCATCGGCTTGGCGTCGGAGTGAGGCGACCTGGTGGCTGCGCAGCTCGTCAACAAATCGGTCGCGATCATACCCCGTTTGGACCGTGTCGGCGAGCGCAGAGTTGGATAGATCGACCGCCTCGGCGACCGCGACCCGCCCGCGGTAGCCAACTCCGTGGCAGGCGACACAATCCTTTTGAGATTCACCCTTCGAGCACGCCGTGCAAACTTTCCGCAGCAGTCGCTGCGCGACAATGGCGCGTGTCGCCGCGCGGATCATGTACGCCGGGGCGCCCATGTCGAGCAAGCGGGTGATGGCCGTGGCCGCGTCGCTGGCGTGGAACGTGGTCACGACCAACTGGCCGGTGACGGCCGCCTGGTAGGCGGTGTGGGCGGTCGTGGCGTCGCGGATCTCGCCCACGAAAATCACCTCGGGGTCTTGCCGCACCATCGCCCGCAGCCCGGCGTGCAAGTCGAACCCGGCTTGCGGGTTCACTTGCGCCTGAGCGACCCCCGGCACGATCACCTCGACCGGGTCTTCGAGCGAGACGACGCTCCGCCCGCCGCCGCTGCGCTCGAGGATCGACCGCAGGCAGGCGTAGGCGGTGGTCGTTTTCCCGCTGCCCGAGGGCCCGACGATCAGCACGGCGCCGCTGGTCTGGACGAGCGAACGCTCCAGCACCGCGGCGACATCGGACGGCATGCCGATCGTCTCGAGGCTGGCCAGCGCCCCGGAGTCCTCCGACAGCACCCGGGCGACGACCCGCTCGCCGAACACCGTGGGCAGGGTGCTGATCCGCACGGGCCGAGCGAGCTGCGCCTCGCGGATTCTCCCCTCTTGAGGTTTGTTCGTCTCGTAGGTGAGCAGGCCGGCGAGCACCTTGAGCCGCGCGACAACATTTTGTCCCACGCCCGAGGGCAGCACCACGATCGGCTGCATCACGCCGTCGACCCGCCACTCGGCTGCGAGGCCCGTGGCCGTGGGCAACAGGTGCAGGTCGCTGGCGCCGCAATCCAAGGTGCGGCGCAACAGCTCGTCGACGATCTCCGGCGCCGACTCGGGCCACTCGTCCGGAGACAGTCCACGGCCGGCTTGCTCTGGAGCCGGACTCCCCTGCGGCTGGCTCGACTGCGTGGGGGTCATGGGCTGCAGGGCGTGGGGCGGATCGCGGAGAGGAAACAGCCGAAACGCCGGCTGCGTCTCAACCACCCGGTCGAGCTTGGGGCGTCTGTGCAACGAATGAGCGGGGCGATAGAGCCTACCGCATCGTGGTCGCTCGACGCAAATCGGCGGAGTTGCAAGCGGGGGGCAAAGTTACCGCAAGCCGACCCGCGGCGCCCCCACGGCGGCTTCGAGCGATTGCTCAATCACCGCCCACTCGGCGCTGGAGATTACCAAACGGCCATCGGGCCCGATGAGGTAATAGCTCGGCACGGTACTGACGCCCAGTTGCTTGGCGAGATCAGAGCTTTTCCCCAGGTAGTTTTGCGCCCAACGCCATCCGCGTGCTTGCGCCAGTGCGCGGGCCTGCTGCTGATCGGCGTCGATGTTCAGCCCGACGAACGTCACCGGTTGGTCGGCCAGTCGGTCGGCCGCCGCCGCCAGCTGCGGCATGCTCGCCAAGCACGGCGCGCACCAACTCGCCCAGACGTGCATCACCACGTGCCGACCCTCCAGGTCGGCCACCAATCGCTTGCGGCCGGTGGCGTCGATGAAGCCGTAGGCGTGCATGTCGCTACCGACACGCGGCCCGGCACGGCACGGGACCTCGATCTCGCCAAGGTCGAGCTCCCCGTCGCCCTCGACCCGGACCGGCACGATCTTCTCGCCCACGGTCTCCACCAGGCAGCCAGCCGGTCGCTCGTAAAGACGCACAACGAGGTCGTATTCGCCCGGGGCGACGCCGGTCACACGCAGCCGCCCCTCGGGCGTGAGCTTCACGAAGTGGTTCTCGCGCGTCGCGAGCCAGTCGTTATAGTGGGGGTCGAGCATCCAAGCGGGTTGCATCGGCCCCGCCGGGTTGAAGCTCAGTTCGGGGAAACCTTCCGGCAGCGGCGGCCCGACGCCGCGGTCGCGGCTCACCAAGTAATTGAGCGACCACTTGCGGTTGAGCGGCGCCTCGTCGCGGCCGGTCGCGACGACTTGGCCGGTGAGCACCGCCCCCTCGCCGCCGAGCACCACCTCGCGGTGCTCGCCCGGTTTCAATTCGATCGCCACGCTCTCGCCGGAGGTGAGCGGCGAGTCCTGCCACGGGCCCAGCGAGACTCTCAGGCTGCCGGCGCCCGGCGGCAGGCGTTTGAACCGGAACGTTCCGTCCGGGGCGGTTCTCGTTTGGTACGAGTCTTGGAACCGCGCTTCGCCTAGCTCACGCTGAACCAACGGGCTGAAGAAGATCGACTGGCCTCCAACGGGCCGGCCCTCTTGCACCAAGCGGCCCGAAACCGTCGCCCACGGGGCGAGACGCATCTCGCCAACCGACTCGTCCCCGGGCGCGACATACTTCTCGGCGATCCCGAGTTGGTGAACGACACGAACGCGAACCGGCTCGCTCGTGGCGAGCAGTTCGAAGGCGCCCCGGTCGTCGGAGCGAAGGGGCCTCTCGCCGAACGACTCTGGCTCGCCATTGTGCGTGTGCGGGACTTCGGTGGGCGTGCCAACGATCACCGCCGCGTCGGCGACCGGGGCGCCCGCCGCATCGACCACGTGGCCCTGCAGGGCCGGAGCGGGCTTAAGAGCAAAGTCGAGGGTCGAACGGCCGTCGCGCGGCCCAAAGGACTCTTCACTCACGACCGAGCGGTAGCCCTCGGCTTCGATCCGCACCCGGTAGCGAGCGTTGTCGTCGGCGCTCCCCGTCAGTGGCAGCTCGTACCGACCTGCGCGACCGGCTTTGGCGTCTTGGACTCTCGTGCTGTAAAAGCCCGGCCGGAAGACGATCACTGGCATGCATAGAAACTTGTCGATCGGCTCGCCCGTTGCGGCGTCGGTGACCGAGCCGTCGGCCACCAACGCGTCGGCCAGCGTGACCACGTGCGGCTCGCTCTTCGCCACAAGCGACGTGTCTTGCCTGGCATAGCCCTTGGAGCCCACCGAATAGGTGACCGCTTCTTCCGGCGCCCACTCCCAAACATAGACGCCCCGGTCGTCCGCCTTGCGCGGCACGCCGTACTTGGGCACGTTCGAGCGTTGGTGGTTGTGCAAGGCGTTCGAGCCCTGCCAGGTGTTGGGCGTGCTCGTGTTGGCGAGATAGAACCTTGCCCCGGGGACCGGTTCGCCGTCGGAATCGACCACGTGGATCTCGATCCGCTTGCCGGGCTTCAGCTCGAACCGCAGCGGCCCAAGGCCTGGCTCCACCAGGACGACTCGCCGCTGGGCGGCGTAGCCGGGGGCGACGATCGTGATCGGATGCTCGCCGGACTCAAGCAGCGGCGTCTCGAAACGCCCATCGCCGTCGATCTCCGACTCCCAAACACCGTCGGTGAAATACGGCTCGTCGTGCCAGACAACCCAGCCTTTCGTGATGGGCTCACCATCGGGGCCGACGACCGTGCCCGAGATGCGAACGCCCTGAGTCATCACGATCTTGGCTTCGCCGCTGCGCAGGCTTGCAGTCGTCACGCCCTGAGCCCGCTGCAGCCCGCCCCACCGGGAATCGCTCGTGTAATCGGGGTGATCGAGCTTGACCGTGAACTCGGTGTCGCCGTCATCGGCCGGCGCCGGGGCGTTGTCCAGGCTCCACCGGCCCTCGGCGTTGGTTTTAACCCCGGGCTGGTAGAATTCATCGGTCAGCCAATCGCTGGCCATGGGATTCGCGTCGACGCCCCAGGGCGGTTCCGGTGTGTCTATTCGCACGCGGACATGCACGTCCCGGATAGGATCGCCGTTGTCGTCCACGACGGCGCCTCCGACCACGGTTCCCTCCGCAAGACGAAATTCGTATTCACTCGGCAGTAAATCGCCTTGTTGATCAGGCCGCCGATCGAGCCAAACGAACTCCGAAACTTTGCCCGGCGCCCACGCCCACAGCTTCACCGTGTCGTCCGGGCGGTCGATCGGCAGGACGACGGCGCCCTCGTCATCGGCGACCAAATGGGTGTTTACGATCCTTTTGCCCTGGGCGCCTTGGGGACGCACGCGGTTGCTATGGAGTTTTGCGCCCGCAAGCGGCCGGCCGTCGTCGTCGAGAATGCGGATACGCATCTCGTGGAGGTCGTCGCTCGCGGAAGGCTCCGAGGGCTTGGGGGCGGCTGACGCAGGATCGGCGGTCGCCTTTCCGTCGGCATTGGGCGCCGCGTCGGGGGATCCCGCGCCGGCAGGTTCGGCGCCGGCACCGCCTTCGGGCGTCTCGATCCTGCCCCGCATCCCTTGATGCCGCCCCTTCGACTCGTCGCGGCGCCGCTCAAGTTCCTTCCGCTGCGCTGCGGAGAAGCCGCCCAAAGTCACGTCGCGCTCATCGCCGGCCAAGGGGCGCAGGTCCATTTCTGGCATCACGACATAAGTGCTCGCCAGCATGTCAACCGACCGGTCGACGGCGAAGCCGCGCGCGAGGCTCGTCTCGCAGAACGGCCCGGCCGGCACACGCACCACCGACGCCGGACGAGGGCCAGCCTCATACGGCCCGGCCGCCGCGATCTCGATCTCCGGGAGGCTGATGTCGAGGTGCGGCAGCGGGTCGAAGCCTTGCAGGCGCGTTTTCACCGAAACAAAGTGCGGCTCGTCGTCGATCGGCTCGGCGCGGATCTCTAGGCGGGCCCAAGGGTCGACTTGGACTTGGGACGACTGCTCGAACCATTGCTGGGTCGAGAACCCGAAGCCTTGGGCTGGATGCAGGGCGACAAGTTTGTACGGCTGATCGTCTGGGCGATTTAGCACGAACTTGCCGTCTTCGTCCGTTTCGGCAAGGATTTGACCCATCGGGTTGGAGACCCTTCCCCCGACCAGGAACAGCGGGTGCGAGCCGTAGCGATCCGACGGGTCGAGCGGCGTGACGAGCAGCACCTGGGCGCCGGCGACCGGTTTGCCGTCGGCGTCGACCACCGTGCCGGAAATCGCGAGAGCGGGGTCACTCAGCAGGTCCTTGGCCGTCTCGATGCGGTCGTAACGGGCGCCCTGTGTCTGATTGACGCCGCTAAAACTGGCGGTCGTGAGGCCGTATTGTTTGTTCATCCGCTTCCAAAAATCCGACATGTCGCCGTGATACTGGCTGCCCGGCGTGCTGCTGAATTTGATAATGGCGCTGCCCGGATCACGCAGCTGCTTGACCCGCTGCTCTACGTCGTCGAGCGTGGCGATCGCTTGCCCTTCGAGCAGGATCACGTGTTTGGCGATCACGACGTTAATCTCTTCGCGGGCGGGAGGGGCTGAGGTGGCAACAACGGCTTCGTCGCTGTCGCTTCCCGCCGGGCGTAGGTCGTACTCGACGAACGTGGCGCGGTCCGAATCGCGTTGGATCTCGACCGTCTTCTTCGTCTCGGCATTTTCGCCGAGCGTGACCTCTACCGTCTGCGGCGCGACGTCGGGGCGGAGGTCGATCGCCAGGCCGCGGAAGATCGCCTGCCCTCCCCCTTCGACGGGCTCGATTTGAGCCTTCGATGTAAACAGATGGCTATAGCCTCGGCGTTCAGTCCCAAGGTCATATGTCTCTTTGAAGCGTTGTTGAATCTTGATGTAAGGTTTGCCGTGGCGCTTTTTTAATTGATCAAGATCGCCTCGAACGCGAACCACCAGGTCGTGCCGCTGAGGCAGAGTAATCGGCGAGTCTTGTTGACCGGACTCGATGTCCGTGACAACCACGCGGTTGTGGTCCTCCGCTTCCACCAAGATGAGATAGTGGTGGCCGTCGCCTAACGAATCGAGCTTGTAGCGGCCCTCCGACGAGGTGGTTGTTAGTTCCTCGGGCGAGGAGTAACTGTTCACGAACCCCGTAGGCTCCACATCTGCGAGGACGTTCAGGCTAGCCCCCGGTGATGCCGACCCATCAGGAAAGCGCACCAGGCCCGTGGCGGGTTGTGCCCTTGCCATCCAGAGACGCACGGGGCTCACGCCGTCGTACATCCTCAAGGGTTCGGTGCGCAGAGGCTGGAAGCCGGGGGCCTCGACTCGGAACTCGTAGCGCACCCCAGGAGCCAAGTGCTCCAGCAGGAGCCGTCCCTTTGCGTCGGTCTTCTGCTCGTGGTTGGGGCCGTTTGTGCTGCCGTTCAGCAGAGGATGCACCATCACCGTGGCGCCCGCGACCGGTTGGTTCTTCTCGTCCTGCAGAATCAGCGGAGTGGAGTACCCCGGCACGAGCCGGACGACCACGTCACGCAAATCGTCGCCGTCGCGCAGCTCGAACGGGCCTGCCACAGCGGGGGCGTAACCCATGTCGGTGAAAAACCGCAGGTTGACCGTTCCCGATTCAACTTCGCATTCGAAGTCGCTCTTGAAGCGGCCTTCCGTGGCGTAACTGCTGGAATTGACGGTGACCGAATCGGAGTAGATCCATCCCGTAGCGGGCGACGGCTGGCCGTCCGCTAGCACGACGGTCCCCGAGATCTTGGCGGTCCCCCTTTCGGGTTCACTTTCCCCATTAGCCGAGACTATTGACGTTTCCGTTGACGTTTCCGTCGATGTTTCCGTCGATGTTTCCGATTCGGCCAGCGGCGGCAGCCCGAGGATCAGCGCCGCGCCGATCGCCGCGACCAGCACGCCGCCGCGGGTCAGCCGCAGCGGCTCGGGGAGCGGCTCGCCGAACAGCCGCGCCACGCGTCGGCGGAGCTCGGAGGGCGAGCGTCCCGTGGCGGCCAGGGCGGCGGCTTGCTTCTCGCCCGCGGCGCCCCGGCTCATCTCGACGACACGCAAGAGCGCCGCGGCGTAACGCAGTTGCGGCTCGCTGCCGCGGCGGGCGATGGCGGCGCACGCCTCCTCGTCGCAGCAGTACTCGCGCAGCGTGCTGACGCGGCGGCTCAACCACCAGGCGGCCGGGTTGAAGAAGAGCAACGCCTCGGCCAGCCGCTGAACGAGGTTGACCCACACGTCGTGCCGGCGGACGTGCGCCAGCTCGTGGGCGATGATCATCTCCAGCTCTTCGGTCGACAGCCCCGTCAGGGCGGAGGTCGGCAGCAGGATCGTCGGTTTGATGAGGCCAACCACGGTGGGGACCGCGGTGCGGCTCGAGTGGGCCAACGCGGGAGGGACCGCCACCGACCAACGCCGGCAGAGGTCGCGCAGGGCGTCGGCGACCGGTCCTTCGAGCAGCGGCTCAGCACGGCCGCCGAGCCTCTCGAGTCGCACCGCCGCCAAGATCAGCCGCAGCAGCATCAGTGCGACGCCGGCGACATAAGCCAAGGCCAGCCACGGCGACACCTTCCGCCAACCGTCGCTGGCCCTGAGCGGCTTGGTCGGCTCGGCAGTGGCTATTACGCCCACGGTCTCCTCGTTTTCGGGGGATGGCGTGGGATTATTCGCCAAGCCGATCGGCGCCGACACGCTATAACGCGGGGCGGGGCTCGGCGCCGGCGACAATCCGGCGGGACTTTCTAGCCGAGCCGTTGGCGCCAGGGCTGGCGCCGCGATCCCTTTTTGCAGCAACGCGTGCGTCACCGGCATCGCCAAAACGCCGAGCAGCAGCGCCACCACATGCGCCCAGTAGCGATCGGCCAAGCGGTCTTTTCCCATCGCAAGGCCAGCGGCCCAGGCGGCTACAGCCAACACCGCCATCTGCCAGAGAGAGTGCAGCAGGGTCAGGCAAAGGCAACCGCTTGTCGCTGCATCGAAGAGCGCGATCATGATTTTTGCTCCTTCGTTTTCCGAGCGATGAGGGCCCGCAGCTCCGCGAGCTCACCGGCGTCGACGTCGGTCGACTCGAGCAGGTTGAGCACCAGCGCCGCGGGGGAGCCGTCAAAAACCTTCGACACGAGATCGCTCATCATCCGGCCGGTGACGAGCTCTCGCTTCTCTTTGGGCGTGAAGAGGAACGCCTTGCCCTCCTTGCGGCGGCGGACGTAGCCCTTGCGGTGCATGATGCCTAGCATCGTCACCACCGAGCTGTGCGCCAGCTCCCGGCCCGCCTGATCGGCGAGTCGCGAGCGGATCTCGCGTACCGGCAAAGGCGATTCGTTCCACAAGACCTTGAGGATTTCGAGCTCCAGCTCGGTCGGGTGCTCGGATTCGGAGCGCGCCATCGTTTACGCCTGGGGTGTCGGGGTGAGAGGAGGAGCCCGCCAATCAGCGAATTAATTAGACGATAGCGATTGAGTGATCCCCGGTCAATCTTATCTGCGAAAGAATTCGCTGTTCGCAAGCGTGGGCAGGCAGAGAACCCGGCTCACGAATCACATGAGGAACGGTTCATGCAAAAGAAGAGCCTGCCACGATTCAGCGTTCAGAGCTGAATCGCGGCAGGGCAGAGCATTTGCTCACTCGTCTGTGGTCGAGAAAACCATCACGAGATGCAACACCAATCACCAGCGTCTGCAAGACGCTGGTGAGAGGCTGCACGTGTAGCGCCGCGAGGCGTGAGCAGCTGCGGCTTCAACCTTCCGACTAGATGCCCTTGGCCGGAGACGCCGCAGCGTGTTGACTGACTGAGGGTATCTCAGTGGTTTGGCGGTTGGCAGATGTCGGATCGTTTCGCCGTAATTGCCGCCCGCCTTTACCCACTGGAAGACCGTCTGCAGCACTTACTGTCGGTGGCGCCGTGAAGGCGTCACCCACCCCGCCATGATCCGCATGACGGCTCGAAGGCAGCGAGACCAACCTGCTGGAGGCGCCCGCTAAGATCGCCGGCGCGACCCGCGGCGGCACGCGCCGGCGGTAATGACCAGGCACGCCAGCGCAGCCGAGGTGGGCTCGGGCGTCGCCACAAAATCGAGCCGCACGTTGTCCAAGAGATAAGTGGCTCGCGGGTCTTGCGGATTCGAGCCCGCCTCTTGTCCCGCGGCGACCATCACGAGCCTCAGGTCTTGGCCGATCTGCGCGGCGCCGACGGGAACGTTCACGGAGACCGTGATCTCGGTGAACTCGTTGTTGCTGATCGCCCCCAGCGGGATCGTGTTCGCACCGATCAGGGTGGTGGGCAACCCGCCGCCGACCGCTTCGAAGTTGAGCGACAACGGAGCGGCTAACGGTTCGTAGCCGGGCTCGTGAGCGACCCCGATCGTCATGGTGTAGGTCCCTTCGCCGATCGTGGTCACGTCTTGGTAGAGAGCGCCCCAGGAGCCCGCGTGGTCACGCAGCGAGATGAAACCCAGCTGATCGCCAACCTGATTGGCGAAGACCGGCGCCAGCGGGCGGTACTCGCCGGCGTTGCCGCCTGATCCGGCAGGCCGCTGCCACACCAAGGGGTCAAAAGAATGTTGGCCCACGGCCAGCGACTCCGGGGCGCCACCCGGGGCCGTGTATTGCAGTTGGACGTTGTCGAGGTCGTAGCTCGCCCGCGGGTCGCTGGGGTTGGCGCCGGCGTCTTGACCGGTGAGCAGAAGCACGGGGCGCAGGTAGCGGCCAATCTCGGGCGAGCCGCTGGGGATGCTGATGGTCGCCGTAACGTCCGTCAGATCGGTGTTGCTGAAGGAGCCCAGGGCAAAATCGTTTTCGCCCAGGAGCGCCGTGGGGGGGCCGAAACCGGTCGACTCGAAATTGATCCGGAACGGCTCGGTGGTCGGTTCGGCGCCGGGCTCTTGCGCGACACCCACCGTGAGCTCGTAGGTTCCTTCCTTGATCAGCACGGCGTCTTGGTAGAAGGCCGAACCGCCCGACTGGGCTCCGCCGATCGAGAGCGATCCGACGTTGCCGCCGTCCTGACTCGGGTACGCGGTTGCGGGTGAGTAGGCGCTGATGCTCCCGCCTGCCCACGCGGCGAGTCCCCAGGAGCCGCGGCTCTCGGTCGGCGCCGCGGTGGCGACCAATCCAGGGGCCTCGAATTGCGAGTTCGGCACCGCTACGGAGACGGCCATCGCCTCGCCCGCCATCACCAACGCGCCCGCCGCCCATGCCGCCGTGTATCCCAGTTGTCGCATCTTCATTGGAACTGACCTATTCGTTCGTGGTGCGTCAGAAAGTTGTTCAGCAAGCTTCGCCCGCTAGCGGGCTCGTGGTCCAGAAGCTCAAGCGGCGCCGGACACGGTCGCTTTCGAATTGCGGCGCTCACCCGCCATCAAGTTGCTGCGTCAAGAATTCAGCGAAGGAGCAAACTACTTTGTCTATGTTTCCAGGGGGCAGAATCGATCACAAGGAGAATGCGTGTCTCTCGAAGCGAGCTTTTTTGTGCGTGTGGATCGCACGCGATACAAAACCAATGCGCTGTCTATTGATTAGCAGCCGGAAGTGGGCCTGTCAGACGAAGCGCCGCAACAGCTCACCGACCATCACCCCCAGCAGGGTGCCGATCACATAGCCCCAGATGCCGACCAACAGCGCCGGCGCGGCGAGCTTGGGCCAGCCTTTGGCGATCGTCAATGCGAGCGCCGTGGGCGGTCCGCCGAGCGTTGCGCTGACGCTGATCAACAGGTCTTCGAGATTGATTCGGAGCAGTCGCCCTATCAGCAGAGTCACGATCAGGTTCGTCATCGCCATGATGAGACAGAAAATCAGGAGCACCGGGGCGTTCTGGATGACGGCCGGGATGTCGGCCGGCAGGCCGATCGCGAAGAGGAAGACGTACAGCAAGAAGCCGCCGATCTCCTCGGAACCGTTGATCTTCTCGACGATCCGGCCGAAGCACGTGGCGGCCAGCATCGAATAGAAAGTGATCAGTACAAACAGATTGCCAAGGATGGTGACGACGACCGATTCGGCGAAGCTTCTCGTCAAGAGGTCGTGCGTCAGGTGGGCGCAGGCGATGACGACGAAAGCCACGGCCAAGCCCGCGGCGATGTCCATCATGCTGACCGGCTTGCGCCGCCACTGCTCCTGGGCGGGGCCCTCGTCTTCGTCCGCCGCGGTTGCGTGCGGGGCGTTGTAGTGGCGTCGGAACCACGCATTGCCGGCGATCGAGATGAGGATCAGGATCATCCCCGCCATGATGAAGTTGTCGGCCACGAGCAGCGGGTTCGTGAGGTTCTCACTCACGCCGAACGACTCGCGCACGGCGAAGAAGTTGACACCTCCCCCGCTGTAACTGGCGGTCATGATCGCCGCCACCTCGGCGATCTGGTCGACGTGGCCGTTGAGCAGCAAGGTCGCCAGCACGGCGCCGAGCACGGTGCCGAAGACGCTGATGTGGAAGGCGATGAACATCCAGCCGGTGTTCCTCGCGATCCGGAAGAAGTTCGCCCGCATCAGCAGCAGCGGGATCGCCAGCGGCACCAGAAAATCGCCCACGAATGCGTAGCTGGGCGCCTCGGCCGGCATGATCGAGGTGTTCGAGAGCGCCATCGCGATCACCAACGCCAGGACTGGGCCGCTCAGCTTAGCCGCCCACTTGTAGGTGTGCTCGAGCCAAATCGAGGCCGCCGTGCCGGCGACAATCACCGCCCACAAGGTCCACGTGTCGTTGGGGCTGATCAGTGTGTTCATGGTCGATCGTTCGAGGGAAAGTGGGTCTCTCAGGTCATCGGAACGCCCTACAGGCGCCGCGACAAGCAGTCCAGCAGCTGCAGCAAATCCTCTCCGCTGTGCGTGGCGAACACCGAGATCCGCAGGGCGCCCTCTGGGCCAATGCCTGAATATTCCGGCGAATAGGCAATCAGCACGCCGTCGGCCGCCATCGCTTGCTGGATGCGACGCATGTTCTGCTCGTTCCCGATCTCAAGCCCCGCGATCGGCGTGGGGGCGTCATCGGTCGTGAGCCCCAATGACTTGAGTCCCTGCTTGAGCCGACGGGCGTTTTGCTGGACCCGAGCGATCCGTTCGGGGTTCTCGGCAATCAGTTGCAAAGCGGCGGCCGCGGCGGCGGCCACCGGGGTGGGCGGGGCGCTCGCGCCGCTGTAGTAGTGCGAACTGCGTCGGGCTAGGTCGATAAACACCCGAGAGCCACACACGATCCCACCGTAAGCGCCGAACGCCTTGCTAAGCGTGCCGACGGCGAACAGTCGGACGCCCGTCGCTGGGTCGTGGTCCGGGGTTTGGTTGATCCGGTCGAGGTCCACGCCGTGGTGCTCGAAGGAGCCACGGCCGCTGGCGCCCAGGACGCCGAAGGCGTGGCAGTCGTCCAGGCATAGGGCGGCGCCCTCGTAAGCGGCTAGCACCGCCAGATAGTCGTTGGCCGGCGCCAAGGCCCCACTCGAGGCGAACACCCCGTCGCTCATCACCAACGGCCGCTGCCTAGGAAGGAGGCTCGCGCTCAGCGCCTCGCTGAGAGATTGGGGATCGCGGTGGTTGAACGTTTCTACCGGCAAGTCGAAGCTGCGGCACGCGTCGACGATGCTGTAGTGCGCGTAGGCGTCGAGAAACACGGCGTCCACCGATTCGGCCAAGGCCGACAGCACGACGTGGTTGCCCATGTAGCCCGAGGCAAAGTAGAACGCGCTCTCGCAGCCCCAGTAGTTGGCGGCCAGGCGCTCCACCTCGGCGACGGGCGACGACGTGCCGTAACCGCTGCGCGAGGTAGCCGTGCCCAGGCCGAACTGGCGAGTCGCCTCGCAGGCCGCCTCGAGCAGCCTCGGGTCGTTCTGGAGTCCGAGGTAGCCGGTGCCGCAGAAGTAAAGATACTCCTTGCCGTCGACGGTGGTTCTCGGCCCGGGGCCGGTTTGCATCATGTGCATGAGAGGGATGGCTCGCTCTGTTGGCTGATCGCTCAGCATTCCGTGTACGCAACCGCCAGGCCGCCACGCGATGTTTCCTTGTACTTGGTCAGCATGTCGCGACCGGTCTCGCGCATCGTCCGTATGACACGGTCGAGGCTCACGTGGTGGGCGCCGTCGCTGTTGAGCGCCATGCTGCTGGCGTTGATCGCCTTGACGGCCGCCATCGCGCACCGCTCGATGCACGGCACTTGCACCAGCCCGCCGATCGGGTCGCAGGTCAGCCCCAGGTTGTGCTCCATGCCGATCTCGGCCGCCATCTCGACCTGCTGTGGCGAGCCCCCCAGGACCTCGGCCAACGCGCCGGCGGCCATCGAACAGGCGACGCCGATCTCTCCCTGGCAGCCGACCTCGGCGCCGGAGAGCGAGGCGTTGAGCTTGTAGAGCTTGCCGATGGCGCCCGCCGTGAGCAGGAACCGCACGGCGCCCGCGTCGCACGCCCCCGGGATGAAGCGGTCGTAGTAATGGAGCACCGCCGGGATGACCCCGGCCGCTCCGTTGGTGGGGGCGGTGACCACCCGGCTGCCGGCGGCGTTCTCCTCCGCCACAGCCATGGCGAACAAGTTGACCCAGTCCATCGCGGCGGTCGGCCCCTGCGACGACGCGTCGCTCCGCTTGCTTAGCGACTGGTAAAGCTCGGGCGCACGGCGCCGCACCTTGAGCCCGCCCGGCAGCACGCCGGGCCGCTCGAGACCCCGTTTCACACAGTCTCGCATCGCGTTCCAAACGATCAGCAACCTGTCGCGAGTATCCTCCTCGCTGCGCCAGGAAGTCTCGTTGGCGAGCATGACCTCACTGATCGACAGCGAATGCTGCGTCGCGGCATCGAGCAGCTCCTTCCCCGTCGCGAACGGGTACTGGACTGCGACGGGCGCCGCGGCGGGTTGGGATGCGTCGGTCTCGTCTTCGTTGACCAGAAACCCGCCACCCACCGAGTAACACTTGTGCGTGGCTAGGACCGCACCTTGCTCGTCGAGGGCGAAGAACTCCATGCCGTTTGGATGGAAAGGCAGTGTCTCTTTGCGGAGGAAGAGGAGGTCGCTTTCTTCGCGGAACAAGATGCGAGGCCCGCCCGGCAACTGGCATTGCCGAGATTCCCGCATCGCGCTGATCCGCGTCTCGATCGTGTCGGGGTCGACTGTCTCGGGCTCCGCCCCTTCGAGGCCGAGCATCACCGCCATGTCGGTGCCGTGCCCTTTGCCGGTCAACGCAAGCGAGCCGTACAACCGCACTTCAATGCGGTCGCATTTTGCCATCACGCCTGCATCGCTAAGCCCGGTGACAAATCGACAGGCGGCGCGCATCGGCCCCACCGAGTGCGAGCTCGAGGGGCCGATGCCGATCGTGAACAGCTCAAGAACGCTGAATGACATGTGGTTCGTTTCGTAGCAGTAGATGGGAGGCGAGCACTCGGAAGTCTGACGATGAGGAGACGCTGAATAATCGGGCGTCTATTCAGCTTGCCTGTCAGGCGCGATACGGGCGTAAGGAGAAGCCGAGTCGTCGGCGCCGCTCGACGGCCGGCGCGGGAAGGCGACACCGCCCGCCACGGCGTGTGTGATCTCTCCGTGCTCGTTGCGTCTAAAAACCACCTTCTCGTCGTGGTATAGTCCCGAATCGGGGAAAGCGAATGCGTCTTCGCCTAGCTCGGTGAGCGGGTAGTCGAAGAACCACTCGATGAGCGAACGCAACCGCCCGTGGTCTTCGTAGATGTACATGACGTTGTGGTCCCAGCCGTACTCGCCAACCAGCTCACGCCACTCCGGCGGGCACGCCGCGTTCTCGTCGTCGGTCGGGCGCCACTCCTTGCCGTCCAATAGGATCACGCCATCGGCGCCATCCCATTGCAACGCGGGGCCGTGCCGCAGAACGTCGTCGATCAGGTAGCCGTCGCTCGCGCAGCGCAGCTCGCCCATCCAATGGCCGTGCTTCAGAAAGGCCCGCTCTCCCTTGGCGTAAATCTCGATCGCCTGCCCGCTGCCGTTGGTGTAGCGCCCCGCCATCTGCTTTGCCTCGCCCGCCGCTAAAGGACCGGAGGTGGAGATCTCGGGCAGCGGTTCCCCGGCGCGGTGCGCTAGCATCAGCCGCAGGGCGTAGTCGCCGATGCGGTTGGTCTCGCCGTTCGCGCAGTCCTGGGCGAGAGCGACGACCACGCCGATCTTCTCGTCTCTCAATCCTTTGAACTGAGTCGCGTAACCGTACACGGCGCCGCCGTGTCCAAAGGTGGGGCGGCCGTCGAGTTCGCCGAGACGGAAGGCGATGCCGTACTCGTGCCCCGCGACGCTGTCGGGGCTGGCCGGTCGGATCATCGAATCGAGCAAAGCACGGTCGATCCCAAGCGATGCGGGGGGCTGATCGCCCAGCATGACGATCAGCATTTTCGACAAATCGGTGACCGTGGAGCACAGGTTGCCGGCCGGCAGTATGCCCATGTCGAACGTCGGCGCTGGGAAAGGGTCGCTGTGAAACGACCACATCCAAGCATCGGGCAACCGGGCGTTAATCGCCTCGGTCGGCCGGAACGAACTCGACCCCATTCCCAACGGCTCTAACACTGCGCGTTGCACGTACTGCGAGTAGGGCTGACCTGACACACGCTCGACGACCAAACCAGCGACCGTTACCGCCGCATTGGAGTATTTCGTCTTCGAGCCCGGCTCGAGCAGCACGGTGGTGTCGTTGAGCGAGGCGACCGTGGCGGCGATTGTCGGGGAAGTCGCGTCGAAGTAGCTTCCCAGGGGCGACTCGCGCACCAGGCCCGACTGGTGCGACATCAACAGCCGCAGCGTGATCGGCTTATCGAACGGATTCTGCGGTGCGAAGTCGGGCAGGTACGTCCGCACGTCCTCGTCGAGATCGACTTTCCCCTCGGCGACCAGCCGCATCACCGCCAGGGCGTTGAACAGCTTGGAGACCGACCCAACGCGGTAGGTCGTGTCGACCGACGCGGGGGGCCCTTCTTGTTTCGCTGGCCCGAACCCAGCGGACCACACCACACGATCGTCCGCCACCAAGGCGATCGAGGCGGCGGGCAGTTGCTTGGCTTGCAGCTCGGCGGTGATGAACGACTCTAGTCGGGTGATCACAGGCTCGTAGTCCGTCACAGGATCGGCGGCGTGGGTGTCGCTAATCGTCAGCACGAGAGGCAAGACGAGAGCGATGGCACGCAGACGGCTCGACAAGGGGGGAAGGCTTGGAATCAACATGGCGCGTCTCGGCGGGCGGGGAAGCGTTGGTGGATAGTTGTGGTTTCTTCATGCGCCTTCTCTAGGCGAAAGCCGTTTCGGCGAGCCTTCCGCCGCAACCCGGCGCGTCGGGCAGCGACACTTTGCCTTGCCGCACCTCCGCGCCGGTCGCCGGGTCCTCGGCGAGCAGCAGCGCGCCGTCGAGGTCGCAGTAGTCCAGCAGCGGCAGCAACTGCGCCGCCGCGGTGATGCCGATCGAAGTCTCGATCATGCAGCCGACCATCGTCTTGAGCCCGAGCGACCGGGCCTCGCGCAGCATCCGCACGGCGGGAGTCAAGCCGCCGCACTTGCAGAGCTTGATGTTGACGCCATGAAAGCGGTCGACGCAAAGCCGCACGTCCGAAGCGACGCAGCAGCTTTCGTCGGCGATCACGGGCAAGGCGGACTCCTCAAACACCTTGACCAACTCTTCGACCCGGGCGGTGCGCGACAGCGGTTGCTCGAGAAACTCGACGCCCAACTCACGCATGGCGAAAGAGTTTTCGATAGTCTCTTCAACGCTCCAGGCGCAATTGGCGTCGATCCGCAGAACGGCGTCGGTCTCCTCACGCAGGCGGCGAACAACCTCCAAGTCGTGCTCCGTGCCGAGCTTGAGCTTGTAGCCCGCCCAACCGGGGTTCAGCTTGTACTCTTCAATAACCTCTTCAGGCGTTCCGATGCTGAGCGTCAGGCTCGACTCGGGACCGGGGACCCACTCAAGTCCCAAGCTCTCGTGACAGCGCCGACCCGCGAGCTTCGACTGCAGGTCGTGAGCCGCGATGTCGATGGCGCACAGTGCGAACAGGTCGTTCTTGAGCGGGTCACAAAGCGAGGCCCACAGCTCTTGGGCGTCGAGCGACCCGCACGCCTCGACCAGTGGCCTGACGCGCTCGATCGACGCCAAGATCGATTCGGCCGAGTGCTCGTAAAAATCGTTCTCGGTCACCTCGCCGTATCCGATCTCGCCCGCCTCTTCGAGACGAACAATCACCGTCTTCTGCGTGGTAATGGCGCCACGCGAGATGATGAACGGCCTGGCGAGCCTTAATGTCATGACTTGGGTGTGCAGTTTCACCTGATAATCTCCTCACGGTGTCGAAGGAAGCATTGAAGATTTGTCCCCGCCGTGGCGGTAAGCCCCTCGGTGAACACGGCCATACGTCGGTAGGTTCGCTGTCATCCGGCCGTCGAGGCTTCACCCAACGTGGCGTCTTGTTGTGTTTCGCGGTGCGTCATGCGTCACGCTTCTTTGCGTGCTCCCCAAAAAAGACGTTCCCTACCCGGCGAGTCGCAATGGCGTGTTCAGCGGCGTTAGGCTCATGATGTCAGACACATATTCTCCTTGCCTTCGCACACGGGCGCGCCGATGGTCAGGGATGGCGATACGCCGCTCTCGGCCGCCGTTTTTCATCCTCCGAGCAAGAGGCGCTTGGCGCTTGTAGCCAACCGTCTCTTGACCCCGCCCAGCCCACCCAGGGACCCGTTCATGCTCGCTGCATTCCGACTGGCAACGTTCTCCTTGATCGGCGTTATCGCTTTGGCTGGCGGCGCCACGGGCGAAAGCCTTCACGCGACGAGCGAAGCGTCCGAAGACGCTGCCGCCAACACACCGCCAACGCCCGAGTGGGCGGCCCCGCTGGAGGAATTCCTCGCCGCTCAGCTCGCAAAGCATCAGATCCCCGGCGCCTCGGTTGCTGTCGTACGCCAGGGGGTGGTGCTCTACGCCCGCGGATTTGGCTACGCCGATCAAGAGCTCCGCCAGCCGGTTCGTCCTGCTAGCCGCTTCCGGATCGCCAGCCTGTCGAAACCGCTGACCGCCACCGCCGTACTTCGTTTGGTAGAAGCGGGCGAGTTGAACCTCGAATCGAAGCTGCTCGACGTCTTGCAAGGCTCGGCGTTTCTTCCCGCGGAGGGACCGGGTCGCGATGAACGCCTTAGCGAGGTCACCATTCGGCATCTGTTGCAGCATCGGGCGGGTTGGGATCGCGGCGTTTCGGGCGACCCGATGTTCGACTCGATCCGCATCGCCACGGCGCTGGGAAAGACGCCGCCCGCGACCTTGAAAGACACGATCCACAGCACGCTCAGCCGGCCTCTCGACTTCGCCCCGGGCGAGCGGTACTGCTACTCGAATTTCGGCTATTGCCTGCTCGGCCGGGTGATCGAGCACACAAGCGGCATGGCGTACGGCGACTTCGTCCAGCAGCGGGTGCTCGCCCCGGCGGGGGTGACCGACGCGCAACTCGGCCGCACGCTGCCTCGGTTTCGCGCCGAGCGTGAGGTGAAGTATTACGACCCCGGCTATGGCCCGTCGGTCTTTGCAGCCGAACGCCGCGTTGCAAAGCCCTATGGCGCCTGGAACCTGGAGGCGATGGACGCCCACGGCGGCTGGATCGCCACGGCGAGCGACATGGCGCGTTACGGCTCGGCCTACTACGGCAAGCCGGACGAATCGCTTCTGTCCGCCTCTTCGCTCACGGCGACCACCGAGCGGCCGGGCGGCGCGGCCGGCTACACCCCACAGGGAGAGCCGACGCCCAACTTCTACGGGCTGGGCTGGCGAGTCATCCCCGGCGGGGACGGC
This sequence comes from Pseudobythopirellula maris, assembly GCF_007859945.1. GTDB lineage: Bacteria > Planctomycetota > Planctomycetia > Pirellulales > Lacipirellulaceae > Pseudobythopirellula > Pseudobythopirellula maris. The sequence continues at coordinate 1,042,639 of NZ_SJPQ01000001.1, read as the reverse complement.
GAAGGCCTGCGGATGAACCACCTCGGGTCGTTGTCCGGCGCCAGCTCGCTGCTGGTGTGCCAGAGCGACGGCGTGAGCTACGCGTTGCTCTGCAATTCGAGGAAGTCCGAGTTCACTTGGCATTTTTGCGACGCGATCTTGCCGGAATTAATGGAGCTGATGCAGCGCACCACGGTTCCCTCGCAAGCCGGAGCGGCGAGCGAACCGACAGAGCCGTGATCGGCTCTTATGCAGGAGAGACGCTTGCGGCCGCCGGGGACGGCGATTAATACCACGCCAGCGAACGGAACCGCTTGACGCGGTGGAAGGTCGAAAGGTTGGCGTCGTGGAAGTGACCCGACTCGCGTCCGCTGCGGGACAGCACGACCAAGTCGTCGCCGTCGATCTGAATCGAGGGGTACATGAACGATTGGCTGGGCGTGGGGGCGAAGGCTACGCATCCGGCCGGCAGCCAGTTCATGCCGTCGTGGCCGAAGTAGAGCATCAGGTAGCGGCGGTCGGGGGCGTGGCCCTTGACCATCGGCCCCGCGGAGACGTTGCACGCCATCCAGAAGAGCTTTGTTACCGGGTCCTGCACGATAGCGAACTTGCTCTGCCCACCGGGCCACGGGTAGTGTTGGTCATAGGTTAGCTTGAGCTCGCCGTCCTCGTCGGTGAGATCGAACAGCGTGGCGATCGCCGGCGTGCCCCCCGGGTTGGGGTTCACCCGCGCGGCGATCCGCATCCGGTCGCCCACGAGCATCACGTTGCCCTCGAGATTCCAGTCGCGAAACTTGCTCTGCTGCTCCGCGTCAGCGTATCGCTCGACCCCGTGGGGGCGGAATTCGGGCGGCGTCATGACGGGATCGAGGACGTTGGAGATCCGCCACGCCTGGGGGTCGAGCAGGTCCATCGACAGATCGCCGGCGATCGCGACCGTGCCTTGGTGGCGTTTGTCGAGCACCCAATAGAGGAATCCGTCCTTCTCGACGTAGCTGGTTTGGCAGTTCCAATACGGCCCGTCGAGCACCTTCACCGGGTCGGACCACGACTCGCCGTTGTCGTCGCTGCGCACGAAGTGCACGTCGTGGTGCTGCTTCGGTTGGGTGAACAAATAAAGCTTGCCCTTGACCACGAACGGCGTCGCCTCGGCGTAGGGCAGGTCGGGCAGCCGGCGCCACGTTTTCCCGCCGTCGACGCTCTTGGTGATGATCACGTAGGCGCCCTCGGCCTTGCCGACCCGCGAAGGACGCTTCCAGCATGGGCTGAATGAGAGTAACTCTCCGTTGGGCAACCGGATCATGCCCGGGTCGTGAACGAAGTACGCGAGGCTCGGCGTCTCGGCGGCGATCGTGTAATCCTGCGCCAGCGGCGGGTTGAACACCGACCGCGGCTCGGGCGCAAGATCGCCGATCGTCCCGCTGGCCGCCGGCGCCCGGGCGACGATCACGCACCACTTGTTCTGGCGGTAAGGGATGGTCTGCGGGTCGTCGGCCGAGGGGTAAGACTTCAGCACGATTTCGGGCGAGACGATGTCGATCCGCTCATCGGCCTCGACGTGCTTCGTGTAGACGCTGCAAGGCGTGCCGGCCCAATCGCCGCCGAAGGCCTCGAACTCTTCGATATCGTCCACTCGGCGGAAGCCGAGCCGCTCGAGTTCCGTCGCCTGGGAGAACTCGCCGGAACCTTTGCTCGGCGTGATGGCGTACACGGCCCCCGCCTCGACACTCACTTTGCGTGTCCCGAGCAGGTTCGTGCGCAGGAACTCACGCCCGGCGAGTTCCTCCGGCACGTTCTCAAAGCCGAACTCGACATCCAGAAACGCCCGTGCGCCCGGCTCGAGCACGCCGGTTTCCCATTCAAGCGGGGCGAGCACCGCGCTGCTCTGCTCGGAGAGATCCGCAGCCGCGCAAACACCGCAGCACTGCGCGGCGAACAACAAGACTGTCAGGCGACTGATCGAGGCTACGTTGGTCGGGAGGCGCATCGGCTTCTTGTGTTCGGAAATCGTGAAAGGGAGAGCGCGTGGTGAGCGGCAGAGCGGTGTGGATCAGCTGTGTGGATCAGCCGCGACGCCGACGGCGAGCGATGCGGAGCGTCCCCACCGCAACCGCGAGCAACAAGCCCGACGAGGGCTCGGGGATGACTATCCGGAAGGGGTTGCTCGTGAGGACCGAACCGTTGACGGTGAGCTCCGAGCGCCACAGCCCCAACTCGGGGTTCGGCGGCAGCACGACGCCGTGGTTCCAGTACCCGCCGCCCAAGCCTTGCTGGATCCACGCGAAGTCCGAGAACACGCTGCCGTTCGGACGGTGGATCTTCAGGCTGACCGACGAGCCTTCGGCGATGCCGAACAGGTAGTTCCACATCACGACCAGCTGGCCGGTCGACTGGGCCTGGAACACCCCCTGATGCTCCACCCCGTACTCGACTTCTTCGGTGGTGGGCCAATCACTGGCGATCCCTGAGTCCATCACGGTCGCCACTTCGCCCGAGTACGGCAGCGGGTCGTCCCACCACGCATCGGGGTCGAGAAAGGTCTCTACCGCCTGCCCGTGGACCCGCACCGTGAAGTGCAGGTGCGGGCCGGTCGACTGTCCGGAGCTGCCGATCTGGCCGATGACCTCGCCCGCCGCCACGGTTTGACCGGCGGTGACCGCGACCGAATCCTTACGCATGTGACCGTACAGCGTGGTCAGACCGTCGCCGTGATCGATCACGACGTAGTTGCCCGATTCGCCCGGGGGCGCCGGGTTGGAGAAGCTGTAGCGGTCGTACTCGCCATCTTTAGCGAAGGTGACCGTGCCGGCGGCGGCGGCGTAGATGTCGTACCCCTCTTCCATGGCGCGGAAGTGAGGCAGACCGATGTCGAGGGCGTCGTGGCCGTCGTAGGTGATCCTTCCGCCCCGGTAATCGCGGCGGGCGACGGGACGCGTGTCGAGGTCGACGTAGTTGCCGATCGACCACTCCTCGAAGGGCGTACCTTCGATCGGCCAAACCAGCTTGGTCTGGGCGTTGGCGTCGCCGGCCGCCATCACGGCCAGGCCTAGGAACGCGGCCTGAAGGAGCATGCGGCCAGCAATATTGCTATCGGTCATGGTGTCTCTTTTCATATTGGCGCCAATCCTCTTCAAGGGGGATCAAGCAATGAGGTAGCCGCCGTCGATCGGCAGTGTGACTCCGTTGATCATCCCGCTGTGATCACTGAGCAAGAAAGCGACAGCCTGAGCGATCTCGTTCGGCTTGGCGAAGCGACCCAAGGGGATCTTGGCGAGCATCGCGTCGCGTTTGCTCGGCTCGGCCCACGCCATCTCGCCCATCGGCGTGAGCGTGACCGTCGGGTTGACCGAATTGACACGGATGCCGTGTGGCCCGAGTTCGAGGGCCATCACGCGGGTCAATTGATCGAGGGCGCCCTTCGAAGCGCAGTAAGAGGCGTGATCGGCTAGCGCCACGAGCGACGCCTGGCTCGAGATGTTGACGATCGAACCTCCCACGCCCCGTTCGATCATGCCCCTGGCGACGATCTGACTGACAACCAGCACCGAACGCAGGTTGACCGACATCGTGCGGTCGAGCGACTCGACCGAGGTGTTGAGGAACGGCTGCGGGATCGATATGCCGGCGTTGTTGATCAGCAGGTCGACGTCTCCCGCTTGCCGGGCCGCCTCGGCCGCGGCCTCGGGGTCTTCAAGGTCGGTCACGAGCGTGCGGCAGCCGATCTCGCTGGAGAGCGAATCGAGGTCCTCACGGGTGCGACTCAACGCGACGACCTCCGCCCCGCATTCGGTCAGCAGAGTGGCGATCGTGCGGCCGATGCCTTTGCCGGCGCCGGTTACCATGGCCTGCTTGCCGGTGAGGTCGATCCGCATGCCTTCGCTTTTTGCATTGGTCCCCACTCGAACGCCGCTGTGGAACCGCAGGGGCCCCGATATATCAATACTCATAATTCATCCCGCCTGTTGCCTGTCCCTCAGAAATGTTTGCGTGCGACGCATGGCCGATGCGACGCAAAGCGTTAGCCCAAAGCGATCTGCACCTTGACGCTCCCCGCCGGCATCGCCGCGGCGAAGTCGAAGGCCTCCACGCTCTCGGCGAACGTGTAGGTGTCGGTGATCAGTGGTTTGACATCGATCTTGCCGTTGGCCATCAGCGAGATCGCCTGGGGGTAAACGTTCGCGTAGCGGAACACGTGCTCCACGCGAGCCTCCTTCACCGAAGCCGCCAGCACGTCGTAGGGGATGGGCCCCGAGGGCATGCCGATGTAAACCACGCAGCCGCCCGGCCGCAGGCAGTCGAACACGCCCGCGGCGGCGCGTTCGTTGCCGCTCGCCTCGAAGACCACGTCGGCCCCCCAGCCATCGGTGAGGCGGCCGATCTCTTGCTCGAGCGACGCCTCGGCCACGTTCACCGGGGTGATGGCGCCGAGCGTCGCGGCGAGGTCGAGCTTCGTCTGTTGCACGTCGGAGATGACCACACGGCTGGCGCCGGCGGCGAGCGCCGACAGCGCGGTCACCATGCCGATCGGCCCCGCGCCGAGCACGACGGCTAGGTCGCCGGCCCGCACGTTCGCCTTGTTCGCGGCGTGCAGCCCCACGGCGAGCGGCTCGATCATCGCCGCCTCGGCGAAGCTCACGTTGTCGGGGACCTTGAACGTGTAGGCGGCCGGGTGGACCACCGACGGACGCAAACAGCCGTGCACCGGCGGCGTGGCCCAGAACCTGACGTCGGGGTCGAGGTTGTACATGCCGAGCCGCGCGGCGCGGCTCTCGGCGTCCGGCACTCCGGGCTCCATGCAGACTCGGTCGCCAACGCGAAGCCCCCGCACGCTGGAGCCTAACTCGCTGATCGTGCCCGACGCCTCGTGCCCGAGGATCATCGGCTCGTTGACCACGAACGGGCCGATGCTGCCGTGTTGGTAATAGTGCACGTCCGAGCCGCACACCCCCACGGTGTGGATGTCGATTCGCACGTCGTTGGGCCCCATGGACTCTTCGATCTCGATCGGTCGCAGGCTCAGTTCGCCCGCCCTCTCGAGCACGAGCGCCTGGGTGAGCGCGCCGGTTTTCATGGTGGCTACATTCATGGTTGCCCCTGGGGTTCGAGTTGTGTCACGGTGTGGCGCCCCATCCAAATCGGCGTGATGACGAACCAAGCCACCGTGGCCACGAGGGTGAGCGTCTTGACGCGTTCCAGTTCGATCGCGTCGACGACGAACAGCACCGATGGCGCCAGCACGCCCACGAGCGCGAGCAGCGACAACGTTTTGAGCAAAGCTGTCATAGCGTTCGGGCCTCCGCGACGGGGCTCTCCAAGGGTCTTCTCTGGATCAAACGACTGACGACGATGTATAGCACCGCCGCCATCAGCCATCCGGGCAAGCTGACGAAGTAAATTTGCACCCCGCCCCAGACAACGCTGGCGATGCAGATGGTTAGGGTGAGAACCCACGCGGCCGCGGCGGCGGGGTTGAACCCCTTGCCCGTGCGTTCGGCGTAATTGTCTTGGAAGCCGAGCCTCTTGCTGAGCCAGAAGTCGACAAAGATCACCGCCCCTACCGGCATCAGCACCAGCCCGTACAGGGCGATGAACTCGAGGAACTGCATGGCGATGGCCGGGAACATGCCGGCCACGGTGGCCAAGGCGCCGGCAAACAGGGTGACGGCGAAACGCGATGCGCTCGGCACGATCGATTGGAACGCGAGTCCGGCGCGGTAGATCGTTGGGTTAGCCGTCGTCCAACCGGCGAGCACCACACAGATCACCCCCGCGGCGCCGAGCACCTTGTAAGCCATCGGCCCGGGGAGCACCTCGGTGTTGCCTGGCGTTTCGTACAACTGGAGTGAGTAAAGCAGCGACGCCGCGATCCAAGCCAAGAAGTGTCCCAGGTACATGCCCGAGGCGGTCGCGAAGCCGTACCACGATTTGCGTGCGAAGCGGAAAACCGTGAGGTCCGACATGCCCATGTGCATGGCGATGTTGCAGAACCAGGCGAAGAACATCACGTGCCAGAAGGTGAACTTGGTCTTGCCTTCGAGCGGCTCGCCACCCTTCCAAATGTCGGTGTTCGCCATACGCCAGAGGTCGGCCAGGGAGTCGATGTCCTTGCCCGTGGCGGTGATGAACTGCCTGAGGGCGATCAACCCAAAGGCGAGGAAGATCAGCACCAGCCACGGCGCCGCGATGTTCGCGAACCGCGAAACGGTCTCGTAACCGTAGGCGGCGACGATCGAGATCAGCGCCCCGATGCAGGCGACCGACACGACCCAGCCGAGGCTGTTCGGGTAGACGTCGTCCAGCTGCGGCATCGAGATGTCGAAGCCGACGCCGACCGCCGTGGCGGCCACGGTGATCATCGAGGCGGCCAGCAAGCAGAACATCACGCCGTTGACGAAGTTGTAGACCACCACCAGCTTGCGGCCGCAGATGCGTTCGAGCTGGTAATAGAGCGTCAGGCGGGCGCGGGTGGCGATCGGCGCCGTGAACAGCACCCAAGAGAGGACCGCCAGCAAGTTGCCAACCAGCAAGCCGAGCAGCATGTCGGTCGCGCTAACCCCGGCCGCTACGAACAGCGGCCCGATCATCAGCTCCGTGCCGGCGGTGTGCTCACCGGCGTACATGCCGACAAAGTTCTTGAACCCAAGCCGAGACCCTTCGGGAACCGGTTCCCTCTGGTAATCGCCGTCGCTCGTGGTGGCCTCGGCCGCTTGTTCCATATCGTCTCGCCTGTGTGATGAGTCGCCTGCTTGAAGAGATCGTTCGCCGGCGGCGGGCGTGCTGGGCCCGCCTAGCGGCGTGAGCCGCTCGCTCGAGCGACCCGTGCCGTTGGTGTGTTCAATGCTGCCCTTAGGAGTCAACGGTCTCACGGCGAGACCACCGAGGTGCGTGAGGGGTTGTCGCGACTGAAGGGTGTCGCGGGGATTCCCTCGGCGGGCAGCCACGAGGAATAGGTCGCGCCGCCTAAGCCGACGGTCGCGAAATCACGCAACTTGACAGGGGCACGGCCTTCGCCGGGAAGGCTGCACTCCAGGAAGCCATCGGCGACGGCTATGATGCTGCTCGGTTGCCGAATGGTTTCGGGGCCCAGCGTGGGGATGTCGGCCGAGGTCTTCAGGTCTTGAATGTTCACCCACACGCCCTTCGACTTGGCGTGATGCTCGGCCAGCACCTCGATCGTGGCGACGTGCTTGCCAGCTCCGAGTCCGTTGAACTTGCGGACGAACGGCTTGTTCCGCTTGGGTCCGTACTGGTCGACCACCTCGACTGCCTCGCCGTCGATCGTGATGCGCGCCTTGCCGGCGTCGTCCATGTAGAAGCCACGCCACTCGAGCGAGTCGCCGTAGAACACGCACTCGACCTTGGCCGAGGCTTCGCTCGCGGCACGGAAGTGGCCGTACGCGTTCCAGGCTTCGCCGTAGTTGACCTTGGCCGCGGAGGGCTCGCGGTAAGCCATCAGCAACGGGCCGCGGTACAAGGCGGCCTTGCCCTCGCACTCGTTCTCGCCAACCCAGCAGCGGATCGATTCGTCGATCTCGAGCGTGACCACGTCGCCCGCCCGCCACCGGCGGTCGATCGCCAAGTAGGAACCGGGGGACGCCTCGACGGGGTCGCCGTTCACGGCGACCTTGGTGTTCTTTGACCAGTGAGGGATGCGCAGCTTCAGCGTGAATTCCGTCGGCTCGTCCGGGTCGACGTGCAGCTTGACCGCCCCGTCGCGCGGGTAGTCGGTCTCTTGACGCAGGCTCACCTTGGCGTCGCCCAGTTGTTCCTCAAACTCGCTCGGCCCGTACCAGTTGAGCACGAGGCCGTCGTCCTCCCGCATGACGGCCCAGTCTGAGATCATGCCGAACATGCGCGCCGCGTTGACGCTGCAGCAGTTGAGCTCTTCGCTGCCGGGTCGGATCTGGAAGGCGATGTCGACCGTGCTCGGCACCCGGCGGCCGTCCATCGGCGTGTTGTAGGTGCTCCACATGCCGTCGGGAGAGTACGTGCCGACCGCTTGGTTGAGGGTCGACAGCTCCAGCTCATCGGCCACCCGCGAGTCGCCGGTCATCTTGAGCATCTCGACACTCATCGCCATCCAGGCGACGGTGCAGCAGGTCTCGATCGGGCCTTGGTGGTAGGGGTCGCCGTGCGCTTGTTCTCCCGAGGAGAACCCGCCGTTGTTGTGGCGGTCGAGCTCGACGATGCTCCACCAGTAGTGCTCGAACACGTCGCGGTAGTCTCGCTTGCCGGTGTTCCAGTAGAGCTCGGCCAAGCCCATGAGCGAGTGCAAGCTCTCCCAACGCGGCTTAGGGATCTCGAAGAACTCCAGCCCCTCGAGCCCCGCCTGCAGGTAGTTGCCGGCGTTCGGAGCGGCGAAATCGAGGACAATGTCGTTGGCCAGGTCGAGATACTTCTGCTCGCCGGTGCGGTTGTAGAGTAACGCTAGCGAGTGAACCACAGCCTGGTTCATCTCCGCGCTCCCCATCGAGGAGACTTGCTTGTCCGTGCCAAGGAACTTGTCGCAGAACAGGTCACCGATGCGGCTGGCGCACTCCAACGCGGCGTCGTCGCCGGTCTGGTCGTGCCACAGCAACAGGCCCAGCATCACGTGGTAGTGCCCCCAGGCGTCCCAGGTGCGTTTGCCGTTCGGCTTCTTTCCTGTCAGCCGGCTTTCCTTGGGGAAAGGACCGAGATAGCCGTCGTCGGCTTGCAACGCGACGAGTTTCCCGACGAAATCCTCGCCGAGCTCTTCGAGTCGCGGATCGCCCGAGAGCCGCAGCACCTGCACCAGGCAGGTGAGGTACTTGCCGGCGAATTCACCCGACCAGGGCAAGAGCTCACGGTGTGGCCGCTCATCGCGGTCGGCGAACATCTCGAGCATGGCCGGATTGTCGCGTGGCGCCCGCAGCAGCCAGTTCTCGACGACCGCTTGTGTGTAGTCGTTGACCGTCCCGCTGAGCTCCATACGAGCGGTCGGGCAGGGGAGCATGGCCGGCTCGGCCGCCCAGTCGCTCGCCGTGGCGTTCCCACTAACGCTGAGGCTTCCACAAACGCTCAGCGCGGCAAGGAGTGTGAATCGTGTGCTTCGCAAGAAGCCTACGATCTGGCGGCCGCGAGCGGCGTCTGGCCCGGCGGTCGAGCTACTGGTTCGATTGCGTTTCATACCGTCGTTCATTGAGGTCCGTGGTCGGAGCCGTTGGCAGCAGATCTGGCCGCTACAGCTCGGGTGTGCTTTCCAGCGGGAAGTCGAATACATTCTCGCTCTTGTCGGCCGAGACGGTGATCGTCAGCTCGGTGTCGGTGTTGTAGCGCTCGGGGACGATGTTCTCGAGCAACTCGCGTTGCCCCGTCGGTTCATTGGGATCGGGGGCCATGCGGCCGCTGCCCGCCATCGAGGTGATCGATACCTGGTATTGGTTGCCCGCGATAACGCCCTGGGCGACCGCCGGGATCGAGTACTCGCCGTCCGTGATCGAAGAGCCCGCGGTGGGGCCGACGCTCCCGGCGGTCGGCTTGAATAGGATCTCGCCCGATTCGAGGGGCTGGCCATCGAGGCTGACCTGGCCGCGGATCTCCCGTTGGGGGGAACTGCTGCAGCCCGCGAGGAACAGCATCGCTACACAGGCAAGACGGCCGGCGACGGGTGAGAATCGGCTGCGGTTGTTCATAGGTTGGCGTCCGCCTCTCCGCCGTTGATGCTCCCCAACGCGATCCAAACTTCCGAGTCGACGCTGTCAGGAACGAACTGCACCGAGCCGTCGACGCGAGCCCCGTTCACGCCGCCGACGTGCAAACTGCGGGCGGCCCAGTAGGCGGTGCCGAAGCTCGGTGACTTGGAGCACGGAACACCGGGCCGAGGCGGGTAGGGGCAGGCGTAGGCGTCTTTATCATCCAGGGTCGAGTTGGGCCCCAGACGGTGCGTGTAGGCCACGCCGTGATCGACGCACCACGTGCCGCGGAAATCGAGTTGCCCGTCGGCCCCGTGAATCACCTCAGAGAAGGCGAACGTGTGCGAAGTGCCGTCGACCACGTGCTTCATCGCACGGGTCCGGTTGAGGTTGAAGATGGCCCGCCGGCCCGAATCGACCGAGGGGTTGTAGAAAGCGTGGTTGATGTTGTTGTCGGCCGTCCATCCTTCGGGCTCGACCCACGACCCGTCGGCGCTGAAGCAGCCTACGTAGTTTGAGTGCGACCAGCCCCAGTCTTTGACGTAGCCGATCTGATCGCTGGGGCATAGGAACGACTGGATTGTCGTGCGGAATAACGGACCGTTGATCGCGGCGAACCCGGAGCTGCGGTCTCCGGCGCTCCAGTCGTAGCGGTCGGCGATCGCGAACTCCTCGAGGTACGGCATCAGGTAGATCGTCCACTGGTGCACCGCGGTCCGCTCGGCTTCGTTCTCGGCGTGCGACCCCGGGGGGAAGTGCTGCTTGGCGGAATGGAAGTTCTGCAAAGCCAGGCTGATCTGCTTGAGGTTGCTCATGCACTGCGTGCGACGAGCCGCCTCGCGAGCCGACTGCACCGCGGGCAGAAGCAACGCGACCAAGATGCCGATGATCGCGATCACCACCAGCAATTCGACCAGGGTGAATCCTCGCCGAGCACGCTGGCGACGCCCGTTAGGCTCGCCCTCTTCCCTCAGCCGGGAGATGTGATTCCTTGACACCATCTTTTCCCTTTCGTTCAAGCGAGTTCACGCGTTCCGCGGCGGCCTCTTCCCTGTGGGGGATAGCGGCCTGCTGCTGGTGTGTTGGTGCGGCATGGCCGCTGCAACCCTGCCCCAGGTTGCAGCGGCCCGCGGCTGCCCCTCGATATCGACGCCCTTCGCCGAGCGGCGGACCGGCCGCTATTTACTGCAGAGCATTTAGTCGCTGGGGCGCCTCTTGGCTTCATTGCCGACGACGCAGGGCCCACGAGGCCCCGAAGAGCAGCAGCAGCGAGAGAGCCGCCGGTTCCGGCGCCGAGACCGCCAACGCCTCGGCGGTGTCGCCGAAGTTGGCCACCCACAGGTCATAATCGGCCATGTCCACGCCGCCGAGACCGTCGCCGGCGTTGTTGATCGACGATTCGTCGCCGGCCCCGAGGTTGTCACGCCACACGGTAAAGTCGGCGGCGTCGACCACCCCGTTGTCGTTGAAGTCACCGACAAGCACGCCGCCGGTCGCCGCCTCGAACTCTAGACGCACGTTGTCGAGCAGGTAGATCGCACGCGGGTCGTCCGATTCGGTGTTCGAGCCGGCGTCGGTGCCGGTCGTCAGCAGCACGAGACGCAGAGTCTCGCCGACGTTGGGCAGCCCTGAGGGGATGGATAGCATCGCCGTCAGGTCGGTCAGGTCGGTGCTGCTGGCCGAGCCCACAGGGAAGACGTTTTCTCCCAGGAGGGTCACGGCGCCGTTGGCCGCCACCGATTCAAAGTTGATTTGGAACGGCGCGCTAGTCGGCTCGAATTCCGGGTCGTGGGCCACACCGACGGTCAGCGAGTAAACGCCCTCTTCGATCGTGGTGGTGTCTTGATAAAACGCCGCCCCCCAGCCCCCTTCGCCGCGCACGGTCAAGGCTCCCAGCTGGTCGCTGTCTTGGCTGGCGAAGAGCGGCTCTTCGGGCCGGTACTGCGTGGCGTTCGCGTTCGTGCCGGCGGCCAGATTCCAATCAAGCGGGTCAAACGAATGCTGACCAACGCGGACCATCTCATCGGGACCGCCGGTGGGCGTGAACTCGAGACGTGCGTTGTCCATCATGTAGCTAGCCCGAGGGTCCTCGGGGTTCGTCCCCGCATCGGGACCCGAGGCCAACAGCACGGGACGGAGTTTACGTCCGATCTCCGGGTGGCCAGGAGCGAAGGTCACCTCGGCCGTGATGTCGGTCAGCCCGTCGCTGTCAAAGGCGTTGAGCGGATAAGTGTTCTCTTGCACAAGCGTCGTAGGGCCGTTGCCGGTCGCCTCGAAGTTGATCCGGAACGGCTGATCCGACGGCTCGGCGTCGGGCTCGTGGCCCACACCGAGCGTGAACTTGTAGGTGCCTTCTTGGATGGTCACCACGTCTTGGTAGAGAGCGGCGAAGCCGGCTTCTTCGGTGAGAAAGACATTCCCCAAATAATCGCCATCTTGGTTGGGGTACAGCGGCGAGGGCGACTCGTACAGGCTCGCAAAGCCACCCCCCCACGCGAATCGCCAGGGGCTAGGGCCGTCCACAACCTCAGGGGTCGCGGCGGCGAGGACATTCTCGAATGAACTATCAAGCACCGTCACGGGCGAAGCCGCATGGGCTCCACACGCGACACACAGCGTCAGTGCAGAAGAGACATAGGCGCACGTCTTAAGAATCATCGCATCCCCCATTGGAGAGTAGTCTTGCCAAACTCTCGGCCGCTTCCGCCGTTGCTTCGACCGGCCGCAGAGTCGTGTCACTGAATCACTTGGATCGTCCTGCAAAAAACTTCCGGCCCTCTGTCCATACTCCCTCGCACCGCCTCGATTGCTATGAGTTTGTGTGTCTCGCTTAGCGAGCACACTTGTTCGATCACCGAAGCCACAGCCAACCCTACCTACCTCGGCAGCGATAACAAAGGAGATTCTTTGCCGGAGCGACAGAGGATCTTTGCGGGTCGCTGGGCGGCGGCAGCCCGCATGGCGATCCGCTGCCATAAACGCTCCAAGCCACGGTAATTGCCGTTCTTTTCAACTGACGCCGTGCAGGCCGAGAGCATCCAGTCTGACGGCACACGATTGTGTTGTAGCTGCATATGAGAATAGTTATTCTTCATATAAGAGTTATTTTTCGGCTGCATGCTGCGATCAACGCGTCCCCTGCTGGATCGTGTTGGCCACAGCGTCAAGACTCTCTCGCACAGCCCCACCCGGAACGCGGCTAGCGAGCAGCCGCCTGTTGTTTCGCGACCCAGGCCAGGAACGCACGCAATGACATCACGCCCAAGAGTCGCCCTCGATGTCGAGACTTCGCGTCTCTACGGACGCGGCATCTTGAAAGGGATCTCTCAGTACCTCATCTCGAGCCGTCCGTGGTCGATCTACATCGAGCAGCACGAGATCGGCGGTGACGTTACGCGGCTGCTCTCTCGCTGGAGCGGCGACGGCATCATCACGCGGCAGCTCACCGAGGACTCGAAGAAAACGATCCTGGGCCGCGGCATGGCGGTCATCGACCTGAGCAACTTCACGCCCAGCATGGGAATCCCGCGGATCTGCTCCGCGGACAGCGCGTGTGGTCGCGCCGGCGCCCAGCACTTTATCGAGCGTGGCTTCAAGCACTTCGCCTGCTGTCACTACCGGGGACAGCATTGGTCGCAACAACGGGCCGATGGGTTTGTGGCGGAAGTCGAATTCACGAAGCACGAATGCCGCGTCTACGAGCAACCGTTCCGTGTCCAAGCGCAGAAGTGGGACCAAGACCAAGAGCGGCTCGCCGAGTGGCTCGTGAGCCTGCCCCGACCAGTGGGGGTGTTGGCCACCAATGACCTGCTGGGGCACCACGTGCTCGACGCCTGCGGTCGCGCCAACCTGATGGTCCCCGAAGAGGTCGCCGTGCTAGGGGTCGACAACGACGAGCTGCTTTGCAACCTCACCAACCCGCCGATGTCGAGCATCATCCTCGATCCCGAACGCATCGGTTTCGTGGCGGCCAAACGCCTGGACCAGATCATGCAAGGCGAGGAGAACGGCGCCATCGAAAACGAGACCACCGAGATCCCATCGCTCGGCGTCGCGGTCCGCCAGTCCACGGATATCTTCGCCGTGCCCGACCCCGAGATCGCCCGGGCTTTGCGGTACATCCGTGATCACGCCTGCGAAGGCGCCACGGTGCAGGATGTCCTGGACCACATGTCGGTCTCGAGGAGTTGGCTAGAGCGAGGCTTTCGCGAGCACTTTGGCAGGTCGCCCAAGGCGGAGATACGCAACGTGCAGATCGCTCGCTGCAAAGAGCTTCTGAAGATGACCGACCTGTCGCTAGAGAACATCGCAGGCCTGGCGGGCTTCAAGCACTCCGAGTACATGGGGGTGATGTTCAAACGCGAGACCGGCTTGTCTCCTGGCAAGTACCGCAACAGCTGAGGCCGATAACGCATTGAGTACAAGGTGGACTCGCGGCGCCGCGCTGTAGGAAGCCGAATCGACGGAGATTGGGACGCTACAACCCACCTTCACGCAGAGCAATTCGGCTCGATCGACTCGCGAGTTGGCCGGCTAGCTAAGAGGAACTGCTGCTCAGTAGCCGCCCGCCGACTCTCAGCGATAACGTCTGGCCCGCCCGTCGACGCCCGACTCATTACGCCCTCAGCCGCGGATCCCCGCTCCGGAAATCGCAAAATTTCGCCAGCAGCGGCGTATCGCCCTTCGGGCGGCCGATAGTAGTAGCCTCGGTTCTTGCCACCCGAGCGATGACCTGCAATAATCTGGGTCTCGCTTTTTTGCCGAGGGCTTGCTCATCGCCGGGCGGCCCTGAAAAACACGGCAATTTGCTTAAGCACCCCTAGCTCAACAGCTCAACAGGCTAGATTCTGGCTTGCTTCTTAAGCCGCTATTACCCAACGACTTACGACAATAATACGAAGTCGTGAGGTCGTCAAGAGTGTCCATTTTTAGGCATTCTTACTACATCAGTGGTCATAGTTTATTGCCACGTTTATATACACGATTGGGGCTTTTTTGATGTACTAGCCTATAGGGGTAGGGCACGTATCTAAGAAGGACGAGAGACGGTGCAAAACAGCAAGTAGGCGGTTAGATCATGGGGCGGAATTCTGCCGGGGCGGCACTGGATTCAGCCTCAATACATTGAGGTGGAATCGGCTGGCCGGCAACGCCGGCATCCGCCTGCGGTTGACCCGAAGGTCTTGTTGGGGAACCGTGTACTCGATCTCACGCGTCAAGAACGCGGCCGCCGTCTTCATCAGTTCCAGAGCGATCCGCTCACCGGGGCATCGGTGGGTGAGGGCCGGGTCGCCACCCCCTTGGGGAATGAAGCCGAAAGGACGCTCCCGTCCGTCGGCGAACCGTTCGGGGCGGAACGCCTCGGGGTCGTCCCAGACGCGCGGGTCGTGGTTCGTGCCGTAGACGTCGAGCAGCACCCGCCGGCCTGCGGGGAACTCGTGGCCACGCCACTCGAACCGGTCCCGCGTCTCGGCGACGAGGCAGGGGAAGAAGGGGTAGTAGCGCCGCACCTCCTGGGCGAAGCACTCGAGCTGTGCGTCGTCGCCCGCTCTCACACGCTCGCGGCAGCCGGCGTGCTCCTCGAGTGCGAGCGCCACGAACACCACGTAGACCGAGACGGCCACCACCGGGCGGACCAGGTTGAGCGCCTCGACCGCCGCCTCATGGTCGGTCATCGGCGCGCCATCGGCGTCGACGTGCTCGGCGATAATTCGCAGCGGCGCCCCCTGCGGCGGGACGAGCTCGCCCGAGCGCACCGACTGAACGACGCGCTCCATCCAGCGATCGGCCCGCCACCGGCGCCAACGGGCGAGGATGTGCTTGGGACCGCGCGAGCCGGCGTGGTCGAAGAGCGACGTCAGCTGCCGCGTCCGCAAGCCGACTTCCTCCTCGGGCAGGGGGACGCCTACCCACTCGCACGCGGCGCGGCATAGTACCTCGTGCAGCGCGCCGTAGAGCGTCACCTCGCCGGCCCGGGACCACGACCCGGCGTCGTGATGCAGCCGCGCGTGGAAACACGCGGCCATCGCCGCGGCGTGCCCGTCGTCGGTCATACTCAGGAACATCGCCTTGCGGCGCCGGTGCGACTCGCCATCAAGGCCCTGTACGCCGCCCCGACCGAGGAGGGTTTTGGTCAAAGCGCCCGGCGCCGCCCCGGCGCGGCGGAACTTTGAATCGTCGTAAAAGAGCCTGGCGGCGTCGGGGCCCGTCATGCAAAGCGTCTTGCGCAGAAGCAGCCGGGTCGCGAAGACGTCCGTGCCGAAGCGGCTGCATTGGCGCGAGATGAAGTCGTACGGCTCGGCGGCCAGGGCGAGCGTCGCCTCGGGGTAAGACGGCGTCTTGCTAGCGGTCGTGTTCAAGGTGCGTGCGCTCCTGACGCAAGGGGGTCGCGACGGCCGTTGGTCGGCGCAATGGCGCCGCCGGCCTTGGCTGTGGCGCATGAGTTGCAAGCATTGAGATAGAGAGAGTCCGTAAATAGCAAACGTAATTCGTGCCGTATCGTTGCACTTCCTGGCGCTTGCCGAGCCGAATCTACCACGCCATACCTCCCACCAGCCGAAGGAGCACCTGCCATGAAAGCCGTAGTTTTTCACGGCGTCGGCGACATCCGTCTCGACGACATCCCCGAGCCGAAGATCCAAGACCCCAACGATGCGATCGTTCAGATCACGACCAGCGCCATCTGCGGGACCGACCTCCACTTTGTGCGAGGCACGGCGCCCGGCATGAAGCCCGGCACGGTGCTCGGCCACGAGGCGGTCGGCGTGGTGGTCGAGACCGGCAGGAGCGTACGCAACCTGCGCGCCGGGGACCGGGTCGTGATCCCATCGACGATCGGCTGCGGCAGCTGCTCCTACTGCCGCGATGGATACTTCGCCCAGTGTGACACGGCCAACCCCAACGGATCGCTGGCGGGCACCTCGTTCTACGGCGGCCCGGAGCCCACCGGCCCCTTCGACGGGCTGCAAGCCGAGTACGCCCGCATCCCGTTCGCTAACGTGGGGCTGGTGAAGCTGCCCGACGAGGTGAGCGACGAGCAAGCAATCCCCTTGTCCGACATCTTCCCGACGGGCCACTTCGGGGCCAAGTTGGCCGAAGTCGGACCGGGCGACACAGTGGCGGTCTTCGGCTGCGGCCCGGTGGGGCAGTTCGCGATCGTCAGCGCCTTCTTGCTCGGCGCCGGCCGAGTGCTGGCGATCGACAACCTCCCCAGCCGGCTTGAGATCGCCACCGCCCAGGGCGCCGAGACGATCGATTTCGACGAGGAGGACCCGGTCGAGACGCTCCGCGACCTGACCGGCGGCATCGGGCCCGACAGGGTGATCGACGCCGTGGGCGTCGACGCCGAGAGGCGGGGCGATTCGGAACCCTCCGAGGGCGAGGGCGAGCTGTGGGAGCCGGGTGGCGCCCCGTCGCAGGCGCTTGACTGGGCCGTGCAGAGTGTCGCCAAGGCGGGCACGGTATCGATCATCGGCGTCTACCCCCCGGAGCACGACCGCTTCCCGATCGGCGCCGCAATGAACAAGAACCTCACGGTCAACATGGGCAACTGCAATCACCGCCGCTACATGCCCGAGCTGCTGCGGCTGGTGCAGACTGGTGCGGTCGACCCTATGCGGCTCGTCACCCAGCAAGAAAAACTCGTCTCGGCGATCGAGGCCTATGAGGCGTTCGACCGCCGCGAGGAGGGGTGGCTCAAGGTCGAATTGGTCACCCCGGCCGTTCAAATGTCGTGAGATTGCCTGCCGCGATGCTAATTCGAAGCAACGGCCCGGTGGCCTCCAACGGCCCGCGTCCCCCCGGCGAGGCTCTATGCCGGTTAATCAGAGCAGTGTTGAGCCTACGGCGGGTGGCGCCAGTCCAGTGGGCACACGTTGCTGTGAGTCGTCGGTGACCAGATCGACGCATGGCGTGCAGCAGCAATGCTTCGGATGAGCAGAGGCTTATCCCTTGCATGGCAACCAACGCCTGCCGCCAACCCGCCGCAAAGGGATCGGGCCGGCGGTCGCCCGCCGGCCCGATGAAACGGCGATCCTAAAGCGGTTTATTCGTTGGCGTGGACATTCGGATCGTGATAGCCGGCTTGGCTTCGTCGGTCTGCATCGACAATGCACCGCACTGCTCACTTCGACCTCATCGTTGCCATGCCGCTTTTCGCTTCTCCACTCGTCCACACAACTCGTAAACCGCTCTAGACACGGCTAAAGCCACGTGTCAGTTCGGCGCTGTCGCCGGTTCGTTTTGCCAACCGGCCGCCCCTTCGGCAAAGTCCATCACGTTGGTGAACCCCGCCGCGTCAAGCTTCTCGGCCGCCTTGTCGGACGAGTTGCAGTCCGCGCTCGCGCAGTAGACGACGATCGGCGTCGACTTGTCGGCGGCACGCGACTCGACTTCAGACACGAATTGGTCCTGATCCTGCGGGATATTGACCGCCCCTTCGATCTTCGTCTTGGCGAAGTTATCGGCGGATAGGGTGTTGATCAGCAGGAAATCGGCGTTGTTGTCGAACATTGAACGCAATTGGTCCGCGTCGATTTTCTTCATCGGATGCCTCCTTCGTATAGGGCCAGGGGTGATTGTCGCCTATCTGAAACAGTACTTCTACTTCGAACAGCGTTCGGTGGCGGAAGTGTAGCGCCGCACGCGGCGATACACGTGCGTGTGCATGGATGCCTATCGCTGCAATGCGTGTTCCAGTCCCTCCCCCCCGCCTCGTAAAGTAATGGGGTAAATCTCCTGCATGGAGAGTCCGAGAGGTGTCTTTCGCTTTCTAGTTGCCCGTGCTGGCGAGGCGGCGGCTGGCGAGTCGACGCAGAAGGCGGTCTTCGGTGGCTCCAGGCGGATTCGTCAATCGCCTGCGTTGACGCGGCCTGAGACAATCCGTGTGCCCCACGTTTTGACGCTGTGGAGTGCTTGATCTCACGGCGACACTTGACCACGCAACGCCACCTCGCAGGGCCCCGGCGTCTTCAGGGAGGCGGGGGCCTACGCCTCCGGCGCGATGGTCCACGCGGCCTCACCCGGCTTACGGTGCAAGATTGCAAACCAAGCAAACTGAATGCGCCAAACACAAGTTGATAGGACAACGCGCGCTCCCAACCGGGACTGCTTGCATGCGCCACGTGTGGTGTTGTCGCAAAGAACGCATTTTATTCGATCCGCCACAAACCTTACCGTGTCTCTTAGACCGCCTCTGTACCTGCGGTCGTGGCTTCTAAGATCGGTTCTCGCCGCCGCTCCCGACAACCAATTCTATGTGCTCGTGCCTAAAGGGGCGGCGCTCGGCACGATGGTTGCTCACCCCTGGCGCGACGAACCCGTGTTGTGTCCTCATGTTGACGAGTGCGCGCGGCGCCGTGTTGGGATCGTTCACGGCGGTTTGGCGGTAGGTGGTTTGACTCGTCAGCATGCTGAGACCATCCGACGATAAGGAGAGTTTGGAATGAGAACTATTAGGTTCATCGCACTTTTCAGCAGCTGCGTGTTGGTTGCGACTACAGCCGATGCCGGCTGGTTGTTCGACCGAGGTAGCGGCGACTTCGGGCGCTGGGGCAATAGCTGCGGTAGCCACGGAGGCTATTACCACAATGAATCTGGAAGCCATGGCGGATACTACCACGAACGTGGCGGCAGCCATGGCGGGTACTACCAAGAGGGCTGTGGAAGTCATGGCGGATACTACCATAACGGTTGCCGCGATAACGACCGTTACAGTTGCGGCTCGGACGGGGGTTATCACGCGTCAAAGTCGTATTGGCGCGACGAGGTTTACAGGTCGAACGATTATCGCACTCCGGCGGATCCGAAATGACCTGAGCTAGCACGGTCGAATGGAGGCTCCACTCGTTGCCCCCCTCTCTCCAGGAAAGAACCTCTTTATTGGATGAGGAAGGGGGCAGCGGTGGTGGAGCGGTTTCGCGAACCCGCACGCGGAATGCTCAATCCGTCGCATAGAAGCGTTGCAAGGGATTCTCAAGGGATTCTAAATCGACCCGACCCTCAACAGCCTTTCTAAAACCCAAGGAGATATCGAGATGATTTACCGAACTGTTTTGGCGCTCGCCCTGGCGATCGCGCTGCCGACCATCGCATCGGCCGGACCGCTCAATGCCGATCAGGTGCCCGAGGATACGAAGTGGTTGGCCCACGTCGACCTGGCCGCCCTCGAAGAGACCAAGGCTCTCAAGGAGGTCCGCGGCACGTGGCCCGATCGGGCGCAGAAATTCCGTAACTGGATGCAAGAGACGTACGGCATTGACACGCGGGAGGACTTCGAGGGTGTCACGCTCTACGGCAGCGGCTACGGCGAGGGCGATTGCGTGATGCTGCTGACGGCCGACTTCAATGCCGACAAGGTGCGTTCACGCATCAATAAGCAGAAAGACGTGCAAGAGACCGCGTGGCGAGGGCACACGATCTACACTTGCCAGGCGTCCAAGAACAAAGAAGAGCCGCACGACTCGCGGGGCGACGAGTGGTCCTCCAAGAAGGACAAGAAGTCGCACACGGTCGCCTGGGTGCTGGTGGACGACAACACGATCGCCTACGCCAAATCGAAGCGCAGCGTCAAGGACGCGGTGGAGACGATCGAGGGACACTCGGCTTCACTCAAGGGGGAGGACTCGGAGCTGACCTCCGGCGTCCCCGAGAACGCCGTCGTGTACGCTTCCGCGATTGAGCTCAAATCGATCCCGCACGAGGGGGCGATGTTCCCGCTGCTGCGTCAGCACAAGCGGGCCTGTTTTGCGGCCGGCGAGCGTGACGGCAAGTTGTTCGACGAGTTGAAGCTCGTCGCCCGTAACGAGGAGGTCGCCTCGCAAATGAAGCAAGTGGTCGAGGGCTTCTCCGCGATGCTCAAGGTGAGTCTCATGGACTCCGAGCCGCTCCGCAAGATGGTGGAGGACGTCGAGGTCCAGCAGGACGGCGCCACCGTCACGGCGAGCTGGAATGGTGAGATCCAACGCTTCGCCCAGGCGTTGCAGAACTACAAGAGCAGCCAGCAGCGCCGCTGATGCTCGGGGGCCGCCACGGCATAGGAGGCCGCCAGTAGCGAAGTGAAAGGCAGCGACGTGAACCGTCGTGCAGTGAACGGGCGGCGCCGTCGGCAATCCGACGGCGCCGCCTTCTTTGACACACCGCCTACTTTTAAAGAGTATCTCCACTTCGGAGGCGGCGACCGCGATCCATGCATCTCTCGTGATGGATTGTCCGGATACGTCGTCACGCCGCAGCGCCCCCACGGGGACAGCCCCCGTCGGCTTCGTCGCGAGCGAGCCGGGGGAAGCCCCACCCTCAACGGCCTGCGATCGTTCGCCCAGGCCGGAGCTCGTCCGCTTGAGACACGGCCCAGCCGGGGAGACCAAATCCATGAGCGTCACAACGACCAAGCACGACCTCGCCCGGAAACTCGTCGAGCGTCACGGGCGGCTGTATTCCGAGGAGCTGGGGATCGACCTTGGGAAGGGTACGGCCGCCCCGCTATTCCTCTGGCTGTGCGCGTCGCTGCTCTACAGCACGAGGATCAGCGTCGACTTGGCCACGGCGGCAGCCAAACGCCTTGCCGACGAGGGCTGGACCACCGTCGACAAGATGGCCCGGTCGACTTGGGAGCAGCGTGCCCGCGCCCTAAACGAATCGGGATACGCCCGCTACGACGAGAGCACCAGTCGGATGCTCGGCGAAGTGTGCGAGCACCTTCAGAAGGTTTACGGCGGCGACCTGCGCGGCGTCCGCGAGCAGGCTGAACGCGACCCGCAGGAGCAGCGCGAGCTGCTAAAGGAGTTCAAGGGGATCGGCGAAGTTGGCGCCGACATCTTCTTCCGCGAGGTCCAGCTCGTTTGGGACGAGCAGGCGCCCTTCGCCGACGCACGGGCGCTGAGGGCCGCCAGCAGGCTGGGCCTGGCCAGCGACGCCCAGGGACTGAAGTGGCTCGTTGATAAGAAGGAGTTACCGCGACTGGTAGTAGCCCTGGTCCGCCTCGAATCAGAAGACCTGTACAGCGATTTCGAATGAAGCGGCAAGGAATAGTGCTTCAGGAATAGAGCTTGAAGCCCCTCCACCCTTTAGCATGATCAACAAAAAGAACGCCCGCCGCGAGCCGCTGAATGGAAGCGGTCTCACGACGGGCGTTCGGAGCTGGCCACACAGGGTGTCGGCCCTGCCGGCGCTTCCGAATCAGAAGCAGCCGCTGTTGAGCTCCTCGCAGAGCAAGCCCTTGAGCCTCTCGATGTTCTCTTCCTCCTGGCGCTTGGCGTCCTCCCAGAAGGTCCTCAGGCCGTCGCGGAAGTCCGCGTTGGCGATGTACTGGTCGTAACGCCACAGCGAGTCGAGACGTCGACTCAATTCGTGAATGATGTCGTGGTTGTGGTTCTGACAACCGGCGCTCTTGCCGAGATGCTGCATCTCATCCTGTGCGTGTAAGTCCATTACGCTATCTCCTTCGGATTAATAGATTGGGGGGATCGGAGGAGTCTCGATTGACGAAATCGAAGACTCCGTGTTTTGATCCAAAACACCCGAGGGGTCAGTCAACTGGTCTTTCAGCAATTGTCATGCCTGAAGCCCTTCACCGGCCGGTTTCCCTGAGGCTCGTCGCATAGGCTAATTGAAGAACCTGTGTGTTCTCTCGCAACGGTAATGCCTCCTTGGTAGTCGCACCTCTCGGTTAGACACGGAGCAATGCGGCTAACAAAAAGGCGCCTTGGCCATAAGGCGAGCAGCGCTGACAATCGAGCAGGCCCCGGCTCGTGGGAAGAATTCTTAAGTCGGCTCTCATTGGTGGGATCGGATTTCTTGGATCAGATCTTCCTTGCGCATTTTGCTGCGTCCCTTGATGCCAAGTTGAGTAGCCCGATTTCGCAACTCCTCGACCGTGCGGTCCTCGAACGCCGTGTTCGGGTTGCCCGTGCCCTGGGTCGTTTTGTTGGGCGTACGCCCCTCTTGACGGCGCTGTTTGTTGACCGTTCGGGCCGCGATCTCCTCGGCCCTATCATCGGAGCGTCCCCGGTCTTTAGCGCTCTTTTTGACGTGCTCGTACTGACGCTCGTCTTTGTCGCTCCAGGCTTGAGGCATGACGGTACTCCTTCACAAAGTGGCTTGTGTTTTGTTGGTCACTTCCAACTCGTGTCTCGGTAGGCGTGCTCTTCGAGCGACCCTCGCCAAGTGTTGCGGGCAAAAAGTGTGCCGGGCGGAGTGGACCGGGCGGCCGCGCTAGTGGCGCGCTTTCTGCATGGACGTCGCAAGCAGTCGTCCTCTCACCTCCCGGCCCCTAACTCCCATCGATGCCGATGAAATCCCGCGGAGTCACACGCCCGATGGCCGAACAGGAAGTCGGATTGCAC
The DNA here is from genome assembly GCF_007859945.1 of Pseudobythopirellula maris. GTDB lineage: Bacteria > Planctomycetota > Planctomycetia > Pirellulales > Lacipirellulaceae > Pseudobythopirellula > Pseudobythopirellula maris. The sequence goes on along the minus strand of NZ_SJPQ01000001.1, from coordinate 1,019,667 downwards.
AGCGATCACAGGCACGACGATCACCAGCAAGGTGAACCCAATCACGGCGATCATGGCCATGACGAACACGACCAGAGAGACGGGGGCGAGGACTCGCCGGGCGGGCAAGATCACTGCGGCGGAGACCAGCACGGCCACGCCATGTCAGTCGATGACCGGCGGCGGATGCTCCAGACGCACCACAGGCAGACGCTGTGGTGCTACTGGTCGATCGTGGCTCTGGGCCTGTGGCTGCTCGTCGCCCCATGGAGCTTCGGCTACCTGAACGAGGGGCTGTGGGTCGACCCCAGCGGCGGCCGGGGCGTGTGGTTCAGCGACCAGACGCACACGACCCTGAGGGCCTGGCTCATGACCTGGAGCGACATTCTCTCCGGGGCCGTGCTGGTTGTGCTCGGCTGGCGGGCGCTTTCGACCGACCGGCCGGTGAGCCTGTGGGGATGCTGCTTCGTGGGGGTCTGGCTCACTGCGGCGCCCGTGGTGCTGTGGGCCCCGACCGCCTCGGGGTACCTCAATGACACGCTGGTGGGCGCCTGGCTCATTTCGCTGACGATCCTCGTGCCCGGCATGCCGAACATGATCATGTACATGAAGCACGGCCCGCCCACGCCGCCGGGCTGGACCTACAACCCCTCGAGCTGGCCGCAACGGTGGATCATGATCGCCACGGGGCTGGCCGGTTGGCTGGTGTCGCGGTACCTGGCCGTGTACCAGCTTGGCTACACCACCTACGTGTGGGACCCTTTCTTCGGCTTCGCCCAGGGGACCCGCCAAGTGCTCGACTCGAAGATGTCGCACGCCTGGCCGATCTCCGACGCCGGCCTCGGGTCGCTCAGCTACACGTTTGAGTTCCTGATGGGCTTTATGGGCAGCCCGTCGCGCTGGCGCACCATGCCATGGATGGTCGCGTTCTTCGGCGTGCTGGTCATCCCGCTGGGCCTGACGCACATCTTCCTGGTCGCTTCGCAGCCGGTTCTCGTCCACCACTGGTGCTCGATGTGCCTGCTGGCGGCGCTCATCATGCTGCCGATGATCCCGCTCGAGGTCGACGAGGTCGTGGCGATGTGCCTGCACGTGGTGCGGGCGAAGCGCCGCGGCGACCGCGGCGGCTCGCTATGGGCGATCTTCTGGAAGGGGGGCGAGGCCGAGGGCTGCACGCCGGACGAGCGCTCGCCCGAGTTGATCGAGCTCCCCCGTCGCCCGCGCGAGGTATTCCTCGCCTCGATCTGGGGGATGAGTTTCCCCTGGACGCTCACCGCCTCGACCGCGCTCGGCGTGGCGCTGATGGCGGCGCCCGCCTGGCTGGGCGTCGGCGTCGAGACGGCGGCGGCCGACGTCGCCCACATCGGCGGGGCGTTGATCGCGACCGTCTCGGTCGTTTGCATGGGCGAGGTGGTGCGCGTCGGGCGCCTCTTGAACATCCCGTTGGGCGTGGCGGTCGCCGCCGCCCCCTGGGCGCTCGATGGTGGGGGCGTCGTGTACGGCGTCGCCTGCACCGCCATGGGCCTCGCCGTCGCTGCGCTCTCGGCGCCGCGCGGTGTGGTGTGTGAGCGTTACGGCTCGTGGGACCGGTTCGTCCGTTAGAGCGCACAACCAGGGGCCGCCTCGTGATCTTCGCCACCCAGCCGTACGATTCGCGCTATTCACGTTGGCGTTGCGCGTACTCATCGATCACGCCCGCGGCGCTGCTGACGAGCATTAGCCCCGAACCGAGAATGAACATCCACACCCCGGCCGTTTGGCTGCGTTCGCTCAAGAAGCAGATGCTGCCGACAAAGAACATCGCGTTGCCCGCCAGCCCCACGACGACGAACGCCCAGGCGTAGCGTCGGAGGAACGCCGGGCGTTGAGGCTCCTCCCCGTTGTTCTCTTCGGACGAAGAGCGTGGTCTGCGGAAGGAAGATAGGCGTCGCGGCCGGGCGCCTTGAGGCCCCTCGCCCTGAAGCTGCTTTCCTTGTGGCTGGATTCGTTGGGTCATCGGGTCGGGCTCACAGTGGCGCAGCAGAAAACGCAACCAGCAGGCTCGGCGCCAAGCCTTCCGGCGCCGCGCCTATCGGCGTGGGGCCTTCCGGCAAAGGGCGCTCCGCCCGCTGGTTACGCTAAATGGTTGTGGGGCTCACGCCTGAGCGGCCGCCACGTTGGCGTACGACTCGGCGATGGCGTTGAGCTTTTTGTCGGCCTCACCCTCCTCGTCGAGCGTCTGCTGCAGCAGGCCGGCCGCCTGGGCCAAGCCGAGCTGGTTCGCCAAGCTGCGGGCGGTGCCGTAGCCGGCCATCTCGTAATGCTCGACGCGTTGCCCCGCCGCGATGAGCGCGGCGTCCAGCACGGCCGGGTCGCCCTTGGCGCTGACGACATCGTCGCCCTCGCTGATCAGTCCCTTCATCGCGTCGCAGGTCTCACGCTCCGGCTCGGCGTCGAGCGTGCGGAACACCTGCTCGAGACGCTGCGCGTGGCCTTGCGTTTCGTCGAGGTGGCTCTGGAACGCCTGCTTGAGCTCCTGCGAGTCGGCCGCGTCGGCCATCTTTGGCAAGGCCTCGGTCAGCCGGATTTCCGCGTCGTAGAGGTCCTTGAGCTGCGCCAAAAACAATTCGTTGAGGGTGTCGAAGTGCTTGCTTGTGAAGAGTCCCATGACTGATCTCCTTGTATCGAAATAGTGACTCGTGAGTGGTCTTGTCGTGACGAGAGTCGTTACGAACGTCTCCTGCGGAGGCGACACGCAAACGCCGCGCCGACGCCCCGCCGGCTACTGGATTAGGCTTGTTAGCCGGGGATCTAGCAGCCCGTTATCGAGCGCAACCGTCCGAAGCACGTTTTCGATCAGACCTCCGCTCTGATCCGCTAGGGTGCAGCCCACGCGCCCGCCGACCGCTTTGTTTGCTGACACGCCAGAGCCGGCGCTCCGCAGGCGCTACACAACATGGCGCTACACAACATAGGGGGCGCCCCGCTTGGCGGTGTGGGGGCGACTGGTTGGAAGGCAGGCGGGAACAGGAATGGAACCTGCACACGGCTTCCCCATCCCACGCCCCCACAAACCCCCTACGGCGCGCAGATACTATGAGAGCGATCGTGTACGAGGATTACGGTGAGCCCGACGTCTTGCTCCCCACTGAGACGGCCGCGCCGCGCCCGGCCGCCGACGAAGTGCTGATCCGTGTCGCCGCGGCCGGAGTCAACCCGATCGACGCCCGGTTGCGGAGCGGCGAGGTCCGCTGGTTGTTGCCGGGGGGGTTCCCGCGCGTGCCGGGGTACGACGTGGCGGGGGTCGTCGAGCGGGCGGGCCGCGACTGCCCGCTGGGCGAGGGCCAGCGGGTGATGGCCTTCCTCGACCACCTCTACGGGGGCGGCTACGCCGAACTGGCGACCTGCTCCGCCACGAGCGTCGTCCCGCTGCCGGACGACCTGCCGTTCGAAGAGGTCGCCTCGATGCCGCTGGCCGGCTCCACTGCGCTGCAGTCGCTGCGCGACCACGGGCGCCTGCAAAAAGGCGACCGTGTGCTCTTGCTCGGCGCGAGCGGCGGCGTGGGAGCCTTCGCGGTCCAGATCGCCAAGGCGTACGGCGCCACGGTGACCGGCGTCGCCAGCGGCAAGCATGAGGCGTTCGTCTGCTCGCTGGGCGCCGACGACTTCTTGGATTACGAGCGTCAAGACTACGCCGAGACAGGGGCACAGACGGGGGTCCAGAGCGGGCAATGCTGGGACCTCGTCTTCGACGTGGCCGGTAAGAGCTCGTACCAACACGCCAAGCCCGCCCTAACCGCCGAGGGACGCTACGTCACGACCGAGCCGAGCTTCCGCGGGTTGGCCGTGGCCCTGGTCACGTGGCCCCAGTCTCGGCAAGCGAAGCCGATGCTCGCCGTCTCGCGCGGGAAAGACTTGGAGGAGCTTCTGCGGCTGCGCAATGAAGGGCGACTCGGCGTGACAGTCGATCGCGTGTACCCTCTCGAGGAAGCCGCCGAGGCCCACCGACGAATCGAGAGCGAGAGCTTCTGCGGCAAGTTGGTTGTTACGCCGTAGTGGATTCCACCACTCGCGGATCCGACCACCACGCACGGTGTCGTTGGTATTGTGTGATCTTTCGTGAGCCCGTTTGGAAGCGGGGCATTCACAGAAATGATCTCGACTTTGACCGTCTGGCCGGCCGCCGATCGGTCGATTTCTAGCAAGGGGTGTTGAGCCACTTGTCACGGCTTGATATTTCCCGCTCGGCGCGACCGAGGACGTGACGCGACCGATGGATACACAGTGCCGGACAAGCTGTTTTGTAACGGCATCTGGGGGACGCCGCCGCTCGGACCCCGCCCTGCATGAACCGCGCGGGCGCCACGGCGCCGAGTTTGCATATCCTCAAAAACAGGCCGCTCCGCGCGATGCTGTGAGCCGCCTCGCACTATTCCCTGTTCGGAACAGATGTTCCTCCCACGAATTGACCCGCAGAGACTCGTAGAAAAACCCCCGGTACGACGTCGACGAACAGAGCCTCTCTGCGAAGACGGACGCCGAGCGCCCCACGGGTTGAACGCGCGTTCGAGCAGAGCCTCCCGAGCGGACTCGGCCGTGGTCGTCCCCCTACGCTATCCCCCAACGTACGGAAGCTCTCATGGAAGAATCACCGGCGTTTGCGCCCGCTCCGCGCTCTCACCAGCGCGCCGACAACAACAACCTCACCGGCAGCCGCCTCCACACGCTGCTCAGGGGCAACTCCTTGCGACTGGGCGACGCGCACGAGCTCATGCCGTTGCGGCTCGATTGGCGCCGTAAAGAGGTGGTATTCGCCATCCGTGTGCGGCCGAACGCTGGCCACGGCGCCGGTCACGTGAGCTCCGCCACGATCGATTGCCCCGGTCATTATGTTTCGGGCCGCGGCGAGTGTCTCTTGATGCTGGAAAGGAAGGCGGGGAAGTCCTTTCTCGTCAATCGCCGCTACCGCGTGCAAGTGCTTCAGGTGCTCTCGCACAGCGTGCGGATCCTGGTCGACGAAGAGCGGAGCCTGCAACCAAGCCGAGGGGCGATCGGTTGGTTCCCCAAGCGTCGCCTCACAGGCATCGCATGAAGGCCACGAGCGCCCGCTTGTCTTCCGTGCTCAGTTCAAGGCCGAGTACCAGGTTGAAGAATTCCACCGTGTCGTCGAGCGTCAGCAAGCGGCCGTCGTGGTGGTAGGGGGGCGAGTCTTTGATCCCCCGCAGCGTGAACGTCTTGATCGGCCCGTCAGCCATGTTGTATTGGCCGGCGACCATCCCGGGCTCGTAAAAACGCCCGAGACGCAGGTCGTGCATCTGATTGTCGAGGTAGAAGGGCGCCGGGTGGCACTCGGCGCAGCGGCCCCGGCCGAAGAACACCTCCTGACCCCGCAGCTCCAGCTCGCTCGCCAGGGCGGGGTCGAGCTTGCCGAAGACGTCGAGCTTCGGAGCCGGCGGGAAGTCGAACATGTTCTGCATCTGCGCCATCATCGACACCGCGTCCGATCGGTTCGGCAGGTGCACACCCTTCTTCGCGGCGGTGACGTGGTCGCCGTCGAAGTAGGCCGTGCGCTGCTCGAACTCGGTGAAGTCCTCAACGCTCCGCAGCGACCGCTTCGAGCCGTGGATCTGCTGGTTGAACACGCCCCGCAGGCTCACCGTGTCGATGCGGAAGCGCGCCTCCTGGGGCCTTGTGTCCGGGTTGAGGTGGAACGCCGCGTTCGTGTGACCGTTGGTGTGGCAGTCGAGGCACGACACGCCGAGGCTTGGCTCCCTCACCTTGCGGTCGTCGGTCTGGTTGAACTGCTGCTGCGGGAAGGGCGTGAGCAGCAGCCGCATCCCCTCCATCTGAACCGGGGTCGCCTTGCCCTTGAGCAGGCCGAAGTAGTTCTTGATCGTCAGCACCTGGCCCTGCGAGACGTCGCCCAGGTCGGGGCGGCTGGCAAGGTAGACCGGCGGCGGGAACTCGGGCGTCAGGTGCGGCGGCAGGTCGAACGCCACGTCGAACCGCTCTAGGTCGCGGCCCTCCGCCTTGCGGATCGCGTCGATCTGCTCGGGGGGGAACACCTGACCGCCGGTGGCGTGCTTCGTGTGGGGCAGCGGGCGGAAGCCCATTGGGAACAGGTCTTGTCGCTTGATCTCCGCGGCCGACATGCCCGCCAGCCGTTCCCAGTTCGCTCCCTCGGGCGGCTTGACCCGCACCCCCTCTTGGACCGGCTTCCTGCCCGCCGACATCATCGTGTCCGATGGCCTGTCGCTGAGGTCGTAACGCGACTCGTAAATCTCTTTTTGCCGGTCCATGACCTGTTGCTTCTTCTCCGAGTCCGAGCGCATCACGCTCTCAAAACTCTTGCCGTTGGTGACAGGCATGTAGGTCTGAACGGGCAGTTTCGTTCCGTTTTCTTCTCCCGAGGCCAGCGGGCACAAACCAAAGCCTAGAAAAACGAGCAACACGAACACTGCGCGACGTTGGGCTATCGATAGCGGAGCAGTCATCGACGCGTCTCCTTCGGGGAATTCTTCGGTAGTAACAGCGTTGGGGGGGCATGGAGTCATTTCTGAGACTAACGAAAGTTCGGCTGCATCGTGCTGGCGAGGTTCGAGACCATGTTCACGATCGCGTTGGCCGAGATACCCTCTTCATCCCGCAGCCTTTCTGGCTCGCCGCTGCGGGGGCGGTGGTCGACGGCCATGCAGAAGACCGGCGCGGGATGGTCGGCGAGCGCCGACGCGACGGCCTCGCCGAGGCCTCCTTCCGGGTAATGGTCCTCGACCGTCAGCACGAAGCCGGTCGCCTCGGCCGCCAGCCGCAGCGTCTCGGCGTCGAGCGGCTTGACGCTGTAGAGGTCGATCACGCGCACGGCGACGCCCCGCTCGCGGAGCGTGTCGTGGGCCGCGAGCGCCTCGTGCAGCGTGACGCCAGCGGCGACGATCACGCCGATGTCGCGGTCGCTGTGACGCAGCACCTTGCAGCCGCCGATGGGAAACTCCTCGTCGCCCTCGTAGATCACCGGCGTGTCGCCGCGTGTCGTGCGGAGGTAGCAGACGCCCGGCTCGCGGGCCATCGCCTCGACCAGCCGCTCGGTCGAGACCGCGTCCGAGGGGTACAGCACCGTCGAGCCCGGCAGCAGGCGGAACATCGCCAGGTCCTCCAGGCCCATCTGCGACGGTCCGTCCTGGCCGATCGACACGCCGGCGTGCGAGCCGACGAAGTTGATCCCGGCGCCCGAGTGGACGCTCATGCGGACCTGGTCGAACGCGCGGGTGAGGAACGCCGCGAAGGTCGAGACGAACGGCGTCTTGCCCCGCAACGCCATGCCGAGGGCCACGCCAGCCATGTTCTGCTCCGCGATGAACATCTCGAAGAAGCGGTCGGGGTGCTCCTCGCGGAAGGCCTTGGCGCGGGTCGAGTTCGACACCTCGCCGTCGAGGGCGACCAGCCCCGGAAATAGAGGGGCGATGCGGCACAGGGCCGACCCGTAGCCGTCGCGCGTGGCGACCTGGTCGCCCAACGCGTACTCCACGTCGCCCGCCGGCTGTTCCTTGGCGGGCTCAGCGAACTCGATGCGTTCGGGCCGCGCGATCTCGCCTCGGAGCGAGCGGTCGACCCCGCCGATCTCGTCGAGCGCCCGCTTCAACTGGTCCTCGTCGAGCGCCTTGCCGTGCCAGCCCTCCTCGTCCTCAAGGAACGACACGCCGCGTCCCTTGAGCGTCTTGGCGACGACCATCGTCGGCCGCCCGCTCGCCTTCTGGGCAAACGCCAGGGCCGTCTCCACACGCTCGAGATCGTGGCCGTCTTCAACCAACTCGACGTTCCAGCCGAACGCCTCGAGACGCTGCTGGTAGGCCCGCAGGTCGTGGCCAAACTGCGTCGGGCCGCGCTGGCCGAGCCGGTTGACATCCAGCAGGCCGACCAGGTTGTCGAGTCCATAGTGGGCGGCGATCTGCACCGCCTCCCACTGCGACCCCTCGGCCATCTCGCTGTCGCCCAGCAACACGTAGGTGCGACAGGGCAGTCTGTCGAGACGCTTGGCGGACAGCGCCTTGCCGACGCCGATCGACAGACCCTGGCCGAGCGACCCGGTCGCCGCTTCGGCCAGCTCGAACCGCCTGGTCGGGTGCCCTTCGAGCGGGCTGTTGAAGTCTCGGTAGGTGAGCAGGTCGTCCTCATCGATCTGGTCCGCGGCGGCCCACAAGGCGTATAGCAACGGCGAAGCGTGCCCTTTGGAGAAGATCACCCGATCGTTGTTGGCGTAGTCGGGGTCCGAGGGGTCGTAGTGCAGCTGGCCGGTAAAGAACAGTCCCGCCATCAGCTCGACCGCCGACAGCGACGATGTGGGGTGGCCCGAGCCGGCCGCGTGGGTCGATTCGAGTATCCAGGTCCGCATCAGGCGGCAGAGATCTTCGAGACGGTCGCGATCAGACGGTGTCACGGCTTCCTCCATGGTTCGGTTCGGATTGATGTAGCTGTCTTCACGCGGGCTTGGGGGGTGTCAGCCCACGGTCTTTTGCTCGCACCCGATGCAAAGCGACACGTAGGGCACGGCGTCGAGACGTTCATGTGAGATCGGTTCACCGCAGTGCGCGCAATCGCCGTACTCGCCCGCCTCGATCCGCGCGAGAGCTCCCTCGGTCTGCTGCAGGACCAAACGGGGGGGAGGCTTTCTCTTGCAGACGCATGGTTTCCTCCTCCGGCTTTGTAATCGTTGATCACCGCCATCCGCGGTAGTTCCAGTAGCAGTACTGAAGCCCGAAGATCGACGGCCGGTAGTAGCTGCGTAGGAGCCCACGCAGGTCGGAACGGTATCGATAGGGTGAATAGCTGCGGTAGAAGCCGCGCCCGTAATAGGGCGAGGAATTACCCCGCGTGACGCTGACCCTAGGAGCCGGAACATAACGGTAAGGTTGGGCGTTTGATTTCTCGGGCGTTTGAGATAGGAAGGCGAAAGCGAGCGTGGCGATGGCGAACGACTTGGCTACTGGTCGGGGAAGAACTACCGGCTGGGGAAGAAGATGTTTCATAACTTGCTACCCTGCCCGTTAGAGACGAGCCGCAAACACTGTCTATCGCTTTCTTTTGGCGATGAATGACATTGTTGGACTGTGCAATCCGTGTGCCTCGTGTCAACGCGTTGATTGGCAGCGAGTGGCAATAGGATTGGAGCGTGAGCGACCACTCTGGTGTTCGGGCTTTAGCTCCGAACGGCATTCGGGCAGCCGACCTGACAGCGTGTTTCCAGAAGTTGGGGAAAAACCTGATGCTTATTGCTTTGTTAGTTGGGAGCGATGTGAGACCTCGCGGTGTGTGCGAGGAACAACGCTCTAGAGACAGTTTTGCCTTGTTGAGAACAGACGAGCGTTCCGCATGCTGAGTTAACGTTGGAGGGCGTAGGCCAGCACGCGGATGGCGGCCTCGGTGAACATGCAGGCGTCATGACGGGCCTGGAGCATCGATCCGGTGGTCCGTTTCAGCCCGCTCATGAACGACTCGACGAACCAACGCCTGCCGTAGCCGTTCTTCTTCAGCCGCCTTGGCGTCATCTTCGACCGGTGCTTGCTGTTTACTCCGCCATCCGCTCGGTGCACGCCAGCTCTCAACGCCCCAGTCGTCGCGGCAGAACTTGTGGACCCACTCGGCGTTGTAGCCCGCGTCGGCCAGCAGCGTAGCGGGCTGCAGGGCGACGCTCGCTCTCTCCAGCAGTGCCCCGGCGACAGCCTTGTCGCCCAACGGCCCCCAGCTCACCGCCAGGGCGCCCGGCAGCATAGTGCCGCGGGTGACGCACAGCGACAGCTTCACGTACCGCTTCTGCTTCCTGCCGCTGCGTGTCTGGAAATAGACGCTGGCCGAGCCGCTCTGCACGCCCGTGGCGTCGGTGCCGCCTCTCTCGCCAGCGGCTAGCGCAATGCGCAAATCTGATTCGTAAACGACCGCGTCGGCAGTCTGGCCGCCGCCGCGTTGGGGTGTTAGCAGTGACCCTGTCGCAAAAATCGATGCGAGCGGCTATCCGAATATGCGACTTCGGCCGTAGCGTGACCTGCATGCAAGCAAATTGGAAGTAAGCGAATGTCGTGACTTGGTCACACCGAGCGGGTGAGGCGCAGGATTTGCATTCGCCCATGATGGTTCGCTCGAGATTCAGTGACCATCGTAACAACATAAAACAAGGAGAGAATCATGGCTCAGCAAACAAAGATAAACGACGAATTAACCGTGGGACCACAACCTACAGAGAATGAAATCCAGAAACTCGGCGGTCAGGGATTCAAATCGGTGGTCAATTTCCGCACAGCAGACGAAGACGAACAACCCCTCTCGCCTGAAGCTGAAGGCGAAGTCGTCAGCTCGGCGGGTATGGAATATTCGAACATTCCTGTATCGATGCAGTCGATGGGCCCAGATTTGGTGGATCGGTTCCGTGAGAAATATGCGAAGCTTCCCAAGCCGGTGTTTGCCCACTGCAAGAGCGGAAAACGTGCCGGAGCCATGGTGATGATGCATGTTGCGGTCGAACAAGGCATGAGTGGTGAAGAGACGCTACAGAAAGCAAAGGAGGTGGGCTTCGAATGTGATCAGCCCCAACTGGAACAGTTCGTGCGTCAGTACGTCGACTCGCACGCCGTGTCCCAGTAGGCCGCAATCGTTTCCGGCATGGAGCCCACGATGACGACAGGCGCCGTTATTTCACTGGCGTTTGCGCTGCTCATCGGGCTGACACTCGGCGCCCTGGGAGGTGGTGGCTCTATCCTCACGCTGCCCGTGTTCGTCTACGTGGCTGGCATTCCGGCCCAGCAGGCCGTGGCGATGTCATTAGTAGTGGTCGGCGCGACGAGTCTGCTTGGAGCGGGGCTGCATTGGTGGAAAGGCAATTTCACCTGAAAGCATCTGTGCTGTTTGCAGCCGCGGGGACCATTGGGGCTTACGTCGGATCGTTTCTGACGTCGCTGGTGTCGCAGCAAGTGCTCCTCGGATGCTTTGCGGCGCTGATGCTTGTTACCGGAGCCGCCATGATTCGCCGAGACGCCGAACGCGGTCAATCGGCTCAGTGTCGGCTGTGGCCATGCCTCTTGATTGGTGCGAGCGTCGGCGTGCTGACGGGTTTTTTGGGAGTCGGTGGCGGGTTCTTAATTGTACCCGCACTCGTGCTGCTAGCCGGTATCGAAACGAAGAATGCTGTTGGCGCTTCGCTGGCCATCATCGCTCTTAATTCTGTTGGCGGGTTGATCAGACAGTTGCAGCAAGTCTCGCTAGACTGGCGGTTGACTCTGGCCTTTCTAGCGTTATCCGATGTGGGCATTCTTGCGGGGCTTGGGGTGGTCCAAAAGGTTCCCTAACGAAACTTTACCAAAAACGTTTGGGTGGTTCGTCGTGGTGCTTGCACTGGTGATCGGGGGCTTGGCCGCAACTGGTGTTCGAACCACCGCGATGAGCTGAAGTAAGACACAAGCAGTGTTTAGAAGTTGTAACCGGTTTGGAAATCGCTTGCTGCATCGTAGGCGACGGAAAACCGGGCGGAGCGACCGTGATCGATCCGAACAAGAGGATGGTATGTACCTCCAATGCAACGTTAAACCTCACACGCACGCCGCTTTGTGTATGGCTAACGGAGGCTGTGAGCAGTACCGCCCGCTGCATGAGTCGCAGGCCATGTGCGGCTGGATACCGATTTCTTCTCACCGGCGGGCAACAGCGTATGGACGGAGGGTCGATGCTTTAGGGCGAACGAACAAACGTGGACGCCTAGCATGGAACGACATATGCACAACTTTGACCCGTGACATGTCTTGAGGCGGTCACCGCTCACCACAATTGCTGGATAGGGGAAGCGTCATGACGATGGTATTCGAGAAAATCCAGACTGCAGGCATCGCGCAGCTGTCGTATCTGATCGGTGACGACGGCAGCCAGACCGCCGCGGTGGTTGATCCGCGACCAGGTGTTGAGGTCTATCTGCAGCTAGCCCGTAAGCATGGAGTGACGATCACGCACCTTTTCGAAACGCACATCCACGCCGATTTCATGAGCGGCGCCCGCGAACTCTCAGCGCAGTTGGGAGGAGCCCCGATCTATGCCAGTGGTGAACAGGATGCAAAGTACGGGTTTGACGTAGAGCGAATCCACGGCGGGGACCAATTTACCTTCGGGTCGGTGGTGCTGACTGTGCGGCACACGCCCGGGCACACACCAGAACATGTTTCGTACGAACTAGCAGAGAAGGACCGCATCGACGACCCGTGGGGCGTGTTCACGGGCGATTCCCTGTTTGTTGGGTCAGCCGGGCGGCCCGATCTGTTGGGCGAACAAGAGACCGATGAGTTGACAAAACAACTGTTTCACACGCTGCGGGACTATTACCTTAAGCTTGATGATGGAGTGATCATCTATCCCTGCCATGGAGCGGGCTCGGCCTGCGGAGCGGACATCGGTGAGCGGCCGATGAGCACAATCGCTTATGAGCGGCGGACGAACGACTTCCTGCAGTACGACGACCTCGAGGAGTTTAAGAAGTTCGTCAAGGAGGGAGCACCGCCGGTCCCGCAGCACTACCCGATTCTCAAAAAGGTTAACGCAAAGGGGCCGGAACCAATCGGCTGCGCCCCAGCCGTCACAGGACTGCCGCCAGAGGAGTTTCAAGAAGCGCACAACAAGGGCAAGGCACAGCTGGTCGACACCCGGCAGATGCTGGCGTTCGGTGGCGGTCATATTCCGGGCGCGGTCAACATCGGCGACCGGCCGGAGCTGTCGGTCTGGGTGGGCGACATGCTGTCTTACGAGAAACCGATTCTTCTCGTCGTAGAAGACGAGTCTCAGCTAGAGCGGATCATCTGGCACTTCGCCTACGTCGGGCTGACCGACTACGCCGGTTATCTGGCTGGCGGGATGAAGGCTTGGGACAACGCGGGCCTGCCGCTGGAGACGTTGCCGCAGGTTCCGGTGAGGCAACTGGCTGAGGAGAAGGGCCGTTTTCAACTGCTGGATGTGCGCTCCCCGGCCGAGTATGAGAAGGACCGCATCGCGGGTGCAAAGCATAAGTTCGTCTCCGAGCTACGGGAAGGCGTGAATGGAGAGCTGGACCTCGATCGCCAACAGCCGGTCGCCGTCTACTGCGGCAGCGGGTACCGGGCCAGCATCGCCGCCAGCATTCTCCAAAGGGACGGTTTCGAGAAGGTCTACAACGTGCCGGGCAGCATGCAGGCGTGGAAGAACGCGGGATTCGACGTCGAGAAGTGATTGAGAAGCCGCTTGGAGAACTGAAGGAGAAACCCCATGGGCAATCCATTACAGAGCAAGTCTTGGTCGCCGTATCTGGTGGGTGTAGGAATCGGCGTTTTAAGCTGGTTCACCTTCTGGAGCGCCGATCATCCCCTGGGAATCACCACCGCCTTCGAACACACAGCAGCGCTCGCGATTCAAGCAGCAGCGCCGGGAGTTGCGGAAACGAATCCCTACTTTCAAGAGGAGTCGCCGAAGATCGGGTGGGAATGGATGCTCGTCGTGGGTGTGCTGATCGGCAGCATCATCAGTTCGATGACTTCAGGCGATCACGAACCAATCACCGTTCCGCCGCTGTGGAAGCAGCGGTTTGGATCCAGCATGGGCTTGCGGCTGTCGGTGGCTTTTTGGGGAGCGGGGCTAATGATGTTTGGTGCCCGCCTAGCCGAGGGCTGCACGAGCGGGCACGGCATCAGTGGTAGCCTGCAGCTGGCGGCGTCAAGCTGGGTCTTCTCAATCATCTTCTTCTCGGTCGCCATCGGGACCGCTTTCCTCATGTATGGAAGGACGGGAAGCGATGTTTGATCCCCTTTGGAAGCTGGCATTGGGTCTAATCACGGGAATCATTTTCGGCATTCTGCTGCAGAAGGGACGGGTGGCGAAGTTCCAGGTGATCATCGAGCAGTTCCTGTTTCGGGACTGGACGGTCGTCAAGATCATGGGAATCGCCGTAGTAGTCGGGGCGGTCGGCATCTATGCACTGTTGCCGCTCGATGCAGTCTCCCTGCACATCAAGCCGCTCGTTTGGCTGGGCATCGTTGCCGGGGGGATTTGCTTCGGCGCCGGAATGGCGATCTTCGGTTACTGCCCCGGAACGAGTGTGGCCGCCTGTGGCGAAGGTCGCCGAGATGCGATGGTCGGCGTGCTGGGAATGTTGGCCGGCGCCGGCCTGTATGTCGTGCTGTTTCCACAGCTCTCCGGTCTGCTAAAGAGCTGGGGCGATGCTGGCAAGATTACGCTGCCGGAGTGGACCGGGACCTCACCCTGGCTGTGGATCGGCGGGCTGGCGCTCGTGGCCGTAGCAGCGGTTGCCTATTCCCTCCGCGGTCGTAGCGGCGCGACTCACCCCGTTCCCGGCAAGTCACCGCGTCGACAAAGATCCACCTGAGGAAACCACCCGGGGGCTGAGGGCAAAAACGATGCACTGCACTCGAAACATGGAGATGTTGAAACCAGCAACGGCGATCGTGACCGCGATTGCCACAGTGATGGCGTCGCCGGCATGGGCTTGTCCGTATTGTGAATCGGATGTGGGCAGAGAAGTGGCCGCCGGGATTTTCAATGACACGTTTGCTCTGAATGCTGTCCTCACCCTGCTCCCCATTACAGTCCTGATGGCGATTGTGTGGTTAATCCACTCGGGCGTCTCGTGGCCGAAAGGTGTGCTTCGATCCGCCCGCAGTAGCGTGTCCGCACGGAGCACCCTGCAACGCAAGAGCGGAAAGCACCCACTGTGAACCAGCATCTTAACCGGCGACCGCTGATCTCTGCGGGGGTCACGCTTGGAATCGGCATGGGTGGGTTCGTGGATGGCATCGTGTTTCATCAGCTACTGCAGTTTCACAACATGCTGTCCGCGAAGTTTCCTGTGCGGGATGTCGATGTCCGCACGCTGGCCGTCAACCTGGAAATCAACATGTTCTGGGACGGGCTGTTCCATGCGTTCACGTGGGTCATGACAGCCGCGGGCATTGCTATGCTGTGGCACGCCGTCCGTCAGCAGGATGTCTCGCTGTCGACGCGGACGTTTGTCGGATCGCTCAGTGTCGGTTGGGGTCTGTTCAATTTGGTTGAGGGGGTGATCGACCATCATATCCTGCACGTCCACCACGTCACCGAAACCAGTAACCACCTCGTGTGGGACTTAATGTTCCTCGGATCGGGCGTTGTGCTGATCGTGCTGGGATGGTGGTTGCTCGATTCCGACCATCCGGTGTTGAGAGAAAGCAGGGAAGTGAACAGCCCTTAGTGCGCGATGAACCAAAATGGATTTGCCGGCGACTCGTTCAAGCAGCTTCCACCCGGCGGAAGCTGTCTTCACAAGCATTTCTGATGAGCGGCCCCGTTCCACCAGTATTCTAGTGCAACTCAGTCTTCGTAACTCAAGGGAAAAAGTCACGATTCCAACAACCGTAGGCCGAGTGCCTGAGCATACTGCCGAAGAAGTCAATGAAGCAATCCAGTGTCAGACCGAAGGAAATATCGAGCGGTACGGCTCTGCCGGTCCAGAAACGATTGAACGGCGTCTGCACGAACTGGACCGCGAATGGGATATTGAACGCACGTTGGAAGCCAACGCCGCCTAGCTCAGTCTGGTGGGCTTGGGTTTGGGAGCGCTCGTCGATCGCCGCTTCTATGCCTTGCCCGCGGTCGTGGCCGGTTTCTTACTCCAGCACGCAATCCAAGGGTGGTGCCCTCCAGTGCCACTCTTCCGGCGTTTGGGAATCCGCACGCAGCCTGAAATCGAGCAGGAGCGGTACGCCCTGAAAGCGATCCGAGGCAATTTCTCAGGCGTCTCCCACGCCGCAGATCAACCTGGAAACGCTCGCGCTCAGTATGCGATGGACGCTGTTCGCCAATGAGTGTCGGCACTTTCATATTTCGCCGAAACCAAGTGTTTCAACCACATCAAAGTCGAACCCGCTCGCCATCGGGTGTGGTCCGAAGAGCGATAGAACAGAACACCCAACCACCTTTCCAACGCTTCAAACCAATCAAGGAGACTCACGATGAAATTCCACGCCATCCTCACCGTCGCCATGCTCGCCGTAACCACGGCCTTCGCCGATCCTACGGGCGACCCTCAGTACAAGCACCCGGTCATCGAGAACCACGGCGGCATTGTCGTGCTGCCGGAAGCGGCGCACCAGCCCAAGAGAAAATCGAAGGTGATTCTCGACATCACGTCGGACGGCAAATCGGGGAGCGTCGTCAAGGGCTTTGACCGGGCGGCGTTGATCCTCAACCAATACACCCAAGCTAAGGCCGGGTGGGAGAACGGTTTTAAAATGGCGATCATTTTGCACGGATCCGCCACGAAAGCTGCTTTGTCCCACGAAGGCTTCGCCAAGCACACCAACTCCTATCTGACCGACAAAGGGAAGACGAAGAATCCCAACCTTGAATTGATGGCCGGACTCAAGAAAGCGGGCGTCGAGATCTTCGTCTGTGGTCAAGCTCTTGCTCACCACGGCTATGCCACTAACGAGGTTGCTTCGGAGGCGAAGGTCGCCGTCTCTGCGGCGACGTTGAACATCAGCCTGCAAATGGAGGGCTACGCTTACCTCCCTTTCCACTGAGCCCCGAGCAGGGGCGGGAGCTGCAGCCGGAGCCGTGAGGACGAGGTGTGGGACATGGTCTCGTTCCTAGTGAGGCTGCCGAAAATGGAGCGAGACGAATACAGCCGCCTCGTGTTCTCGCACGCGGATCCCGTGCTCACGCACGACGAGCCCGTGCTCGAGAGCGAAAAGAGAGCCCCGCCCGCCCTCGCTGGCGCCGCCGCCGAGGGCCTCGCGAGTTGCACTCGTTGCCACGGGGCCCACGACGACGGCGCCTTCCCGAGGCTGGTGGGGCAACAACGCGGGTACCTGCTGACCTCGCTCGAAGCCTTTGCCGATGGCGATCGACACAGCGGGGTTATGCAAACCGTGGCGGCGCTGCTGACCGAGCAAGAACGTGAGTCGTTGGCTAATCACTTCGCCGAGGAAGAACCCTCTCAAGTCAGCTCTGATGGGACCTCACCGGCGCCCAAGGAACAGCGCGATGCGATCTTGCGTGGGAAAGAGATCGCCGAGAATGGCGTTCCCAAACTCAATGTTCCCTCGTGCGTCGACTGCCACGGGCCGGGTGAGCAGCGATTGTCGGATTCTTACCCCCGACTCAGTGGCCAGCCGGCACGCTACTTGGAACGCCAACTGCGGCTTTTCCACCGCGGCCAGCGGGGCGGGGGCCCGACGCTTCTCTGATGAATCCCGTCACCAGGGTCCTGCCAGAATCGGCATTCCAGGACGTCTCGCTATACTATGCCTCATTGCCAGAGCAGTAAGCTGCCGGCGGCGCGAGGTAGGGCAGTGGGGGATTAAGTTCCCTTGGACGGTCAAAGGTACGACGTCGGACCCCCTTCCGATTTCATCCGCCTGGGGACGTGCGCCGTGCTGAGGCTCGTGTTCGCCCCTACGAGAACCAGCAACGGGTACGGGTGCCCCCGTCCACCAGGCTGTCGATCGCCAGCCGTCCGCCGAGCAGGGCTACTGTTTTATTGATCGCGTCCACGCCCGGCCCGTAGGCGTCTGGACTCGCAGCCGAATCCTGAGATCCCACTGGCAAGAGGGTCGCCCCTTCTCTAATACCGGTTTCAACGATCTCTACGAGCACGCCGCTAGGCGGGACGCCGTCGCCGTCGAGCAGGGGCGTTCCGGCAAGGTCCTCGGCCCCTTTGTTCAAATAATCCGTATGGATCGTGATGCGACCAGGACCGTTCCCGAGCGACTCCGTGGCGTTGATGAATAGGTCGTAGAGCACCGCGCTCATATGCGAAGGGTTCACGATGAGCAGTGGCAGCCCTTCGGCGTATTCGATGCGCAACTCGGTCTCCGGCGGGGCGCGTGCCTCGAGCAACGGCTTCAGACGCCGGATCATCTCGTTCAGATCAATCGGTTGTTTCTTCCGCTTTAGGCCCTCTCCAATCCAAGCGGTGTGCAATTCCGTGCAGAGCACGCACGCCTCCTCCGCGCTGTCGTAAATCACATCCACATACTCCTGGGCGGGGATCTCCTCGGTAGGAGTTGCGCGGATCGCCTGGCTTGCTAGCGATAATGCGCTAAGGAGGTCCCGAAGTTTGTGCAGCATCGGCGGGGTGAACGATTCGGGGCATGCGGCATCTGACGGCCTCACGCTGACTCGGGGTGGAGTGTTTGACGGAGTGTCCCTCCATTGTTTGGCTTCGTCGTTGAGAGCGTTTTCCATTGAATGCCGATTTTCCTAGTTCTCGTAGTGGGACCGCACACCAAAAGGTTCATCAATGGTGAGCGGACTCAACCGTCTCTAGCAGTCGGTCGGCGCGGGCTAAGAGGGGCTCGTCGTCCAGCGACTGCGACGCGTCTGCCTCGACAGCGCGGAAACGGCCCCCGCAGTGCGGACAGGCAACCTCGGCGCCCAACTGATTCACGCCAACCTGCAGGCGGCGACCACACGTGTCGCAGGGGGTCATGAAGCAAGTCATCGGCCAAGCCACGGCGGCGTTCGGCTTGTAGCGTGGCCCGTGGGGAACGGGGGGATAGTACGAAGAGTTCTTGCAGCTCATCACGTTGACTCCGTTTCGTGTCGGATGATTCTCGATGACCAAGCCTCGTCTGACGGTTAATCGTGTGATCGCACCGCCGGAGATGCGCCGGCTGTGTGAGGCCAGTCTTCTTGGCAGGTATTCCCAGCCCCACACAACCGGCAGATTCACAGTCTCCGCCGCTCACAGACTCCGCTGCGAGACACCTTCGATGACGATCGACCGTGGTCTGCTCAATCGGCCCGGCTCGTGACGGCGAACGCGGCACTCCTAACTCCCGCGTCGGCAGCCCTAGTGTTGCGACGGGCTGGTTGACTCGGCGGGCGGGATCGCTGCGTCCTGCAGCAACCCCGCCCGTGATGAACGCTATTCTTGCGGTGACCCGGCCCGTAGAAAATCAGCGAGACCGCCATTCCGCCGTGGCGGAATCCACCATGGATCGGATCTCTCCGATCGTGGGGGATTGGCGCCTGCGGCCGCCGTCGCACGGCTGATACACTGGCGAGACGAATAACGCCTCAACGTGAACGTTTTGTTCACTCCTCAGGGAACGAGTCTAGGGATGGCCAAGAAGAAGGCGTCGAAGCCGAAGAAGCAGGGCGTCCACCTGCCGGTTGGCGAAAACCAACCATCGGCAAACGAGGTGCGGCCGACGGTGGGCAATAGCCCCGAGCGTTTCTGTCTCGTGGGCATCGGCGCCTCGGCGGGGGGGCTCGCTGCCCTGAAATCGTTCTTCGCGGATGTGCCGGAAGGCAGCGGGCTGGCGTTCGTCGTCGTGGTGCACCTGTCGCCCGAGCACAAGAGCCACCTGGCCGAGTTGCTCCAGCCGCACGTGAAGATCCCCGTGCAGCAGGTCACCGAGACGGTCCGCCTCGAGCCGGACCACGTGTACGTCATCCCGCCCGGCGCCAACCTCGACGCGGTCGACACGCACCTGCGCCTGACGGAGCTCGAAGCGAGCCGCCAGGAACGCGCCCCCATCGACCACTTCTTCCGCACCCTCGCCCAGACGCACGACGGCCAGTCGATCGGCGTGGTGCTCACCGGCACCGGCTCGGACGGCACGCTCGGCCTGAGGGAGATCAAGGAGATGGGCGGGCTGGTCGTCGTCCAAGACCCCAGCGACGCCGAGTACGACGGCATGCCCCAGAGCGCGGTCGCCACGGGCTTGGTGGATCTGGTGCTGCCGCTGGCGGAGATCCCCGCCGCGCTGTTGAAATTCGTCGGTACCCGACCCCGGCTGCCGAAGCCGGAGGAGGGCGAGACGCTCAGCGACGACACCCGCCGGCTACTGCAAACGGTGTTCTCGCAGATCCGCGCCCGCACGGGGCGCGACTTCACCGCCTACAAGCGGTCGACCATTCTGCGGCGGATCACCCGCCGCATGCAGGTCAACCAGATCGAGGAGCTGGGCGCCTACGTCGAGCTGCTCCGCGCGAGCGCCGAAGAGGTCCGCACGCTTGCCGAGGACCTGCTGATCACGGTCACCAATTTCTTCCGCGACGCGGAGGTGTTCGAGCGCCTGGAGAAGCACGTCGTCCCGGCCCTGTTCGACCGGGGCGACCCGGACCAGCCGCTGCGGGTGTGGAGCGTCGGCTGCGCGACGGGCGAGGAGGCGTACTCGCTGGCGATCCTGCTGCTCGAGGAGGCGGCCCGACGCGACGCCCCGCGGCCGATCCAGGTGTTCGCCTCGGACCTGCACGAGCGGTCGCTCCACAAGGCCCGCGAGGGGTTCTACCCCGGCGACATCGAGACCGACGTCTCGCCCGAGCGGCTCGAGCGGTTCTTCGAGAAGGAGGACGGCGGCTACCGCATCCGCAAGGAGGTGCGGGACCTGGTGGTCTTCGCCCCGCACAACCTGCTGGGCGACCCGCCGTTCTCGAGGCTCGACCTGATCTCGTGCCGCAACCTGCTGATCTACCTGCAGCGCGACCTGCAGCCCTCGGTGATCGAGCTGTTCCACTACGCGCTGCGGGGCGAGGGCCGGCTGGTGCTCGGCACGGCCGAGACGCTCGAGGCCTCGGAGCTGTTCGAGCTCGAGGACAAGCGGTGCTGCGTGTACCGGCGGCGCAACGTGCCGGCGCCCGAGCCGCGGCTGCCGGTCTTCCCACAAACGCCCCTGCGACTGATGAACGACGCGGCGCGATCGGCCCCCCCGGCCGAGAACGTTTCTTACGGCGTGTTGCACCAGCGGCTCGTCGAGCAGTTCGCCCCGCCGAGCCTGCTGGTCAGCTCCGAGAACAAGGTGCTGCACGTGTCGGCCAGCGCGGGGCGTTACCTCGAGCACCCCGGTGGCGAGATGACCACCGGCGTCTTCAAGCTCGTGCGCGAGGAGTTGCGACTCGAGCTCCGCGCCGCGCTGGCGACGGCCCGCGAGGGGGGCCGTCCCACGAGCTCCAAGCCGATCCACGTGCGGTTCAACGGCCACGTGGGGCGTGTGGTCGTCCACGTGCAGCCGTCGCAAGACGGCCTGCGGCACGCGTTGGTGATCTTCGAAGAGCTCGAAGCCGCCGCGCCGAACGCCGAGGCCCCGGCGGCCGTGCCCGGCGATTCGCCCGCTCAGCGGAAGGCCGCCCCGCAGCCGGGCGAGGGCTCAGACTCGCAAGGCAGACCGGACGATGGATCGGATGCAATAGGCGAGTCGCGCGTCCACGAGCTCGAGACCGAGCTGAGCCTCTCGATGCAGCGTACGCAGTCGATCATCGAGGAGTACGAGACAGGCCAAGAGGAGCTGCGCGCCTCGAACGAGGAGCTGCAGTCGGCCAACGAGGAGCTCCGCTCGACGCTCGAGGAGCTGGAGACCTCGAAAGAGGAACTCCAGAGCATGAACGAGGAGTTGCAGACGGTCAATCAAGAGAACCGCCACAAGGTCGACGAGCTCGCGCAGCTCTCCAGCGACCTGCAGAACCTGCTGGCGGCGACCGACATCGCGACGCTGTTCCTCGACCGCGACCTGCGGATCCTCCGGTTCACGCCGCAGATCGCCGAGCTGTTCAACATCCGCCTCGCCGACCGCGGCCGCCGCCTCGGAGACTTCACGCACCGGCTGACCCACGATGGGCTGCAGGAGGACGCCCGCGGCGTGCTCAAGACGCTCGTCCCCGTCGAGCGCGAGGTCGCCGACGACGAGGGCCGCTGGTTCCTCACCCGCTTGCTGCCCTACCGCAGCGACGACGACCGCATCGAAGGGGTGGTGATCACGTTCGTCGACATCTCCTCGCGCAAGAAGTACGAGCTCAAGCTCGAGCAGGCCAAGGAGTATTCCGAGCAGATCATCCAGACACTCCCCGAGCCGCTCCTGGTGCTCACGCCGGAGCTGCGCGTGAGGTCGGCCAACGAGGCCTTCTACGAGCACTTCGGCGTCGCCCGCGACAAGACCCTGGGCCGCAAGATCTACGACCTCGGCAATCAGCAATGGGACATCGCGCCGCTGCGACGCCTGCTCGAAGAGGTGCTGCCCGACAACCACGTGTTCCACGGCTACGAGGTCGAGCACACGTTCGAGGGACTCGGCCGCCGCGTGATGCTGCTCAACGCCCGCAGGCTCGAAGACCAGCAACTCATCTTGCTGGGGATCCACGACATCACCGAGCTGAGCGACTCGGCCCGGGCGTTGCGGGAGAGCGAGGCGGAGTACCGCGCCCTGTTCGAGTCGGCCGCCGTGGGCAACTACGAGGCCGATGTCGCCACGGGGCGGTTCTTGCGCGTCAACCGCCGCTTCTGCGAGCTGACCGGCTACTCGGAGGAGGAGCTCCAAACCAAGACCTTCCTCGAGGTCACCCACCCCGACGACCGGGCGGACAACAGCAAGACGGTCGAGGCGTTCCGAGCCGACCCGCACGGGGCCTTCGTGATCGAGAAACGCTACGTGCGCAAGGACGGCAAGCCGGTCTGGATCCACCTCACCGCGCGGCTGATCGAGGGCGACGGGCGGCCGCGCCGCTACTTCTGCAGCGTCTTCGACATCAGCGACCGCCGACGCGTCGAGGACGAGCTCAAGACGCTCAACGAATCGCTTGAGTTGCAGATATCCAAGCGGACCGAGATGCTCAGCCTGCTGCAAGACGTCACCCGCGCAGCAAACGAGGCGCGCACGGTCGAGGAGGCGATGCGCGCCGCCATGCAGCGGCTCGTACGGTACAACGGCTGGAGAGTGGGCCACCTGTGGCTCCGAGCCGAACACGACGGGCGAGAATTGGTCGGCTCGGGCATCTGGCACGTGACCGATTGGCCCGGTAAATCCGAGTCCGCATGGCGGGCTTTCCAGCAACAGTGCGAGCTGGGAAGCTTCCCCGCCGATGAACTGCCCCTGAACGAGACGCTCCGCTCGGCAACCCCCTGCTGGATCGACGACCTCAACGCCTCGACGGACCCCCGTCGTGGGAACGCGATCGGGGCCGGTCTCGAGGCCGCGGTGGGCTACCCGGTGACGATCGAAGGGGACGTGGTCGCCGTGCTCGAGTTCCTCGCCGACCACCCGACCACACGCGAAGAACGGTTCCTCGAGATCATGCCCCACGTCGGCAGCCAGCTCGGCCACGTGATCGAACGCAAGCGGATCGACCGCCTCGTGGCCGACGCCACCGAACGCGAGCAACGCCGCATCGGCCAGGACATCCACGACGGCGTGGGCCAAGAGCTCACCGGCCTCCGCTACCTCACCAAGACCCACCAAGACACGCTAACCGCGGCCGGCTATGAAGAGGCAGAGGTGGCGGGCCGGATCATGCAGGGCCTGGGGACGGTCCAGCGGCAGCTTCGCACGATCGTCCGTGAGCTGGTGCCCGTCGAGGTCGACCGCGAGGGCCTTGTCTCGGCGCTGCGGTCGCTCGCCCAGCGTACGACCGAGGGCTACGAGGTCGCGTGCGAGTTCGAGTGCGACGCGCCGCTGGCGGTGGAGAACACGCTGCTGGCGACCCACGTCTACCGCATCGCCCAAGAGGCGGTGGCGAACGCTGTGCGGCACTCCGAAGCCGCCCACGTGCTGATCCTCCTCGAGTCGACCGACGGTGAACTCCGCCTGCAAGTGCTCGACGACGGGATCGGCATGCCGGCCACTCCCGCCGACGGTTTCGGCCTGCGCGGCATGGCGTTCCGAGCCGAGCTGATCGGCGGCCACCTCGCCTTCGAGCCTCGCCCCCAGGGCGGCACCGTCGTGCGGTGCTGGGCCCCTCACCGTGGCCATGTTGACGGGAAAGGATATAGAAGATGAGCGAAGTGATCTCTGCGGCCCTCAATGCCATCAGCGTAATGATCGTCGATGATCACCCCACGGTGCGCGAGGGCCTCGCCCGACGGATCGCTTCGCAGAGCGACATGTCCGTATGCGGCGAGGCGGCGGACTGCGTTGCAGCGCTGGAAAGATACGCCCAGATGCGTCCCGACGTGGTGATCGTCGACCTCGCCCTGAAAGAGGGCAGTGGCCTGGACCTGATCAAGGACCTGCACGCCCGGCACCACAATGTGCGGGCGGTGGTCCACTCGATGTACGACGAATCGTTCTACGCCGATCGCGCCCTGCGTGCGGGCGCGGTTGGTTACGTCAACAAGGAGGCCGACCCCGACGTGGTGACCGACGCCATCCGCGTCGTGATGGCCGGCCGCGTCTACCTGAGCGAAACGATGACCCGGCAGATGCTCGGACGCAGCTGCGGCAAGGGCGACCCGTTCGCCGACCCGGTCGCCACGCTCACCGACCGCCAGTTGCAGATCTTCCGCATGATCGGCGAAGGGAGCGGGACCCGGCAGATCGCTGAGCAGTTGCATCTCAGCGTCCACACGGTCGAGACCCACCGCGAGAACATCAAGCGCAAGCTGGGGATCGCATCGTCGGGCGAGCTGGCACGGCGGGCAGTGCTTTGGGGACACCAGGCATCTAGCTAGAGCGTATCTCATAACCTCCTGACCGCCATGACGATGCAGGCTAGCTTGGCGAATCCGTGGTAGAGCGACCAGTAGAATTCGTGGCGGACGATCAGGCGGCGGAAGTCGTGCAGCCAGCTGACGGTGCGTTCGATCTTCCAGCGGCGCCGGTAGCGTCGGAGCTTGCGGCCGTCTTGTTTGCTGGGGCGGACGCGGTTCTTGCGGTGCGGCGTGACGAGATCGACGTTGCGGTCGGCAAGCCGATCGCGGAGGGCGTCGCAGTCGGCCGCCTTGTCGTCGATCAGCGTGCCGGGGACCAGCGGCGTCGCCGCCGCGTCGAGCAGCGGCTCGATGAGGTTCACCTCGGCTTCGCTAGCCGAAGCGGTGTCGATCGACAGCGGGAGGCCACGTGCGTCGGTCACTGGCTCCGCCTGCAGGTCTTCAGCACAGGGTTCCGTCCTGGACCCCGCGCACAAGCGGGATCGGTCTGTCATCCAAGGTCTCCTTTCGAGACCTTCTACGAACCGCAACGCCGGAACGTTTAGCTAGCAAACCGAAGTTTTGAGATACGCTCTAAGACCTTTTGCTTACGATCTGACATCCAGCGCAGCAGGGCTTCTCGCAGTTGAGCCTCAGGGATTTTCCGCTCTCGGAGCGGTTCGCCGCGGGGATCGCGTAAAATCCCACCTTCAGTGGCGTACCACCCCCGACCTGACCGAAAGTAGTAGCCTCGGTTCTTGCCACCTTCGCGTCGACCTGCCATACTCTGGATCTCGCTTTATTGCCATGGGCCTGCTTCTTGAAGCTTAGCCCATAAAAACAAGGGCAATTTGGCCTAAGCACCCCTAGCTCAACTGGATAGAGCATCGGACTACGAATCCGAAGGTTAGAGGTTCGAATCCTCTGGGGTGTACTTCTTTCCCTGCTGGCCGCCGCGCCGTGGGGCCGAACGCTTGCCTGGCTTGGCCCGTCATCGGCCCGTCGATCGGGCGGCCGATTGTCCCTGGTCGAGCCGCTTAAGGACAAGCACCGTGGCCCCTCAATCGGACGACGAGTCCCTGCAGCAGGCCCCCGCCGTTAAGCCCGCCACGCAACGCGCTAGCGGCGGCGCCCACCGCGCCTCCGACTTCGACGCCCCGTTTCTCGAGGCGCCGGTTCCACTGGGGGGCGAAGCGAACGGCTCTCTGGTGGTCTCGCAGAGCTTTTCTGGCTACGACATCTCGGCGCCGGTCACTGTTTGGCGCGGCCGTGAACCGGGGCCCACCGTCTGCCTGCAGGCCGCGGTGCACGGCGACGAGATCAACGGCGCCGGCGCCATCTTGCAGATATTGCGCGATCGGCCGTTCGAGCTGCGTGCGGGCACGCTGATCTTGGTGCCGGTGGTGAACCTGATCGGCTTCGAGCGCAACGCCCGCTACATGCCCGACCGCCGCGACCTGAACCGCAGCTTCCCCGGCTCGGTCGGAGGCACGCTCACCGGCCGGTTGGCGCACGCTTACTTCACGCAGGTGATCGAGCGCTGCGACTACTGCATCGACTTGCACACCGCCGCGGTGCGTCGCACGAACTTCCCGAACGTGCGAGCCAACCTGTCGATCGACCGGCTGGCGGCTTTTGCTCGCGCGTTTGGGGCCGAGCTCACGATCAACGGCGATGGTCCGCAAGGGTCGCTGCGGTCCGAGGCGTGCAAGGCGGGCTGCGCGACGTTGATCCTCGAGGCGGGCGAGGTCTGGAAGACCGAGCCGACGGTAGTCGAGTACGCCATCCGCGGCGTGACGAACTGCCTGCGGTTTCTGGGCATGGTCGCTGGCAAGCCGATCGAGCCGCCTTACCGCCTTGAGACCGACGCCACCAAGTGGATCCGCGCCGAGCATGGCGGCTTCCTTTCGTTCCACGTGGCGCCGGGGCAGATTGTCTCGGCCGGCGAACCGATCGCCACGGCCCACTCGCTGCACGGCGACGACCTGGGCGTTATCGCGGCGCCGCGCGAGGGCATCATCCTCGGCATGACCACCATCCCGTCGGTGAGTCCCGGCGACCCGGTCTGCCACCTGGCTTTCCCGAGCGAGGGCTCGCTGGCCAAGGTCGAGCGGGCGGTTAATCGGCTCCGTGTGTCGTCGCTGCACGAGCGGGTGCGCGACGACCTGGCGCGGAGCGTCAATGTCACTGAGCACAACGAGTCCGATCCGATGGCGTGAAGCCGTGCGACGGAACGCCCACGCCTGGGCGTAACTTAGAACGGTTTGCTCATTGGTGTAGACGCTCGTCTCGCGATCGGCGTCATGGCTTCGTCAGCCTGCATCGACAATGCACCGCATTGCCTGCTTCGGCTTCCTCGCCACGACCCCAATCGCTTCCCCGCTCGTCCACACCAATTCGAATACCGCTCTAGCTGGCCCGTTCGTTGGGGCCCTGAACCGCTGGCCGATCAGGGAGCGGCCGGCGGCGGCTCGGTCGTGCCTTGCGCCTCGTCGCCCGCCGACGCCTGGCTGATGACTTTGCCGCGTCCTACGAACGAGATCCCGTGCTGCGAGTTCGTGTCGATCATCACGGCCTCGATGATCGGCTGCGGGACGGGCGTGTTGGCGAACCACTCGACCAGGAAATTCGCCCCGCTGCCGCCCGTGGCGTCTTCGCGTTTGATGACCACCTCGGTCGTCCCCAGGGCGGCGAGACGGACCGGTTTCTCGAGGTACGACTTGACCTCCTTGCCCTTCGTGTCGAAGTAGCGGACCGACTTGACCACGATGGCGTCGTTTACGCTCGTGTTGCGCACGCTCAGCGTGATCGTCAGCAGGTAAGGCTCGCCGCTGCCGTGGTAGATGTGCGAGTAGGCCGGCACGTACACCACCTCGCCCTCGGTGGCGTTGGCGGCCAGGTGCTTGAGGTCGTCGCGGCCGAAGTCGTCGACCTCGAGTTCGTCCGGCGGGCTGTGGCTCAGCGACTCTTCGAACGTGGCCAGCCGCTTGTCGAGGTAGACCGCGTAAAAGATCAGCGGCACGAGCACCAGCAGCACGCCGGCGATGACCAGCGTTTTGAGCTGCCGCATGAACGCGTCGGCTTCTTGGGGGGTGATTCGTTTCGCCATGCTTGCTTCTCGGGGTCGTTCCTTCGGTCCTTTTCTCCGCACCCGCCGGCAGCGGGCAGGCGTGAACACCTTCGCGATGCATCTTACCGGCTCCGTCCCGGGCGGGCGATCCGAGGTCGCCGCGGCCAAGGGGGCGCCGCCGGGCGCCGGTTGTGACGGCTGGGCTATTTGACGGGGGACCAAGCCGTTCGCCTCGGGGCGATAGGCCAATTCGGCGGCGAGTGGGCAGGGCAGGGGCGCCGATCCCCTAAGAATATGAGCAGCATCAGCCCCACGAGTTCAGGCGCCGCGATCGAGAGCGTTCTCGCGGCTAAAAAGTCGGCCACCCAGTCGCAGGTCGCCTACGCGATCGCCGGCAAAACGCTCGACGCCCAGCGGGCCGCCGGCGACGCGGCCATCGCGCTGCTCGACGCCGCCGCGCCGCAAGGCGTGGCGCCGGGCAAGGGCGCGCAGCTCGACGCGGTGCGCTAGGGCGAACTACCGCTAGCCGTAGCGTTGTTTTCGACTTATCGATGTCGAATCACACCGCCACACGCGCTACGCATCCGTGCGATTCGCACTAGCCGCCACGCTTCAGCGTGTTGTGAGAGCCGTCGCAGCCGGGCGGCTTTTGGTCAGCCCGCAGGTGCAGTCGTGGAACCCCTTCCCCTGGAGGATCCGTGGCTCGTATTTCTCGATCCTTGCGGTGCGGGTCTTCGACTGCTTGGCTGCGGCGAAGTGCATCGCGTAGCCCCGCTGTCGCCCCGGGGTGAGCGCCTCGAACGCCGTTCGCAGCGCGGGGCTCTCGTCGAAGCGGGCGACCAGCTCCGCGGGCAGCTCAAGAGCGGCGCCCTGGTCGACCTCCACCTTCAGGCCGGCCCGCTCCGCCGCGATCGCCTCGCGCAGGCACGCCTCGATCGCCGGCCGGAGCCGAACGATCTCGCCGACCGAGGTGAACCGGATCAGCCGCGCCGCCCGGCTGTTCTTGCCCGGCTTGTCGAGCAAGCCCTTGTGGTCCTTGAGCAAGGCCCCCTTGAAGAAGCTGATCGTGCAGAATTCTTTGAATCCGCCCAAGATGGCGACGTTCTTGCCCTCTACCGTGTAGCAGGGCGAACGCCACTTCAACTCTTCGGTCAAATCGCGATCAAGTGCGATCGCTCTGAGCTCCTCGAGCTCGTCGCGCCAATGCTTGAGAGATTTGAAGTACGCGTCGACCTGAGGGTTGGTCTTGCTCATAGGCTGCACGGGCAGAGGAACCACGGCTCACACGGATGGGCACGGATGAGCGCGAATGACGGCGTCGCTCGTCAGCCCCGAAGGGGCGGCAATACGCTAGCCCAGGGCAACGCCCAGAGAGATCGTAGCATGCAGGCGGTAGAGCCCTGTAGGGGCGAGCTACGGGGGGGTCTTGCCTCTAGAGGCAGGCCCACTATTCACGCGAAGTGCTCGGCATCGAGCGTCAGCCCGTGATGTTCGCACAACCGCTCTATTTCTGCCCGGAAATCCTGCTTGGCGTGGTGTGCTTCTTGCCGCTGGATGTACCGCCGCACGGCGCCCGTTTGCGACTCGCTCACGGTGAAGGCGCTGTAGCCCTCCTGCCAGGCGAAGCGGTTGGGAGTGAGCGACTGCTCGTTGACCCACCCCGACGAGTTCGATTTCAGCACTCGAAGAAAATCGGCGACGGCGGTGCTGGGATGGATGCGCGTCAGCAGATGGACGTGATCTTCGACGCCGCCGATCTCAAGCAGCGTCCCGTACTCACGCCGGACGATACCGCCCATATATTCGTAAAGGCGCCCTCGCATCTCGGAGACGAGCAGCGGCCGGCGATACTTCGTTGAGAAGACAATGTGATAAGTGAGGCTCGTATAAGAAGAAGGCATCGTCCCACCACGACGAAAAGCCCCGGAGGGGCGACGGCACATAGCCAGGGGCGTAAGCCCCTGGACCGGAATCGCAAGCAAGCAGAACAAAGCCCCGGAGGGGCGACAGAGCGTTGGCCAACTACGCCGCTGCCGCCCCTCCGGGGCTTCTATCCTAATCGGCCGATCGGCCCCAGGGGCTCGCGCCCCTGGCTATTTGCCTACGCCCCCTACGCCCCTCCGGGGCTTCCCGGTGCGGCCCGCCACGCAAATAGCCGGGGGCGAATTCGCCCCCGGCTAAATGGGTCGCATCTCAGGTTGTCACGTTCGGCGCGTTATCCGCGCCCATCCGTGTCGTTAGTGGTTCAGCTCTCCTTCACCTCAAACTCCGCGTCGATCGTGTCGTCGTCGGTTGACGTGTCGGCGGCGGCTTCGCTCGAGGTGTCGGCCGTGGGGTCGGCGCCCGCTTCGGCGGCCGACTTGTACATCGCCTCGCTCATCGCGTGGCTGGCCTGTTGCAGGGCGTCGGTCGCGCTCTTGATGGCGGCCACGTCTTCGCCCTTGGCCGTCTCGCGGACTTTCTCGATCGCCGACTCGATCGGCGCCCGGTCGTCGTCTGACACCTTGTCACCCTGCTCCTTGAGGGTCTTCTCGACCTGGTAGGCGAGCGACTCGGCGGCGTTGCGGGCCTCGACCAGCTCGCGCTTCTTCTTGTCCTCTTCGGCGTTCGCCTCGCCGTCGCGGCGCATCTTCTCGATCTCTTCCTCCGAGAGGCCCGAGGACTGCTCGATCTTGACCGTGTGCTCCACGCCCGTGCCGAGGTCCTTGGCCGCCACGTTGAGGATGCCGTTCGCGTCGAGGTCGAACTTGACCTCGATCTGCGGCACGCCACGCGGCGCGGGCGGGATGCCCTCCAGATTGAACTGGTCCAAGAGGCGGTTGTCGTTGCACATCTCGCGTTCGCCCTGGAACACCCGGACCGTGACGGCGGTCTGGTTGTCGTCGGCCGTGCTGAAGACCTGCTTACGCTCGGCGGGGATCGTGGTGTTGCGCTCGACGAGCTTGGTCATCACGCCGCCCAAGGTCTCGATGCCGAGCGACAGCGGCGTGACGTCCAGCAGCAGGATGTCTTGTACGTCGCCCGCCAGCACACCGCCTTGGATGGCGGCGCCGATGGCCACGACCTCGTCCGGGTTGACGCCCTTATGGGGGTCTTTGCCGAAGATGTCTTTGACCAGCTCGACGACCTTGGGGATGCGGGTCGAGCCGCCCACGAGCACGACCTCGTCGATCTTCGACGGGTCGAGCTTGGCGTCTTCGATCGCCTTGAGCACCGGCTTGCGGACACGCTCGACCAGGCCGTCGACCAGCTTCTCGAACTGGGCGCGGGTGATGTTCATCTGCAGATGCTTCGGCCCGGAGGCGTCGGCGGTGATGAACGGCAGGTTGAGGTCGGTCGACTGGGCCGAGCTGAGCTCCTTCTTGGCCTTCTCACACGCCTCCTGCAGACGCTGCAGGGCCATCGGGTCTTTACGCAGATCGACGCCCTGCTCCTTCTTGAACTCGTCGGCGACGTGGTTGATCAGCTCCTCGTCGAAGTCGTCGCCGCCGAGGTGCGTGTCGCCGTTGGTCGAGATCACGCGGAACACGCCGTCGGCGACCTCGAGGATCGACACGTCGAACGTGCCGCCACCCAGGTCGAAGACGCAGATCGTCTCTTGGCCCTTCTTGTCGAGGCCGTAAGCGAGCGACGCGGCGGTCGGCTCGTTGATGATCCGCGCGACCTCGAGGCCGGCGATCTGGCCGGCGTCCTTGGTCGCCTGGCGCTGGGCGTCGTTGAAGTAGGCCGGGACGGTGATCACCGCCTTGTTGACTTTGTGGCCCAGGTAGCTCTCGGCCGACTCCTTGAGCTTGCGGAGCGTCTTGGCCGAAACCTCGGGCGGGGTCATCTCTTCGCCGCCGGCTTTGACCTTCACGTAATCCTCGGCTCCGCCGGTGATCTCGTAAGGCACCATCTTCTCTTCGCCAGCAACCTCGTTGTGGCGGCGGCCCATGAACCGCTTGATCGAGTAGATGGTCTTGGTCGGGTTGGTGACGGCCTGACGGCGCGCGGGCTCACCGACGAGCGTTTCGCCCTTGTCGGTGAACGCGACGACCGAAGGCGTGAGGCGGTTCCCCTCGGGGTTGGGGATCACCTTCGCCTCTTTGCCTTCCATCACGGCGACAACCGAGTTGGTCGTGCCGAGGTCGATGCCGATGATTTTTTCTCCGGCGGCCATAATGGTTTCTCCTGCCTGAGGGGTGTGGTCGTTTAAGCGGGGGGAGTGTGTTGTTCGCCAGCGGCGCAAATAGTCGATGGTTAGCTGAAGACGAAGTTCAGCTGGTGCGGGCGCCCGGCGCTAAATGCGTGGAAGCACGGCGAGCAACTAGAGCAAAGGGTATGCCGAGCCCGCTGGAGTGAGGTAAAAACGGCTAGTCTTGACATAACTCCTTGCGGCAAACAAACTTGTGGTTCCTCGGGGGCGGCCTTGCCGCTGTGGCAGTCAATCGGCTGCACTGCCATATCGACAGCCGGGGTCGAGCCGGCCTGCCTTCACTGCTGGCGGGGGCGGTCGATTTGGCAGCCACGAGCCGTAAGCCTCGTTGGGAATTAGGGATAAGTCGCGTCGCGCTGATTTCAGATACGATGTCCAAGAAGAAACCCCAACCCGCCGCCCCCACGCCACGCACGCTGCGGGCGCAGATCGCCAAGATCGACCGGGAGCTGCTCGACGCCCTCAGCGACCGGGCCTCGCTCTGCCAGTCGCTGGCCGAGGCGGTCGGCGCGCCGGGCGGCGAGGCCGAGAGCTCGGCGGCCGCGGTCGACAAGCTCGTGGAGAAAAACACCGGCCCGGTGACCGAGCGGTCTGTGCGGGCCGTGCTGCGAGAGGTCGAGGCCGCCTGTCGGGCGATCACGACCCACGAACGCGTGGCCTATCTCGGCCCCGAGCACACTTACAGCCACCAGGCGGCGTTGCACCGGTTCGGCGACGCCACGGAGCTTGTCCCTGTCGGAGCCATCGGCGCCGTATTCGACGAGGTGGCGAGCGGTTCGTGCGAGTGGGGCGTGGTTCCGCTGGAAAACTCGACCCACGGCCGCGTGACCGACACGCTCGAGGCCTTCGCCAAGAGCGAGGTTCAAATATGCGGCGAACTGCCGCTTCGGATCCACCATTGCCTGCTGGGCAAAGGGAAAAGGTCCGACGTGCGTCGCGTGGCGAGCAAGGCCCAGGCCTTGGCGCAATGTGGCTCGTGGCTGACCAAGCACTTGCCGGGCGTCGACACCCAGCCGGTGGCGAGCACCGCCGAGGCCGCCGTGATGGCGTCGGCCGACCCCGCCGTGGCCGCCATCGCCAGCGAGCAGGCCGGTGTGCACCACGGGCTGCGGGTGCTGGCCCACGGCATCGAGGACCAGAGCGACAACATCACCCGTTTCGCGGTGATCGGCATGGCGCCGGCGGCGAAGACCGGCGGCGACAAGACGGCGATCGTGTTCGAGGTGGCCCACGAGCCGGGCTCATTGGCCGACGCGATGGCGATATTCAAGCGGGCGAAGCTCAATTTGACCTGGATCGAGAGCTTCCCGATCCCCGGCAGCCGCACGGCGGGGCAGGAGGGGGGGCGATACCTGTTCTTCGTCGAGTTTTTGGGCCATCAGACCGAATTGCGGGCCCGGCGGGCGATCGCCAATCTCGAGAAAAAAGCGGTCCAGCTGAGGGTGCTGGGGTCCTATCCCCAGTCGCCCCCGATCGACTAGACTGCGGGGCTTCATTGGGGGCTCTTGATCGGGCCCCTTGGCATTGCTGTGGCAGGCGCCTCCGACGCCGATAACGCTACGCTCGCCAAACGGCTAGGTAAATCGCATCGGCGTCCGAGACGCCTCCCACAACTAAGCGACATGCTCAAGAGCGACCGATGATCATCATCCTCAAAGAATCGGCCACTGACGCGCAGGTCGACCACGTTGTCGAGCGAGTCGAGGCGATGGGCCTCAAGGCGCACCTGAGCAAGGGCACCTATCGCACGGTTGTCGGTGTCATTGGCGACGAGGACAAGATCCGCACGGCGCCGCTGGGCGCGATCGCCGGTGTGGCCGAGGTCGTGCCGGTGCAGCCCGCCTTCAAGCTCGCCAGCCGCACGGCCCATCCGGAGCCCTCGATCATCGAGGTCGGTTCGGGCAAGGTTGTCACCAAGATCGGCGGCGGCCACTTGGGAATGATCGCCGGTCCTTGTGCGGTCGAGTCGGCCGAACGGATGGACGAGATCGCCGGCGCTGTGAAGGCGGCCGGCGCCAACCTGCTGCGCGGCGGCGCGTTCAAGCCGCGCACCAGCCCCTACTCGTTCCAGGGCCTTGGCGAAGAGGGCCTGAAGATCCTCCGCGAGGTCGGCGACAAGCACGGCATGCCGATCGTCACCGAGGTGACCGACCCGCGCAACGTGGAGTTGGTGGCCGAGTACTCGGACATGATCCAGCTCGGCGCCCGCAACATGCAGAACTTCGTCCTCCTGACCGAGGTGGGCAAGACCGACAAAGCGGTGCTGATGAAGCGCGGCATGGCGGCCACCGTGAAAGACCTGATGATGAGCGCCGAGTACGTGCTCTCGCAGGGCAACTCGAAGGTGGTGTTGTGCGAGCGCGGCGTCAAAGGCTTCGACAACGCGACGCGCAACATCTACGACGTCTGTGCTGTGCCGCAGGCTCAGGAGATGTCGCACCTGCCGATCATCGTCGACCCGAGCCACGCCACCGGCCGGCCGGAGCTGATCCCGGCGTGTGCCCTGGCGGGCCTGGCGGCGGGCGCTGACGGCGTTCACATCGAAGTGCACAACTGCCCCGAAGAGGCGATGAGCGACGGGCCGCAGGCCTTGTTGCCCGAGCAATACGCTGAGCTGATGGCGCAGCTGAAGAAGGTCGCCGTAGCGATTGGGAAGACGTTTTAGATGAATCCCCGCCGTGGGGAGGTCCCGATTGATCGTTAGAGCGAATCGAGGGTGAGGCGCCGGACGCTCAGGTCGCCCCCCTCCGTGACCCTCTCCACCAGGGGGAGGGAACAAAAAACAAGTCAGGCCCCGCTTAATCCCGAACATGGAACCCCAAGCCATGCGACGCCCCCTGATCGCCGGCAACTGGAAGATGAACACCGACCGCGCGAGCGCCGAGGCGCTTGCCGCGGCGATCGCCGACAAGGCGGGCGACGTCGCCGGAGCCGACCTGTTGGTTTGCCCGCCGGCTGTCTACATGGCGGCGGTGGCCGACAAGCTGGCCGGCAGCCCTGTGGCCCTGGGCGCCCAGAACATGTACTTCGAGGACAACGGCGCGTTCACTGGCGAAACGTCTGCCTCGATGCTCAGCGACCTTGGCGCCGAATACGTGATCCTCGGTCACAGCGAGCGGCGCCACGTGATGGGCGAGACCGACGCCGAAGTGAACAAGAAGACCCTCAAGGCGCTCGACGCCGGCCTCGTGCCCGTCGTCTGTGTCGGCGAGCTGCTCGAGGAGCGTGAGGCGGAACAAACGGCCGACGTGAACCGTCGCCAGCTGCTCGGCGCCCTGGAGGGGGTCAGCGAGACGCAGGTCCTCGGATTGGTGGTCGCTTACGAGCCGGTCTGGGCCATCGGCACTGGGAAAGTGGCCACACCCGAACAGGCCGAGGAGGTCCACGCCGACCTTCGCCGTTTGCTCGCCGAGCGTTACACTAGCGAAGTCGCTGAAAAGGTGCGGATCCTCTACGGCGGCAGCGTCAAGCCGGGCAACGCGGCCGAGCTGATCGGCCAGCAGAACGTCGACGGCGCCCTGGTCGGCGGCGCGAGCCTCAAAGCGGAAGACTTCCTCGGCATCGCCACGGCGGTCTGAGCCGGGACGCGATCGTTCGCGCAGCGGCCCCCGATGATGCGACGGACCACAAGAATCGATGGCGGGATCGGAGCCCGCCCACACCTCAACTCAATTCTTCGCCCCGGGCGATCGACATGGAAATCCTGATCCAACTGGCGCTGGGGCTTATGTCCCTGTTCATCATCTTGCTGGTCCTTGTCCAGCGTGGTCGCGGCGGCGGTTTGGCCGGCGCGTTGGGCGGCCCCGGTGGGTCCAGCGCCTTCGGCGCCAAGGCGGGCGACGCCTTCACCAAGATCACGATTTGGGCCGTCTCGGCTTGGATCATTCTCTGCGTTTTGGCCACGTACTGGGCCAACCACCGCGGCGACGCCTTTGGCGACGACGGCGGTGTGATCGCCGCCCCCGTGGCCCCGGGCCTGGGGCTCGGCGCCGGGGCTCCGCCAGCCGAGGGGACGGACCCCGCCGGTGAGGCCGCCTCGGGCGAAGCCAACATGCCGACCGATGTCGCCCCCTCGGTCGCCGAGGACTCGGACTCGGTCGCCGACCAACCGGCCGACGCCGAAACGCCGTAGCTCTCTCGCTCTGAGCCCACACGCTTGGGCATTCGCCGCACGACACCGCGCCCCCGGGCGAAGAGGAACATCGCTTTGATCGTCAGCATGACCGGCTTTGGTGAGGGCCGCGCGGAATCGGACACGATCGCCGTCACCGCCGAGGTGCGGGCGATCAACAACCGGCATCTCAAGATCAACTACCGCTCGAGCGACGGCTACCACGGCCTCGAGCCGCAGGTCGAGGCCCTCGTCCGCAAGCTCGCGGCTCGCGGCACGGTGACGGTCAACGTGCGTGTCGAACGCAAGGCGTCGGCCGACGACTACCACCTCAACGCCGCCGTGCTGAAGGGTTACCAGCGTCAGTTGGGCGAGCTGTGCGCCAGCGGCGAGACCCCCAGGATCGAAGCGCTGCTGACGCTGCCTGGCGTGGTCGACACGCCCGACGCCGCCGCGGCCGACGCCGAAGCCGATTGGCCGGTCATCAAGAAGGCCCTGGAATCGGCTCTCGACGCCTTTGGATCGATGCGTAAGAGCGAAGGGCAGGCGCTCGCTGTCGACTTGGGCGACAACTGCACCGTGATCCACGAGCAACTCACCGGCGTCGAGGAGCGGGCGCCGATGGTGGTCGATGGCTACCGCGATCGCCTGCAAGATCGGGTCGCCCAGTCGCTTGAGAAGTTGGGCGTGACGGTCGAGCCGGCCGACTTGGTTCGTGAGGTGGCGTTCTTCGCCGACCGCAGCGACATCTCCGAGGAGATCGTTCGCCTCAAGAGCCACATCGAGCAGTTCCGCTCGACGATCGCCAAGGGCGAGAATTGCGGCCGCAAGCTCGAGTTCATCGCCCAGGAGATGGGCCGCGAGACGAACACGATTGGCTCGAAAGCCAACGACACCGACATCTCGCACC